>JACIXR010000007.1 GCA_014360495.1 bacterium
GGCGGTGGTCAGTTTGGACCAGGCAGACAGTAGCGAGTTAATAAGAGGAGCATAATATGGGTGGGCAGATTGCCGATGTCGGCAATCTGCCCACCCAACTTTGATTTTAAAAATTAGGAAATGATAAAAAGCTTGGAAATAAGCCAGTTTCAAAAAGAAAAGACAGGGGAAAGGGTTTATCCTTCCCCCTGTCTTTTAATTCTTTATGATTTAAGTTTTTAGAAAGATGATGATAGGCTTATCAGATGAAGGTCGGCCCTTTCATGCCTGGCGATTAGCCAGCCATAATCTATTTTTATCATATTGTATTTTATCCCCAATCCAAGCGTAGCGTTTTTATGAAGCCAGCCAAACCTCACAGTTAGGTAGTCGTTGAGCTTCCTCTCTATTCCGCCTCTTATCTGCACTTTATCAGTGGGGAAATTCCCCTTTTCTCTTGTGATATTGAACAAGTCAATAGCTAATAGGGTTGCTTCATTGGGGCGTAGGGCAAATCCGATATTCATTGTGGGTTTAATTGGGAGCAAGGGGGAAGCACCGCCCGGGAGCTGGAGGGAAGGAGAAGTTACGTTGAGATATGATAGCCCGATAGTTAATTGGGGCGATACTTGGTTTATCAGACCGATATCAACCGCCCAGGCGTTATCACCGGTGCCAGCAATGTCCGCCCTTTTGCTTCTTATATTGCCGCCAAGATAGAAACCTTCCCCAAGCTTCTGGGACACGGTGTACACTATGTCGGTTTCTTCCTCCCGGGTATCGTCTCTTCTGCCATTCCAGTAGGAAAGAGCGCCAGCGAACTCGCTTGGACCTCTGCTCGGAGCGATAAAGGATAGCATATAAAGTTTCGCATCTTTCGCCTTTGCGGCAGTAGTGAAACTCGTCTGTGTCTCCGTAATAGCCCCAATAATAGCCGGGTTCCATATAGCGGCGCTTACATCATCAGTCACCGCTATTGAGGCACTGCCGATGCCGAGCAACCTGGCCGTACCGACATCAAAATAGACTGCCTGCTGGCTGTAGGCAATGCCAGCCATGAACAATACTACAAGCAACAAGAACATCAGCTTCTTCATAAATATCAGACCCCCTAATAAAAGTTTTTTAGAATTCTACATACATATTATTCAATGGTCAAGCAATTTTTTATTTTTAAAATCCACCTTGAGATATTTCCAAACCAAATTTTTTATCTCGTTTGGACCAATAAAGATATATCTCCCTTTCTCCAATGGACTTTGAAAGGATATATTGTAAATCTGAAAAGTCATAGGGACCAAGTTTATAAAAATAAGAACGAAGCTGAAGACCCCATTGATGAGAGAAAGAGTAAGATAAGTTTCCGTAGCTGAACTTGCTATTGTCTTCCAAACTGTTGTTTATGTAGAAATAACCTGACCATTTGCCTCTCCTGAAGAGTAGATTAAGCCCCAAATTCTCGCCTCCCTGACTTCCATACCTCGTAGCATTGAACTTTGAATAGGTAATGCTCAAGTTCCCCCACCCCTTGAGCTCCCTTCCTAAATAGGCGTTAAATGTATAAAGTCCCTTGTCCTCCTTCCCCCATTGATAACCTCCCTCCAGTGAAAGGTCCAACCTGTTTTTCCCAATCATAATTGAAGGAGAAAGCCATTGGACAAAGAGCTCCTTTCCCAACCAATCCCACTTATATACCCTCCCTACTATTCCAAGCGAAGACATCCCCAATTTCAACGGACGTATCCTAAGTGATATATCCTGCCCTTCTTTCTCGTAAATCCCGTATTTCCTTTGATAGATGTTGTAGATTAAGTTAGCGGAAGACCATTCTTTCCTTATGGAAACTCTGCTATACCTATCTCCTCTTGCGAGGTAATCAAGATAGAGGTTAGTAAAGAGCTTATCGGGGAAGATGTGCTGATGAGACCAGGTAGCTCCCCAATCTCCTCCCTCCCCCTGCTCAAAAACAATTCCTCCCCTTGCATTATTTAGTTCATATTGCTGGTCAAGCGCCAAATTCCATCCTTGCCGCCTCGTGTATACATCTATACCACTTGCATTCGCATACCGGAGATGAAGAGCACCTGTATAATTCTCTTTTAGGGCAAAATAAAAGGGAAAATCAAGAGCTATACCGCTCGTTCCCCAACTCAACATCTGCTGAGTATAATCACCATAAGTGGAAAACCTTATTAACTGATATGGGAGGGAAAAAACTTTACTGCCTCCTATGAAGGTAGAAGTTCCCTTTAGGTAGACCTTCTCCCCGGGAAATATCTCCGCCTCCTTTGCGAGAATCACGACGCGAGAATCGGCTGGGTCGTAGAAGTCAAAGGCATAGGAAGGAATATATCCTTCAAAAGGTTCCTCCACAAGGTTTATACCTTTTATCTTGACAGCCCTTACTTCTCCTTCTGCGATGAGCATAATTCCCTCATTGGAGGTGAAATCCCAAAACAGCCTATCTCCTTCAATCTTCTTATGCCCGTTGCTCACGCATATTTCCCCCAGCGCTTTTAAAGTAGCTGAAGTAGCATCTACCTGAAAGCTATCGCCCGTGAAGATAAGCCCCTTGTAGTAAACATTTACATTTCCCGTAGCGTCCAAGACTCCTCCATCGGCGCACCAAGCAAGATAATTTCCCGAGACTTTTACCACTCTTCCCTTTCGCTCATATGTTAGTTCTTTCTCGGAAACGAAGGTAACTTTAGCTTGAACAGTTGAGCCCAGACAGGAGATGGTGATTGTAGCGGTTCCTTCCTTTGTGCTCGTTATCTCTGCCCTTGCCACACCTCCTTCCGTATATACCCAAGGAGTTATAGTGCCGAGGGTAGTGGCGAAATCAACTCTCACGCTCTGAGAGACAAGCCCCTTTCCTTCCTCCCTTATCTGGGCTGTAATCACTGCGGTAGAAGTCCCATCAGCGGGGACAACCTGTGGGTTCACATCAACTTGAATGGTGTATATCGCTCCTCTCGCAAGGCTTAGAAATAAGATAATAGAGAGGAGAAAAAATTTTCGTCTTCCCATTTTTCAGTAATATGATATAATAGATTAGGAAAGGAGGCAAGGCTTATGATTGAGGAAAAGAAAGAGGTCACCGATGTTTCCCTCTTCGTCCGCACCTCTGGAGAACAATTAGAGCGTTGGAATAGGCAAAGGATAGTTGACGCCCTCGTCAGAGAGGCTCATATGGAGGTTGCCATCGCCCAACGTATAGCAAAGGAGGTAGAGGAGGAGATTTTCGCCTCCCATATCCAAGTTATAACCACCTCCTTAGTGAGGGAATTGGTTGATGCTAAATTGATAGAATATGGCTTTGAGAACGCCCGTAGGATGCATACCCGCATAGGCGTTCCCGTTTACGATGTGAAGAACATTATTTTTTATCCGAACAAGGAGAACGCGAATATCCCCCACAATCCCGAGGCAACTAATCTAACCCTCGCCGAGGCTATAAAGAGGGAATTCGCCCTCCTCCATGTCTTCTCTCAAGAGATATCCGATGCCCACATTAGCGGCATCATTCATCTCCACGACCTTGGCTTCATTGACCGCCCTTATTGTTCAGGACAATCGCTTGAATATGTGAAGAAGTTCGGCTTAGACCTACCCAATGCGCTCTCCATAGCCAAACCCGCAAGACATCCCGAGGTTCTTCTCGGTCAATTGATCAAATTCTCCGCCGCTTTACAGGGACATTTCGCGGGCGCAATAGGATGGGATGCTGTTAATCTCTTCTTCGCTCCCTATTTAGAGGGGCTTTCCGATAGGGAAATCCACCAGCTCGCCCAGATGCTGATTTTCGAATTCTCCCAGCAAGCAGTAGCGAGAGGTGGACAAGCTATCTTCAGCGATATTAACCTCTATTGGGAGGTTCCCGAACATTTCGCCGATGTACCCGCAATCGGTCCGGGAGGGGAATACACGGGAAAAACTTATAAGGAATATGAAAAGGAAGCGCAGAGATTCGTCAAAGCCATATTTGAGGTCTACCTGGAAGGAGATGGAACGGGTCGTCCCTTCTTCTTCCCCAAGCCCCTTGTCCATATGACGGAGAAATTCTTCCAAACCGAGGGATGGCAGGATTTTCTCAATTTTATCTGCGAGGTGGCAGCGGAAAAGGGTAATACCTATTTCGTATTTGATAGGGGAGGAACGGCGAAAATCTCTGAATGTTGTAGGCTGTCCTTTAAATTAGAGGAATCAGATATGGCTGACGCAGCTCAGCCCTGGAAGATGCGTTATGCGGCGATTCAAAATGTCACCATCAATTTACCCCGCATCGCTTACGAGGCCGAAGGAAGCGACGCCTTGCTCTTTCATCTTTTGAGGGAGAGAGTGGAGCTCGCTGTAAAGGCGCATCTTCAAAAGAGGCGCTTCTTGGAGGAATTGCTATCGCTCGGTTCAGAGGGACCCTTGGCTCTACTCGCAATGAGCAGGGATGGTCAGCCCTATCTCAGAATGCATAGGGCAACCTATCTCATAGGAATGGTCGGTTTAAATGAAATGGTGCAGGCACACCTGGGGAAAGAAATGCATGAATGCAACGAGGCGCTGAAATTCGGCTTGAAAGTGATTGCGTTTATGAAGCTTCTTTGTGAGGAATTCTCACGAAAATACAATATGCGCTTCGTTTTAGAGCAAACCCCCGCTGAATCCGCCGCCCATAGGCTCGCGAAATTGGATTTGTCCCACTATCCGGATAAAGCCGAACATATTGTAAAGGGAGATATCTCCAAGGGAGAGATTTACTATACCAATTCCACCTATTTGAATGTCTCTGTGCCCATAAATCCCATAGAGAGGGTGAAGAAAGAAGGTCTTTTCCACCCATTGATAGAAGCGGGCGCTCTCACTCATATTTGGCTGGGAGAAGCAAGACCCAATGCGGAATCGCTCGCCAATTTCGTGGTGAAAGTATTCCGCCAGACGGAAAACGCCCAAATCGCCTTCTCCCCCGAGTTCACTTTCTGCAACAGATGCAGCAGCCTATCACGAGGAATATTAAACGCTTGTCCGCGCTGTTCCTCGCAGGATGTTGAGGGTATAACGAGAGTAACAGGATATTTCTCCCGCGTTTCCGGCTGGAATAAGGGAAAGAGGGGCGAGCTAAAAGACCGCTTCCGAAGCGGTAAGTACTTCCTTGAGGAAAAAATAAAATAAAAAGGAGGTATCAGGAAAAGATGAAAGTCGGCGTCCAGCTTTACACATTGAGAGATTTCACGAAAACTGCGAAGCAAACAGCTGAAACCCTGAGGAAAGTGAAGGAGATGGGCTACAACATCGTCCAAGTATCCGCTGTTGATGAACCGAAAGATGTTAAGGAATTGAAGAAACTATTGGATGATAATGGGCTCATCGCCGTTTCAACACACACGGGATATGAGGAAATCGTTAAGGAAACTGATAAGGTAATTGAGGAACACAAGATACTCGGATGTGAAGCAATTATATGCCCTGGCTTGCCGATGGAGCTTCATAATAAGGAAGGATATATAAAGGTTGGGAAGGATTTCTCAAAGGTCATAGGGAAAATCAAGGAGAACGGGCTCGTCCTTGCCTATCACAATCATGGGATAGAGTTTGAGAGATATGAGGGTAAAACAGGATTGGAAATCTTGATGGAGAATTGCCCCGAGCTTGAGGCGGAAATTGACACTTATTGGGTTCAATATGGAGGAGGCGACCCCGCTTACTGGATTGAGAGATTCAAAAACAGGGTGAGCCAAGTCCATTTCAAGGATATGGGAATCATTCAAAATAGGCAGGTTATGCCTCCAATTGGGGAAGGAAATTTGAACTGGGAGAGAATAATTGAGGCTTGCAGAAACGCCAATGTAAAATATTGCCTTGTAGAGATGGACACCCCAACGATAGAACCATTTGAGGCACTAAGGATAAGCTTGGAGAATCTCAAGCGATTGGGCTTGGAAGCTTAGAAATCCTTATTAGGACGCAAATTTTCGGCATAAGCGACTTCTTTCCTGTAAAGGAAGGAGGTGGAGTGTAGTGGTTAAATTTCTCAGCATATCCTTGCTTTTGTTCCTCTTATTTGCTTTTCTCATCCCCGCCAAGGGTGAGGACTCGGGGTTATATAAGAGAATGGGGGAAAATATCGTCGTCAACGGTGGGTTCGAGGAGGAAGAGAATGGAGCCCCTGTTGGCTGGTCCATTCCCAAGGATATCACTTCCTTGGATTCCATCAATCCTCGCTCTGGGAAGTTCAGCTTAAAATATTCTCGCACGGATAAAAACGACTACCGCCTCATCACTCAGCAAATCCCCTGCGTTCCCGGAAAGCTTTACGAGGCATCGGTATGGGTTAAGGGAGAAAATGTCAAAAGCGAGGAATCCACTGATCAAGGGGCTGGTTTCTGCATTGAATGGTATGACCAGAATGGAAAGTGGTTGGGAGGAACTTATCCACACTGCATAGCGGGAACATTTGATTGGCAGAAGATAACAACTATCGTTCGGATACCCAAGGAAGCGAAGAAGGTGAATATCACTCTTTACCTTCGTCCCAAGAATATCGGCACAGCCTGGTTTGATGATGTTGAAGTAGTTCCAGTAGCATCTTCCCTCTTCTCGCTCGCACTGCTTTCCCCCGCTTATAGGGGAACCATTTTGACACCAACCAGGGGAAAACAAATCAAAGCGAAGATACTTATTGATAGAGAGGACTACGACTTAACGGGGATACCCCTGCGAATTTTGAGCGAGTTGAAGGATGGCAAGGGAAATACTCTTGCTAAATCGGAAATGGTTCTCAGTGAGGAGAAGGAGGCTATTATCTCTCTGCCCCTTCCTGACTTAAAGCAGGGAGAATACGATTTCATCTGCCATCTTTATTCAAAGGAGAAAGAATTGGGGAAGATATCGGAACGGATAAGCGTGATGCAGAGGATGAAAGCGAAAGTTTATATTGACGAAAAACAAAGGCTCAGAGTGGATGGCAAGCCATTCTTCCCAATCGGTCTCTATCTCGGTCCAACTGAAGACGAGCATTTGGAACGGATAAGCAAGGCCGGCTTCAATACCATCCTCTGCTACGGATACGGCGTTGGGCAAAATCCAGAGGCATATATGGAGAGGGCTTTAAAATACGGGTTAAAGGTGATTTATTCTGTTAAGGATTTCTATGAAGGAACGGCATATTTCCCTAAGATGGGGAAAAGCGGTCTGGAGTTGGCGAAAGAGTATGTTCTGAAGTTTCGCGACCATCCCGCCCTTCTCGCCTGGTATATAAACGATGAGCTCCCAATCACCTACATCCCAAAGTTAACTGAGATGTATAAGTTGATAAAGAGCCTTGACCCTAACCATCCTCAATTCCAAGTGCTATATCAAATTCCCGACCTTGAGTTCTATTATAATTGCACGGACATAATGGGAGTAGACCCCTACCCCATCCCCTCTCGTCCAATCAGTATGGTCTCCGAGTGGACTTCTTCCGCGGTTAAGGCAATGAGCAATGCCAAACCTGTTTGGGTTGTTCCACAAATCTTTGACTGGTCAGTTTATAATCCGGCGAACAAGCCGAGAGAGCCAACTTTTGAGGAGAAGAAAAATATGTTCTATCAGGCGCTCATCAACGGTGCAAAGGGATTGATAGCCTATTCCTACTTTGACCTCCTAAGGACAACTGGAGGCAAGGAAGCGCCCAAAGAGCTTTTTGAAAAGAGATGGCGTGAAGTTTGCGAGATAGTGGCGGAGATAAAGAAAATAGTGCCAGTTATTCTCGAAGGCGAGGACTTGGGTAAATTGAAAGGAATTCCCGAGAGCGAAAAGTTACAGGCAAGGGGAATCCTCTATAAGGGACAACTCTATATCCTAATCGCTAATACATCAGATGCGACATTATCAATAGACATTTCTTTACCTTTAAGAGGCTGGAAATCGGCAACTGGATTTAATGGCGAGCAAATAGTTATCAAAGATGATAAACTTCATATAGACCTTGAACCCTTGGAGGCTACGACCTATGTGTTATCTAAATAGGATTTTACCCGTCTTTCTCCTAACATTATCAAACATCTTCTGGGGTGATTCTATGCAACCTGTGAAGCTCGGCGATTTCCTTTGGCATATTGAGGCTGAAAGGCAAGATGACTTCTGGTTAGACCCGCAAGGTGGACCGGGAAATTCTCCCGCACTTGTCGGAAGGGCATTCCCCGGAAAATCGGGCAAATGGGTCTCAGAGCCAATTTCAGTTGAAGAGGACAAAGCTTATATCTTTTCCGCTTTCGTTTGCTCACAACTCAATAGCGCTCAGGGGAGATTGGAGTTGGTTTTCTTGGATTCGGAAGGGAAAGAGATATCCGTTTTTTCCAGCCGCACGATATTCTGGCATCACAATTGGGCAAGATATAAAGCGGTTGGAATCGCCCCAAAGGGCGCCAAGAAGGCAATCCTTCGCTTCAGTGTATGGGGACCAGAGGGAAATAGCTCGGGAAACGCTATGATTGCCCAAATCCATTACGGCAAGAGCGTGGATATAAAAGCCGAATTCAATGCCAAAGGGAATGTCATAATTTATCCAGCAAAGGGACAGGCTATGCTATACTTCCGCGGTGTCCCCGCGAATTTCCCATTGAAAATAAGATGGAAAATCCTTGACTTTAACTTAAACCAAGTAGCCGAAAAAGAAACCAACACATCTTCAAGGGAACTCTCAA
This sequence comes from bacterium, assembly GCA_014360495.1. Taxonomy (NCBI): domain Bacteria; species bacterium. The sequence goes on from JACIXR010000007.1 coordinate 8,661, forward strand.
TCTCTATTCCTCCGTTGGAGCCGGGCTACTATATACTTCAAATTGAGGCAAGTGGGGAGGGAATCATCCCAAATGATGAGGAGGTCTCCTTTGGGGTAATAAACCCATTGCCTAAAGATTTCAATCGTAAAGAATCGCCCATCTGTTTGGATGCGGGAATGAGTTGGTCCTATGCTCCCGATGAGAAAAGGCTTGACCTTGCCTGCTATCTCTGCGAGATAGCAGGAATAGGGCTTTTAAGGGACCGCTTATGGTGGGGAGAGGTGGAAAAGGAGGAGGGCAAATACAATTGGGGTCGCTATGAACAATCCGCAAAGGCTCAAGCCCGCCACAACATAACGGTTTATCAAATCTTTCACGATTGCCCAGTATGGGCAAGCATAGACCTTACAGGTGGAAGGAAAGCAGGCAATCAACCGCCTAAAGACCCGATTTATGTTTATAGGATGGTCAATCGTCTGGTGAGGGATTTGGGGAAATATGTTCGCTACTTTGAGGTTTGGAATGAACCAAATATCGGCTTTTTCAATGGGCGTCCAGAGGATTACGCCGCCATTCTTAAAGCCGCTTACCTCGGAGCCAAGGACGCAGACCCTAATTTCGGAATCCTCATTGGCTCAGCAGCGGGAACACCTGGGGAATTCTACAAAAGGGTATATGAAAACGATGTAGGAGGCTATTTTGATATTTATAATCAACACTGGTACGGCTCTCCCGAGGATTTATTCAATTTCATACCGAGCTCGGTTATATCCCAGCTGAGTAAATTTGGATTGGAGGACAAGCCAATCTGGATGACGGAGATGGGGATGAGGGCTTACCCTGATGAAAACGGCGACTTCAAAGAGATTGAGCGTCAGCAGGCTTCCTATCTCGTTAGAGCTTATACCTGCTCATTCGCGAACGGGATTTCAAAGTTCTTTTATTTCTACCTATGCGAGTATTTGGAGGGGAGTGTTTCCCTCTGGGGAATAGTTCGCTCCGATTTAACCCCTAAGCCTACTTATATTGCCCTTGCCAACCTCATTCGCCAGCTTGGAGAGGCTAAATGCATTGGGTGGAAGAAGATTGATGATACTTATTTGATTGCCTTTAGAAGAAATAAAGACGAAAATGTAATTGTAGCTTGGGGCAAGGAAGGAAAGAACATCACCATCCCTGCAAAAGGACCAATTGTTGATATCGTTGGAAAGGTTATTCGTAAAGAGGAAAATAAGCCTGTTCCCCTCGCTATCCCCCTATCTAATATGCCGATTTACATAAGGGGGCTAACCAATAGGGAAATCTCCGAGCTCCAGCTGAAACCTCCCCTTCCCAAAAATGATTGGAGACCAACGCCGGATAAAGAATTGAATACTAAGAGAACTTGGCTTCAGCTCGAGGTTAATCCCGGGCAACCTCGTTCAGGTGATGAGAGCGAGAAATGGGGAGCATTCATAGAGCCAGGGAAACCTTTCGTCGTTCGGGCTTGGGTGCGAAATTACTCCGATAAGCCAGCTTTCGCAACTCTAACCTGCCAGCCAGACGATGTTTTCTCCCTTCAAGGTGAAAAAGAGGTGAAGATTAGAGTTAAGGGATGGGAAAGCGGGTATCACGATTTCGTTCTAATCGGACAAAACATTGTGCAGGGGCAGGAGATGGGTGTTTCAGTGCTAATGGAGACGAGCAATCACCTGGAGAAAGGGAGAGTTTATCTCCAATCAAGGACCTCGGATGTGAAGGCGAAAGAGGAATCACTCATAATGGATGGCGATTGTGATATCAACCAAATCATCCCGAATAACTCGCCCACTACAGAGGTTGAAATAAGGAAAGACGAGCAGGTTAAGCTTGGGGAAAAGGCGAGCATAAAGATAGGAGCGAAAATCGTTGGAAGGGGAGATGCCTGGGTATTCCCACACATCGTCCTTCCCGAAGATTTGGATTTGAGCAAGTTCAAGGGATTGGAGATTTGTAGTTATGTTCCGGAGGGGAAGGAGAGAAATGCAGGGCTATTAGTTCAGTTAATAGAGGAAGGTGGTGGGACTTGGATGATAGGAGGGATGCGTTCTTTGAGGGAGGATGGTTGGAAGAGGGATGTTGTGATATTCAGCTCTGCGAGACCGACGCAATGGGGTCCCGACCCGGATGGAAAATTGGAGTTGGAGAAGGTGAGGAAGATAATGATAGGATGGGGAGGTTATAGTGGGGAAATTGGTGAGAATATAGAGTTCTGGTTGGGGAAGGTATCGGCGATTAACTGGTAAAAAAGGGCGGCGTCGCCTTCGGCGACCCCGCCCTTGTAATTCTCTCTAATCCTCTCTTACCTCAAATTGAACATTGTTATTCCTCTAACGAAACTGCCGTCGGAGCTCCTCGCTATTACCTCCAAGAGATATACGCCAGCAGGCAACGGCTTCCCTTGGGCATCCTTGCCATCCCATACCACGCTGTTCAACCCAGCCACGCCTGAGCGTGTCATCTCTTTTATCAACCTCCCATCCACTCCCTTAACGCTCACCTTCACATCCGCACTATCGCTCAGGCTGAAGCTCACATTCACTCCTCCCCTCGTCGCCTTCGCCATCAACCCGCTTATCAATAGCGCTGATGCCCGCCTCTCGTATACCACCTTCAGCTCCTTGCGACCATCAGAGCTGAATACATAGCGGGAGCTCGTCAGCATGTTGATTCTCTTATCTCCATCTATCAGATACAACGCATAGCCCTTGGGAAGCTGGGAGAGATTTGGCCAGCTCAAGGTTATCTCACCAGCACCCTCTACCACTACATCCCATTCCGCCCTCTCAGCCTTCTCCCTCACATCCCAAGCCAACCTCTCTCCCTTCCTCAGGAAGTAAAGCTGAACTCCACTCAAAGCAGGCGGCTCCTCAACCCCAGATAGCAACCCGCTATCTCCCATACCCAGATAGTTGCAGGTATCCTTGCCAGTGGAGCTCTGTGCAACGAGCTGAACCTTCCAACCCTCGGGCTTCAAATCCCTCGCCTCAACGGACTTCGTTGCGGGCGTGAATACCAACTGCACGCCGTCCTGCATTGCCTTTATCCAGTAGCCCTTCCAACCCTTAATCGTCCTATTATCACCGCTTAGGGCAGGATGGATGAGGATGTAATCCCCAGTCGTTGTATCGTAGCCCCAGAGATAACCTCTTACCAATCCTTCCCTATCCGCCTCGCTTAAGCTCAATTGTTGTGTTCCATACATCACCGTTAGAGCGGAGAGGTCAAGGTCGGAAGTGTAAGGAGAACCTATTATGTTCCAACCCTTTGCGAGGGAGACCGTTGTTTCCCCATCGGGCAGAACGCCAGCGTAAAGATTGAGAGTGGGCGCTGAGCCATCTTTAGCCTTCATCCAGAAACCCTGTCCTGTATTTAGGACCGAGAGGTCAACATATTTTCCTTGAGCAGGGTCCCACCACTTGAGAGCGAGGTTGCTCAACTGGTCCTTCAGGATATCGCTGACTTTGGTATTGGTGAAAAGTAGGGGCAGTGCAACCATATCAATCACGGGGAATTTATTTGTGGTCTTTATGAGGAACGAGTCGGTTCCTTTGCTTTGACCGGTGGCTTTGTCCTCTGCCTCAATCGTCCAGGTCCCCAGGGTGTCCAAGGGGATTTGTGAAGTGGGCAAGGTGATTGAGGCGAGACCATTCTCCTCTGTATCCACTTCTATTGAGAAAACCTTCCCCAGCGGATTAGTAATACTTACGGACAATGTTTGGTTCGCCATATATGCGATGCTTATCTTGAGGGTTGCGCCTCTTTGAGCGATTATATCTAATTCCTCAGGCGAAGCTTGAACTGCTATAACTCCCACGCCTAAACTTCCTTTATCAGAGCGCACCTCCACATAACCGTCCTCCGCTTCGAAGACGAATGTATAAACGCCGATATCGTTCAACACCACATCTTTCGCTGTGAAGACGATTCCCTGTTTGGGATTATCGCCTTCTTGCTCAGGCGTTATAGGTGGTAACTCTTCGCCTTGGGGGTCGGTTATTATCAAGCGAACATTTTGAGGTTGGTCGCCGTCTACATCCTTGTAAGTCACGGAGAAGGTGAACTTTCCTCCAGCCTGCCCGTAAAGTGGGGAAGCTTGGGGATTGAGCAATTGGGGAGGATTGTTTACAATTGGACCCTCAACAGGTGTTGTGGAAGTCACGTCTATTCCGTCAGAGGCAGAAAACTTGTAGGAATATTTATAACCTGTAGCCTTATATAGATTGAGGGAATATGTCCAGAGTTTTCCATCCTTGCTTGTCATAGTGAAGGGAGAACCGGTTATTTCGGAGCCATCTTGAAGGATATGCAATTTAACATATTCTGCGGAATCCACATCTGGGTCGGAATATTCAACACTAAAGGAGAACTTCTCCCCTGGAGCTCCTAAGGTTGGCTCAACCTTCCCATTGCTTAAGAGAGGAGCAGTATTTACACTCGGACCCGTAAATTCGCCGACGCTGGGATATCTGTAATCAGTCGTTCCATCGGAAGCTGTATAGTAGAAATCGTATAATCCTCTCTCTAAATAAATCCTCGTCTTATAGCTCCTTCCGTCTGACGAGGTCATATCGGCCTCGTAGGTCTTTCCTGTGATGGTGTTTATAAGATGAAGCTTTAGGTATGTAAGGGGTTTATCGGGAATATTATAAAGCAAAGTGAAGGTAAAGAGAGTGGAAGGAGCTCCTTTGCTCGGTGTAAAGTTGGCGCCGCTGAATGCGGGCAGACCAGAGAACGCTTTGACGCAAACATTTGTATTATAGAAGTATGAAGTTATATCTTCCCAACTCACTCCGTCGCTACTGATAAAGCTCTCACCCGGGTTTGCTGTAGCCTTACTGCTGTAGCCAGCGACTGGAATCTCAACGGGAATGGGAGCGTCCCAACCCGGAGTATTCAGATAAACAACAACAGAGAATTTCTGTCCCTGAGCGACTTGGACAGGAACATCCAAGAGGATGGTATGGTACCCGGGAAGGGGCAGTGTTCCGCTCTTGCTTCCCGCCAAGGTTCCGCTTCTTGGCTGACCGGGAGCTACATTGGTGTAGACATAAACTGTATAGCTGGTGTTCACAACAGGAGTATAGAAGCTTACCGCACTGATGGGCTCGTCGCTAACAGCGGTGAAAATATTCGCGAACCAAGCTGTTGACCCACCATAGCCTGTGAAAGTTACTACTCCGAGAGGGTCATACTGATATATGTTGGTATAATTCGTCACATCCTCTCCCGCAGCGAATACTGCATTTTCTATTCCTATCGCTGTATCGTAATAAGAAATGTAAAAGTATCCTCCCTCGCCCCAACTTGAACCCCAGCTATTTCTCACTATAAAGGCTCCGTCGCCAGGTGGTTCTGTTGAGAAATTAGTTCTCGGGTAGTTATCATCCCATCCAACTATGCAGACGGAGTGATTGCCGTATTCCGAGCCACTATAATAATAAGCATTTGTTGAAGGATTGAAATAAGCGTCATCGTAATACATTGAAGTATAAACTGCTCCATATCGCATAACAGCGGATTTTATTATGTCATTATCTAGCGGCCCGGTTCTATCAGGTAATGAGTAGACTTTCTGAATATGTTGGCGAACGGTTAACTGCTGCCAGCTCCCAGGATTTGGATATGGGTCGTCAACTTCCTCCACTGGTCCAAACCATCCCGCAAGATAAGCAACTGAGGATAGAGCAAATCCTCCATTCCAACCGAAGGGTTCCCCGGGAGCAACAGGGTCATAGTTATCTGCTGCCCAATTGGTCAAATTATTTTCCGAGAAATCCCAAACCTTCCCCGTTTCGGTGAGGTCGCAGGATTCAAGAGAACCAAATGTGGCATGTGCCCAACAAGTCCCATAAACATCCTGGTCCTTTACTGGGGTTAACCTACCTTGTTGACGGAGGTCATAACGTGATGGAAGAGGCTGTCGCGATAAACTGACAATCCTTCCTCTATTGATAGCGGAGAAATTAAACGGAGAAGGTAATAGACCCAAAGGATGCCCGCTTTTGGTGAATAGAGGAGGGACAATCCCCTTGCCTACATTCTCACGAAACTCCAAAAACTTTGGATTAAGAGGTGCAAGGAAGGGCTGTGCATATGCTACCCCAACCCAAAGGAGCGATATCCCCAATATCAGTAGAATGCCTTTTCTTTTTAGCATATTTTTAGAACCTCCTCCTACGGGTTAATTTAACCCTCATCCTCACGCTTCCTTATGGTGGTGTGGGTGCAGGTGCTTCAGGAGTTGGTTGAATCGGCTTAGAAGCTAATCCTTCTGCCCCTTGAGAAGATAAAGCGGATACCTTATAGTAAACCGTCCCTGCGAGCGGATTAGCGTCTAACAATTGCGTTCCCGTGGTGGTTCCGATTAGCTCAAACGGCCCATCCTGGCTAACTCCCCGATATATCCTATAACTACTTGCCCCGACGACCGCCTGCCAATTTATCTCCACATAACTCTTCGTCTGGCTCGCTATCTTTATGGCGCTGACACCGCTGGGAACGGGAGGCGCTCCCACTATTATCAATGAACTATATGCCCGACCAAGCTCTTCTCCTCCCTTGCCTATTGCGATTACACAATAAGCATAAGCGTTCCCTATTCGGACATCCGTATCAGTGTAAGCGGTCTGAGGAGGATAAACCTCCCATAAATCCTCATAGGGAAGCGTCTTTACATCCTTTATAACTTGGATGTTCCAAGGCGCTCCCTGAGGCGTATTCTGTAGTGTAGCTCTCAATATTTTATATCTTGAAGCTCCAACTGCGGGATTCCAACTTATATCCACTGTCGCCCCATAAGATACCGCATCAACCCTAGGAACATAAGCTTCCGCCTTTGCTTCCTCCCTCGTTTGACTCCACACTATCCAGCCCAACAATATAGCCCCCAGTAGATAGTACTTGCTTCTTTCCTTTCTCTTTATCTCCGCTTGCTTCTTGGAAGGTGTAGGAGCACCTACTAACGCAGATACGAGAGAGCGAGCCGCCTCATCCAATGCTTCCTTTATCGCCGCTTCCCTTGATACTCCGTTGACCTTTCCCCTGCTCTTACCCGTCACAACCGCCTCCTTAACCTGCTTCCCCTCCGCAACACTCAGCATCCTCGCCCGCTCCATTACGCTTATTACGCCCTCTTCCTCCTTCAACTCCTCAACGCTTCCTATAAATACATAATTCGCCCCCAGTAGCCTTCCTATCTCCATCGCCCTATCATCATCGCCCGGCGCAAGTGTCACCTCCTCCTCCGTCAATGAGCCATCGGATATCAGCCTCTGGACCATTGGAGAGCGAAGATGATAGGGTATTACATCTCCCCTCCCAGTTGCGAAGAGGGCGATGTTTAAGGCGCTGCGGGCTTCTTCAGAGAGATTCTGCTCGGTCTTATCCTCAAAGGGGAAAACTAGGTAGGTATCCTTCCCCCAAAGGGGCAGGACACCTAAAATCACGACTAGCAACAGGACAGAATAGCTCGCTACTTTCTTCATTTTGGCTCACCTCACCTTAAATTGAACATTGTTATTCCTCTAACGAAACTGCCGTCGGAGCTCCTCGCTATTACCTCCAAGAGATATACGCCAGCAGGCAACGGCTTCCCTTGGGCATCCTTGCCATCCCATACCACGCTGTTCAACCCAGCCACGCCTGAGCGTGTCATCTCTTTTATCAACCTCCCATCCACTCCCTTAACGCTCACCTTCACATCCGCACTATCGCTCAGGCTGAAGCTCACATTCACTCCTCCCCTCGTTGCCTTCGCCATCAACCCGCTTATCAATAGCGCTGATGCCCGCCTCTCGTATACCACCTTCAGCTCCTTGCGACCATCAGAGCTGAATACATAGCGGGAGCTCGTCAGCATGTTGATTCTCTTATCTCCATCTATCAGATACAACGCATAGCCCTTGGGAAGCTGGGAGAGATTTGGCCAGCTCAAGGTTATCTCACCAGCACCCTCTACCACTACATCCCATTCCGCCCTCTCAGCCTTCTCCCTCACATCCCAAGCCAACCTCTCTCCCTTCCTCAGGAAGTAAAGCTGAACTCCACTCAAAGCAGGCGGCTCCTCAACCCCAGATAGCAACCCGCTATCTCCCATACCCAGATAGTTGCAGGTATCCTTGCCAGTGGAGCTCTGTGCAACGAGCTGAACCTTCCAGCCCTCGGGCTTCAAATCCCTCGCCTCAACGGACTTCCTTGCGGGCGTGAATACCAACTGCACGCCGTCCTGCATTGCCTTTATCCAGTAGCCCTTCCAACCCTTAATCGTTCTATTATCACCGCTTAGGGCAGGATGGATGAGGATGTAATCCCCAGTCGTTGTATCGTAGCCCCAGAGATAACCTCTTACCAATCCTTCCCTATCCGCCTCGCTTAAGCTCAATTGTTGTGTTCCATACATCACCGTTAGAGCGGAGAGGTCAAGGTCGGAAGTGTAAGGAGAACCTATTATGTTCCAACCTTTCTGAATGGTATAAGTGAAAGATGGTTCGGTGTATTTAGTTCCTTGATAGAGCTCAACAGCGGTTAGCCCTGCTACCTTCATCCAGAAGCCCTGCCCCGTGTTGAGGGTTGTGAGGTCTACATATTTCCCTTGGGCAGGATTCCACCACTTAAGTGTGAGATTACTCAGCTGGTTACCAAATATATCCTTTACGGCTGTATCCTTATATTCGAAGGGAAGAGCAACCATGTCAACGGCGGGGAACTGGCGGGTTATCTTGACGAGGAATGTAGCCTGTAGCGTCTCCAACACATTGCCTTTGCTGTCCTTCGTATTCACTTCAACGCTATATTGACCCAAAGTATCGGGAGATACCTGCTCGCTATAGCTTCCCGTTGTATCCGCTTGGAAATCTTTATCCGCTATCTTCACACCCTCGGGATTGGTCACCGTGATGTGCCCAGATTGTCCTGGGCGGGTTGAAATCTGAATGGTTACCACTCCTTTAGGGTCAGCGCCTAGGTCAAGCTCTTTAGGAGTAATTGTCATCAAGGACCCTATTCTGAATTGAGGATAATCCTCCTCTTTAAGTGGAGCTTTCACATAATTATTGAATTCACGACCATCATCAGCTTCCACAAAGAACCTGTATTCTCCGGTCTCTGTGAAAACAGGGTCAACTTTGTATTCAACGCCGCTCTTATAATCTGTGGCGGCGGGGTCGACCTGGGACATCGTCTCCGTGCGATAAGCCGCCCAACTGCCATCCGGCTGTTTCTTCTCAATGGTAGCTTTGACATATTTAGGCGCATCGTTGTTTGCATCTGAGTAAGTGGCGAAGAATGTCATAGCTATATTGGGCACGCCAACGCTTGAGCTCACAGCTATATCGGATAGTGCAGGCTTATCGTTGATATAAGGCAGTTGAACCTCGCCGTTGGCTATCAGCTTATATTCCTTGCCCGTGGGAAGCGTTATATTATAATTTGCCCCCGAGGTAGGATATCTAACGGAGTCTGTGCCATCTGACGCTTCAAGATGGAAGCTATGTAAACCTGCTCCAAGGTCGCTGCCCTTTATCTCCGCCTTATAGAGCTTACCATCGTCGGTTCTATCGTCATCCGGGTCAACAGGCTGCATATCTATAGCCTTCTTCAAATCTATGACCAGCTTTACATATGAGGGCATTTGGTTGTTGCCATCCACGAACTGAACTGTATATGTGAAGGTATCGTTTAGACCACCTATTGAAAGTCCACTACTGGGGTCAACGGGCGAGATGTATTCTGTGACCCTACTATCGTCTTGCGATTCGTCGGGATTTTGTTTTGGAGACAGCAACTTCGGAGGTATATTAGGTATTATACGGGGTCCGAGCAGGAAAGGAAAACCTCTCTTAGCCGGCTCAGCATCCTTGGGAAGGTATAGCTCTCCACCATTATAGGTAATGTGGAAGGTATATCTGTAGCTATTTGAATAGCTCGTTGGGTCATTGGGGTCAAAGGCAAGGAGAGGATAGTTCCTTACAGCAAACTGCCCTCCACCTTCGTCTTGCATAGATAGAATTGCCACCGCCTCCCAATCGGTATTTACCTTTCGTTCAATTAACAACTCCACGCTTGGATTCTGCCCAAGCAAAGCGGGGTCAACCTTATCCAGATGGATTACCCAGCTATTAGCCACCGTTCCATTAGCGGGGTCAACCGCTCCAAATGTATGCTCAATTGCTTCCACGGGTCTGTCATCGGTTTTGCCGTCGTTTGTGGTAAATTCTGCAGCGTAATATGTCTGAGGTCCGTAGACCAACTTGGCGGTATACCAGAAGACAGTTCCATCTCTATAAAGTGTATCGGATGGGTCTTCCTGGGTCATCTTTATTGTATCAAATACCGTCCAATTTGCTCCAGTGTCGTCCGTTTTCATTATGAACATCTTAATCCAAGCGGGAGCATCATCATCGCCATCGTAGTAAGTCACTCTCCAGGTAACTGGTATTTGAGGAGAAGGCACTCCACCTGTAGCACTTGTTAAATTGGGGTCAGCCAGGTAGGGAACCCTGTTTGTGGTTATCTCGGGTCCAGAAATATCGTAGGAGGCGGGATATCTTATCGTCGTTCCCGTTTCGGGATAATAGGGCTCGCCCCAGTCATCAGTGAACTCAAAGTGATAGCTATAAGAGCAGCGAGGGTCAAAGGGCTCCTGTGTCTCAGGGTTGAAGTATTTGGATTGGTATTGGAATGTAGCTCCCGCCGTCCAATCATTCGCTGACCCTAACCAGCTCACCCTTGCCATCTGACATCTACGAGTCTCCAATATCTGCCCGGTGCTTTTGTCTATCTTGTTTATCACCAAGAGAGCGAATCTCGGAGGGTCGTTGTCAGCATCCTTGTAGCTTACCGTCCAAGTGAAGGTCGTCCCCGAGGGTCCAGATGTTGGACTAAGGGATTCTCCCCAGAGAACGGGGTCGTTGTTTACCCATGGACCGGGCAGGAAATCACTTCCTACAGGATTATCCCAAGGGTCAGGGTTTACATCTAAATCTGGAGGATTAGGCGGTATGTCCCTCACCCAGTAGAGGGCTTTGTTGGGGTTAGAGGTTACAGGGTCGGAAGGGTCATCCTTAGGTCTCGCGGGGAACTTCGCCGTTCTCGCATAATCATTGGCATCAAAGAAGGTGGCATATTTGCCCGGTGGAAGCGTTGTTTCAAAGTAATACCACTCGCCGTTTCTGTAATCGCCATCATTCGGTGCTCCTTCATAGCGGAGCATCCAATATTCCATCCACATCCCTTTTTGATAATCATATATTAAAACCCTCACTCTGTATGGGTCTTTGTTCTTTGGCTGAGTATATTTTACCCAGAAGCGAATCTTGGAAGAAGAAGGAACACGGCGCCACTTATAGGGAGCTGGGCGAGGAATGGGGGAATATTCCACATATGAATTGCCATTGTTCACGCTGAGCAGAAGTTTGCCATCGGGGGCGTCGGCGGCTATCTTCTCGGGAACCCAAACCTCCAATGGATTAGTCGTTATTTGAACGAGGGGTGAATCAGTGATTGGTTCCAGAGGGTCATGGTCTTTATATTTCTCGCTTCCATATTTCCAGCCAGTGTATCCATAAGTGAATCCGCCCTGTGAAAGAATTGGATAATTCCAAAGGCGGAAGGGTTTCCAACCGGGAACTTGCTCCGGAACCTGAGCATTGGTGAATGCTGGAAAGAAGGGATAGAGTATGTAATTACAGGAGGTGGACGATTCAGGATAAAAACGAGTGTAGTCGTATCTATCATTTCCAACAAAGTCTACAGGAGTTGATGAACCCCAGGCCTGCCCTGTGTCGGGGTCAACCTGATGCCACCAGTAATAAGTTATATCGCCATCCCTGTCCATATTATAAGGTCTTAAATCAGCGGAGGCTTCAAAATAGTAGTTTATCTCCGACTGGCTGAAGGTGAAATCCCATCCGGCGCCTTGCCCCGCACCAAATCCTGTGTCACTTCTCGTTGTAGGATAGCCAGGATTGGAATGACCGTTCGGCTCCCTATAACCGGTCTTCCCCAAATTGCCGAAGGCAACATAGTGATTGCTGAATGTTATTCCATCGCCTGACATCCCTCTTAAAATCCTCTGGGGATAAACTATGTAAGATGTATTGCCTACTGTATTAACAACATACTGGGACCCACCGTTATAGAGAACAGGCCACAAGTTCCACTCCCTTCCCTGCCCAATATAGTAGCCCAAATATTCCGTTGGGCGAACAGTGTATTTGTAAATAACGCCGTTCATATAATCCTGCCCTGTCAGCTGGTCTATATCCTTGTTGGGGCTCTCCACTACCATAAAGTGGGGAATCCAGACGCCGGTTGCCTGCCCGGTTACAGGGTCGGAATCATCGGACCTTGCGGATATCTCGCTGTTAGACCTGTCCTTTATCCAAACTACCGGCGTGCCAAGCCTGTTGATGGAAAGAGTTTGTATTTTGGCATTGTAATCTCCTCCCTCATCTCGCCAGTTATCCTGCCCAGATGAATATCCACCCCCGTACCAGTTCGCTGCATCAGTGTTCACGAAGAAGCGGGGAGGCAATCCATCCAGATGGATGTATTTTACTCTAAATGTATATGTGCAGGAAGAAGAGCCAGCATCGGGATGCCCGGGGTCAAGCGGGTCTATGGTTAGTCCTTGTCCATATGCTCCTCCCTCAGGGAACAGCAACACCCGATTAACGCCCGTCACGACTATTTGGCGGTGTTCAGATTCCACGATGTCGGGAGGAGTGGTTGAAGTAGGAGAAGCCGAGGAGGCGATTACATACCACTCAAAGCTTTGAGGACCACCTGTTAGGGAAGCCCCAAAAGGAAGGGTGTTATGGGGGTCAGTGGGGTCATAGGAAACCCATGAGGGCAACCATGGATACGCAGTTGCACACCAAACCCCTTGCTCCCAGTTCCCACTAATCAACCACATTGGATACCTTCGTCCATTAACAATCAATGTTGGCCACTGCCAGAAAATCTCGCCACTACCTGTCTGAAGCTCTATGAGGAAAGTAAAGCAAGTGTTAGCAGTGCCATCGGCAGCAGCATCGGCAGGCACATAAGGTGGTTCAAGCCATCCCCTCCTGCTTGGACGAACCTCGTAATTGCCAGTGTAACTTACATTAGCTAAAATCAGTCCTGCTCCGAATATCGCTAATAAGCCGATTAATATTGCCTTTTTCATCCAGCTATCGCCTCCCTCATCTTAAATTAAACATCTGAATCGCTCGGGAGAATTCACCATCAGTTCCCCTCGCCAGAACCTCAATTATGTAAATGCCCGCAGGCAAGGGGTTGCCCCTCTCGTCCTTCCCATCCCAATAGAGGCTATTCGCCCCCTCTTTCAAGCTCCTCTGCCCCAACACTTTAACCACCTTCCCTGATGCCATTGCTACCCTCGCATTCACCACCGCCTCCGCTGAGAGGCTGAATGCTATGCTCACTCCACCCCTCTGGGGAACCACCCTCAATCCTGTTATCATCGCCTTTCTATTCCCCTCCACCGCCTCTATCTTCAATATCCTCTTCCCCTCCACTTTATATGAAGAAGTAGTGCCCATATATGTTCTATTGCCGTTTTCATCAATTATATACAATCTCAATCCCTTGGGGAGCTTCTCCATTCCCTTCCAGATTATCTCCCCGCCCTGCGGAGCATTTGCCTCTATCGTCCATACCTTCTGGGCGGTTGAAGAGCGGACATCACAAGCCAAGCTCTCTCCATCCCTAACTATATTGAGATATGTGCCAACTGGTGAGGGCGGCTTCTCAATCTTCAACTCCTTGCCAACGCCGATGTAATTCGCTTCATCCTTTACATTTCCGCTTAAGAGGACTAATTGGATTAGCCAATCAGCGCTTATATTGCGGGCAGTAGCAGTTATATCACCTACAGAAGCGCTTATTGAGCGGGCGGGGATGGATGGGAAGATTAGAGTGCAGGGAACAGCTACCTTTATAAAATACCCCTCCCAGGGCAGTAGAGAATAAGAGCTGGAAACACTCCACTCATAGGAGCTATCTTCGGGCTTCCAATGGAAGATATAGCTTCTCAGCCAGCCTGAATTTATCGCGTCCAGCCATCCCTTAACCTGACCACCGTAGTTAACTCTTACGCTTCCCCAATCAATAGGATATACGAAGGGATTGCCGATTTGATTCCATCCCGCATCAAGGCTTATGGAATATGGTGTTGTGCCCGATAACGGTGTGGGTGGCTGAGGTTGAGATTTGGAAACATCCACCTTAGTGGGAGTACCAACCTTCAGCCAGTAAGCCATTCCCAGTTTTATTGTCGCAAGCTGGGAATCCGTGGGATAGAAAAGATATCTATTGTCCTTTGGACTCCATCTTGCGACCTTATTCGTGATATCGCCGAGGTCGCTCAGCACTTTCTCCATGCGAGAATCCGAGAACAAATAGGGAGCGGAGAACATCATGACCCCCGAGGGAAGACGCCTCGTGAATCCAACGGGAATATCAATATACCTCGTTAAGGCTCTTCTCGGAAGTCCAGGGATATCTACAGATACTTTCAAAGGGAGTCTCCCGGACACATCAGCAGCGATATTTATTTGCCAGACAAGCTCCGCTTGAGGGTCAGGGGCTGTGGCTGACGCGCGAGGTGGGATATCTGGGAAGGTTTTCACTTGAGTTTCACCACTAGCAAGGCTCAACCCTTCAGGTAATTCAATACTCGCTTGAGCTCCGCTTATTGTGGAGTCAACCGGATTATATAAATCGCAGAGAAGGGTGACGGAAGTAGTGCCTGCTTGCAAGGTAGCAGGAGCATAGATTGCAACGCCAGCTGGGTAAGTATAATCATTAGTGGACCAGTCAACACCTAAATAGAAAACGAATTTACGGCTTTCACCTGGCTGAATCCAACGCGGAAACCACTTGAGAACCAACCCAGCGCTTGTTGTTATTCTCGCTCCCGTTACTTGGTAATCCCATGGGTCATCTGCTCCAGAAATGGACTCGGCATTGGCTATTATCACATTTGTTGGCTTTGTTGCATCCCATTCCCCAATCGTCGCCCTTAAAATCGCTGTGGGATTGGTGAAATCATCAGAAGCTCGGACATATGAAGGCACATCCAATTGGCTGATAAGCCTTTCCCTATCTATAATCCCCAAACTTGGAACAAGAAAAAGCGTCTGTGTGGCACCGCCCACCGGCACCTCTAAATTGAGAATCTGCATAAATCCGATATTATGCGCCGTTATATCCCCATTTTTTACCGTATATTCAACCCTTATCGCGTCCCTCACAACTGTGACTTTCTGCTTGACATTTATATTAATGGGGCGAGTATTGTCATTTCCGATTTCCGCATCTATCAGCCACTCACCCTCTATGTCGTTAGGGCTTATGACTTCGGGTGGGCTAACAGCTGTACCATCATCACCCACCTTGTATGAAACGCCGCTTGTCTCTTGGTCTGATGAAAGCAATTCCTCTACCCTCACAATAGCCAATGTATTATCGCCATTTAGGATTTGTATTGCATCATCTGTCGTCCTATTGGGGTCTCCACCAACGGTCTCAAGCGTTATATGATGGTCATCCCCTACGGTAACCGAGACATAGCTATTAGCCAATGTTCCCTCACCCCAGGCAAGCCCCCACCCTATCATCAATGCTGCTCCCAGTGTCAGCGCTATTTTAAATTTCATAAACCTCTACCTCCCATCTTCTTCTCTCCTTTCTCGCTTTCCTCATGTTAATTAAGGAGGGGAAGGAGGACCCGGCTCGATGTTTATCGTGAACCAATATCCCTTGCGGAAAACATAACCTCCTGGAGGTTTCTGGGTATCGTCTTTATTTATCGCTCCTACCCTCCAGTATAGCACCTTCGCATTTTTAAACCTTGATAGGTCAAGGGTCAACCCCGTCTCTGGCATCAGGTCTCCTGCATTGCCTATAAGATAAAGCGGCTTGCTGCGCAATGTCTTGCTACTGTCGGAGGGGAAGCTTGGGTCTGTGGAAACCTCCACAACATACTCATTGGCACCGTCCACAGCAAGCCATTGGAATGTAACGCTATTAAGCTGGTCAACGAGGAGGGTAGTTCCATTAGCCGGTGAGGCAGGAGTTGGAGGGACGATTGGTGTATAACGCCCAAGGGGAATAGGGTCCATATAATGATAGACTACGCGCGCCTCGCCATCGGGAGGAGCTGGAGGGCAATAAGCGTTTATCCCAATCACATAGTAATAATAGGAACGCCCAGGGATGAAGGGGGTCGTCGTGATGTCCTCTGTGTCCAAATCAGCGAGGTCATCGGAAGGGAGATATCTCGTGATTGTAGCGGGGAGCTGGAGCGAATCCTCGCAAGTGCTGGGAGGTGTCGTTCCGCCATAGAGGATGCCATTCTCAAAATAAAGGTTATTACGCCAGCTATAAATCAAGTATACATCGCTGTCAGCGGGAATAGCCCCAGGGGAAGATGGCATAGAGGGGTTGGGAGTTCTGTAGACCATCACCGCGGCGATGTTTGTGGGATTGGGTATCTTGCGATAATCCCAGGATAGGTGGATTATCGGACTTCCTCCGGATTCATCCGCATAACAAGTACTTGGACGAGGACCAGCGGTAGCGCTTGAGCTCTTCTGCATCAATTTATAAATGCCAAAGGCTAAAAGCAAAGCGGGAAGCGTCTTCTGCAAACTCGTCTTCGCCTTCGTCTTTATCTCCTGCTCCAAGGGAGCCTTGCCAATGGGAGGAAGCTCGTAAACAATCCGCACCTTGTCTCCTCCCTGAATACCCCGAGGGGCTTCCAATATCGTCGCCGTTGAGTCCGTTAAGGTTACCTCCTTCACCTTTATCCTTCCGACTTTCTCCCCTCCACGCAGAACCACCATCTCCATTCCCTCCTTAATTCCCTGTCGGGAGCCAGCATTAAGGAGAACCTCACTCCCCATCGTTGTGAGGATAGTGAATTCGGGAACACCTCTAACGGCAAAGGAAACGAACTGTTGGGCAATCTGGTAAGCAGCTTTATTTAGAGCTTCATCTACGAGAATATCAACATCTCCTGTATAATCGTATTTTGGCGAGCTCTTACCAGTCGCTACCGCTCCGGTTATCGGCTCCTCGGTGGAGATATCAAGCATCTGGCAGGCAACCTGAACAGCCGCCTGAGTGGCGCCATTGCTGCGGGAAATAGCCACCTGAATAACCGTCCCCGTGATTACGCCGTCCAATCCCAAAGCGCGCCCAAGCCTCACCATATCCACCTTATCAAGGGGATAGGAGAGCCCCTCAGCCTCCACTTCCCTCTCCAAATCCGCACGGGAAAGAATGGTGAAGTAATCCCCCGCGACGGTTGTCAAAGACATAGCTACAGCGTCGGCGGCACGCCTACCCACCATCTTCCCTTCGTACTTGCTCAAATTGTTGAAATCCAATATCGCCACCTCTAATATCCTTTTCTTCGCCTGCCCCTGAAGAGATGAAGTGCCCACCAACAAAGCCAAGCCAACAAACAACGCCAACAGCCAGGACTGTCTATGCCCCATTTTGCGACCCTCCTTTTTTACTATTGCGATATTTGTTTTCTTAGAATTGTCTAACAAGCTGGATGCACCTCCTGCTTGTCTTTTCTCTCTATTCTAAAACATCTCTCATTTTCTTGCAAGCAATTTTTTAAATATTTCCAAATTTTTTCTACCTCTTTTTTCGTCTCCTTGATATCTACATCCCCTCTAACAACAAAATCAGCAACCCGCAATCTCTCTTCCCAACTCGCCTGCGACCTTATCCTGGCTAATGCCTCTTCCTCGCTAAGTCCCCTTATGATTAGACGATTTAATTGGACAAAAGGTTCCGCATAAACAACAATAACCTTGTCAAACATCTTTTCACCACCACTCTCAACCAATAAAGGAACATCTACGATAACCACATCTTCTTTCATCCTCTTCATCCTTTCCTCCAATCTCTCATAAACCAAAGGATGAATGAGGGAATTCAACTTCTTCCTCTTTTCCTCATCAAAGAAGACAATCTGTGCCAGCTTTCTCCTGTCTATCCTTCCTTTATCATCTAATATTTCGGGTCCAAATTCTTTCACGATTCTTTTATACCCCCTATTCCCCTTCCTTGTCAAGGCTTTTGCAATCCTATCGCAGTCAAGCACCTTCGCCCCCAATTCCTTGAACATCTTCAGAACGGTTGATTTCCCGCTTGCTATCCCGCCCGTGAGCGCAACCTTAATCACTCTTCTCCTCCTCTTTCTTTTCCTCTTCCTTCTCCTCTTTTAGTTTCTTTAAAACATCACCCGCTATATCTCCTATTGTCATGGGTGTCCTCTTCTGCTGCTTCAAATACTCCTGCGCCTTTTGCTTCTCCCTTTGTCGTTCCCTTTCTCTCTTGAGCTCCTTTATGGATAAATGCATCCTGCGTGCTGACGGCTGAAAATCTATCACCTTTGCCTCAACCTTAGCGCCCTTCCTCACAGCATCCTCGGGCTTGCTCACCTTTCTATCGCTTATATGGGAGAGAGGAATAAACGCATCAATGCCCTCCTCCAAACGCACGAAAGCACCCGTGGGAACCAGCCTCACCACCCTGCCCTGCACAACATCCCCTTCCCTATACTTCTTCTCCGCTTCCCGCCATGGGTCAGGAAGAAGCTGTTTCAAACCCAATGATATCCTTTCCTTCTCCTTATCTGCCTTTAATATAACAACTTCTATCTTCTGCCCCTTCTTCAAAGCCTCCTTCGGATGCTTTATATATGACCAGGAGATATCGCTGATATGGAGTAGTCCCTCAATCCCCCCAATATCAACAAACGCTCCAAAGTCTGTCAACCTCTTGACCACGCCCTGCACTACCTTCCCCTCGCTCAAATTGGCAAATATCTCCTCCTTCCTCTTTTGCCTCTCCTCCTCCACCGCTATTTTATGTGATAATACCACCTTCCCTCTGCTTCTATCCAGCTCTATTATCTTAAGCGGGATGGACTGCCCAATTAGATAGCTGGGATTCTTTCTCCTGTATTGGGAAAAGTCAAGGTGAGAGTAGGGAACAAATCCCTGCACCCCGAGGTCCACCAAAACGCCGCCTTTCACCCTATCCACCACCATAGCGCTAAGAATCTCTCCCTTTCTATGGGCGTTCTCCAATTTCTGCCAAGTGAGCTCGAAATCCGCTCTCTTCTTGGAAACGATTATATCGCTTTCCTCAGCATCCGCCTTCAAAATGAAAACCCTCACCTCATCACCCACGGAGAGAACCTCCCTTGGCTCCACTCTTCCCTTCAGTGATATCTCATCCGCTGGCAGTAAACCTTCCGCCTTCCCACCAACATCCACCATTGCACCGTCTTCGTCAATCTGAACAACGGTGCCTTTGACAATCATCCCCCTCTGCAGGGGACGAATTGTCTCTCTCAGGTCTATCTCCATTTCGTTTTCGTTTTCGTTTTCCTTTTCCTTTTCTATTTCCTCTTGCTTCTCCACGAGCGGTGGACCTCCTTTATCTTTGACAATTAGGGCAGAAGTAGGCACTTCTGCCTCCTATTGTCTTACTCACTATAACTTCTCCACAGCGAATGCACTTCTCCCCTTCCCTTTGATATACCCTCGGCTGATATGTTCCCGCCTCCCCATAAATGTTTACATAATTTGAGAATGTCTCACCACCTGCCTCTAATGCCTCCTTTAAAATCTTCCTAATTGCGTTATATATATCCTCGATCTCCTTTGCCGTCAAGCTTTTTGCGGGTCTCTCCGGGTGAATTCCCGCCTCAAATAATATCTCATTAGCATATATGTTCCCAATCCCCGCTACCACCGCCTGGTCCATAAGAACTGCCTTTATCTTCCCTCCTTTCTTCTTTAAAACATCCATCAAATATGAGAGGGTGAACGCTTCGCTCAATGGTTCAGGTCCCATAGTCGCTAATCCCTCTAAATCATCATATCTGCCTTTTTTAACTATATGCATTTCCCCCATCCTTCGCAAGTCGGAAAAATATAACTTCAATCCGTCTATATAAAATATCAATCTGGTATATTCCCCCTCATTTAGGCGAAGCTGACCAGTCATCCTGAGGTGGATTATCAGCTCCTCGTTTCCGTCTAATCCGAAGATAAGATATTTCCCTCTCCTCCTCACTCCCTCAACTCTTTTCCCCTTAAGTTTTTCCCTGAACTCCTCGGGGGAGATAGAGAGCATATAAGGGTCCAAAACATCCACATCCACAATCGTCTTCCCGACGATTGTGGTTTCAAGCCCTCTTCTTATCGTTTCTACCTCGGGTAATTCGGGCATCTTCCTTCATTATAACACAAATCAAACGATTTGGAAATATTTATAAGAAAGATTATAAAAGTAAAGAAGAACATGTCAACCAGTAATCCTATGTACATCGGCTTAAGTGAAAAGCCCCTGTTCAAATATTTCTAAAGATTCGGGCAATTGATTTTCTCAACTCTGAAAGTTAAAATAAATTTAGAAATGCCAAAGGTATGGATTGAGACATTTGGTTGCCAGATGAATGAGTGGGACAGCCAAGCTATGCTGGGAATGCTTCGGAGAGAGGGATGGGAACCTACCAACTCTCCCGAGGAAGCCGACCTCCTCCTGATAAACACTTGTTCCGTAAGGAAGAAACCGGAGGAGAAAGCCCTCAGCATCATCGGCTACCTCAGTAAGTTGAAGAAGGAAAAACCCCATATCCTAATTGGTGTTGCTGGCTGTATGGCTCAAAGAATGGGAGAGGAACTTCTCCAGCGCTTTCCTCTATTGGATTTCGTCTTGGGAACTGGGCAGGTGAAAAATATCGTTTCAATCGTTGAGGAAGCGAAAAAAGGTAGAATCGTTGCCCTTGATATCAACGGCTGCGTCCCCATCCTCCCCACTCTAAGGGAGAAACGATTCCAAGCCTATATACCGATAATCTTCGGCTGCAACAATTTCTGTTCCTACTGCATTGTCCCTTTCGTTAGGGGAAGAGAGAGGAGCAGACCCCTTCAGGAAATCCTTGAGGAAGCAAAAAATCTTATAGATGAAGGAGTAATAGAGATAACTTTGCTTGGACAAAATGTCAATGCATATGGAAGGGATTTAAAGGAGGGATACACTTTTGTTGACCTTTTATATGCCTTGGGTGAATTGCCGATTAAAAGAATCAAGTTCACCACATCTCATCCAAGAGATTTCTCCCGAGAGCTCATAAAGGCAATTGCCTCTATACCAGCGGTCTGCCACTGGGTACATCTCCCTATACAATCGGGAGACGATAAAATCCTCAAGGCAATGCGGAGAGGTTATACCGTCTCCCAATATAAAGCCTTGGTTGAAGAGATAAGGGAAAATATACCAGATGTATCAATCACCACAGATGTTATGGTTGGCTTTCCGGGCGAGGGAGAGGAGGAGTTCAGAAATACCCTCAAAACATTTGATGAGATAAAGTTCGACCAAGCTTATATGTTCGCTTTCTCTCCTCGCCCGGGGACATTGGCAGAGCGAATGGATGGACAAGTGGAACAGGAGGAGAAAATTCGCCGCCTAAGGGAGTTGGTCTCGCTTCAAAACGAGATAAGCAGGAAAAAGAATCTCAAGATTTTGGGGAAAACATTGGAGGTTTTAGTTGAGGGTGAGGACCCGAAGGGGAAGGGTTTTCTCGTGGGTAAGTCAAGGGAACATAAAACCGTCGTCTTCCCCGGTGAAAGGGAGCTTATAGGGAAGTTAGTAAGGGTAAGGACTAAGGAAGCCTTTCTTTGGGGCTTCAAAGGAGAGATAGAAAATGAAGAAGGAGAAGGATAGCTTAACGCCTCTTTTTAGACAATATCACTCCATAAAATCGCAATATCCCGATGTCATTTTGATGTTCCGCCTGGGAGATTTCTACGAAATGTTCGGAAAGGACGCGGAGATTGCTTCCCGGGAACTTGACCTCGTTTTGACCTCAAGGGAAGCGGGAAAGGGGAAACGCATCCCTATGTGCGGTGTTCCCTATCACGCGGTGGAGAGATATATCGCTCGCCTTCTCTCCCGGGGCCACAAGGTAGCCATCTGCGAACAGATGGAGGACCCAGCGAAGGCAAAGGGATTAGTGAAGCGCGCGGTGACTCGTATCGTCACGCCTGGGACAGTTGTGGAAGAATCTATGTTAGAAGCGAGGAGGAGCAGTTTTTTAGCCGCTGTTGCGAGGGATGGAGACGAATACGGGCTCGCAATTGCGGATGTCTCAACTGGAGAGCTCATCAGCACTAATATAAAAGGGGAAAAGCTTCTTTGGGAAGAGCTTCAAAGGACATCGCCAGCCGAACTTCTTCTCCTCGCCAAAGACGATGAATTGGGGAAGAACGCTCCACCTGGCACGACAATCACTTACCTGGAGGATGACCCATTCCTTTTCCAATCGCCTCGTCAGATTCTCCTTGAGCATTTTCAAGTTTCCTCTCTGCGGGGGTTCGGAATAGAGGAGTATCCACTCGTTCAACAGGCTTGCTCTATGATTTTATCCTATCTCAGAAAGACACAACTCTCTTCTCTCCGTCATATAAATTCCATTTCAATATATTTCCCTCAGCAATATATGCTGGTGGATACAATCGCAAGGAGGACGCTTGAGATAACGGAATCCTTTGACGGGTCAAGGGAGCGGAGCTTGCTTGGGGTTCTGGACTCCACTCTCACGCCGATGGGAAGCAGGTTATTGAGAAAATGGATAGAACAGCCTCTACTCTCAAAGGAGGAGATAGAGAACAGGTTGGATGCAGTGGAGGAACTACATAATCAAGGGAGGATAAGGGCTTGGTTGAGAGAGGGTTTGAAGTCCATTGGGGATTTGGAGAGGATAGTTGGGAGGTGCGCTACGGGCGTTGCTTCTCCAAAGGATTTATTGATTTTAAAGAAGGGGCTGGGAAGCGTATCCGCTATCTCTCCTCATCTCTCCGAGATGAAAAGCGAACTATTAAGAGAGATAAATGAGCGCCTAAATCCCCTGCCCGACCTCTATTCCCTTTTAGATAGAGCTTTGAGAGAAGATGCCCCAGCAACTTTAAGAGAAGGAGGTATAATAAAAGAGGGTTTCAGCAAGGAACTTGACGAGTTGAGGGAGGCGGCAGCCCAGGGAAAGGAATGGATAGCGGAGATGGAGAACAAGGAGCGCCTTCGCACGGGTATAAAATCGCTTAAAATAGGATATAATGCGGTATTTGGCTACTATATAGAGGTCACGAAGCCTAATCTTCGCCTTGTCCCCAAGGATTACATAAGGAAGCAAACGCTAGTTAACGCGGAGAGGTTCATAACAGAGCCATTGAAGGAATTAGAGGCAAAGGTCCTGGGCGCGGAGGAGAGGATGGCGGAGCTGGAGTATGAAATCTTCGTATCCCTGAGGGATGAGGTCGTGAGAAGAGCTGAGGAGGTTCTGCAAGTGGCAAGGGCTGTGGCTGAGCTCGACGTCCTTCAATCCCTCGCTGAGGTGGCTGCACGCTATAACTACATTAGACCGATTATAGATGAAAGCGACGAAATCGTGATAAGGGATGGGAGGCATCCGGTTGTGGAGAGATTTATGGAGCCGGGACGCTTCGTTCCCAATGATGTTGAACTGAATTGCCGGGATAAACGCCTCCTCATAATAACCGGTCCAAATATGGCAGGGAAATCAACCTATCTGCGACAGGTAGCGCTCATAGTTTTGATGGCGCAAATAGGTTCTTTTATTCCCGCACGATATGGTAAAATCGGCTTGGTTGATAGAATTTTCACTCGCATTGGAGCGAGAGATGACCTCTCCTCAGGGCAATCAACATTTATGGTGGAAATGAACGAAGTGGCTAATATACTTAACAACGCTACACCGAGAAGCCTCATAGTTTTGGACGAGATAGGTAGAGGAACATCTACTTTTGACGGTTTATCAATAGCTTGGGCAGTTGCGGAGTACATATTGAGCGATAATATCGGTGCACGCACCCTCTTCGCCACCCATTACCACCAGCTGAACAAGTTAGCAAAAACAAACGAAGGCGTTAAAAACTTGAGGGCGGATGTAAAAGAGGAAGGAGGAAAAATCGTTTTCCTTTATAAGATACGCCCCGGGGCGACGGATAAATCATATGGAATACAGGTGGCGAGCTTGGCGGGAGTTCCTAAGGAGGTTTTAGAGAGGGCAAAGGAAGTGTTGGAGGAATTGGAGAAAAACGAGCAGCCATCCAAAAGGACACTACCCACAAGGAGGCAAAAGCTTCAGTTATCCCTTTTTGAGTTAGAGCATCCAGTATTGGAGGAAATTAAAAACCTTGATTTAACAAATCTAACCCCAATAGAAGCCCTCAACAAGCTGAAAGAGCTACAAGACAAGCTGTTGTAAAAACGCAAAACCCGTTCAGAACCTTTACAAATTTTCTGAAGTTTTTATTCTCCTCATAAGCTTATTAATCCTTGTCTTCTTATACACTCTACCTAAAAAGATCGCATTTGAATTTGTTTTTGCCAAAATTGGTTTTTGGTATTTTTGGGAAAAATATTGACGACAATGTAGACCCTGCTTATAATTATAATAGGTTTTTGGTATTTTTGGTGATTGATATGCTGACGAGAAGAAGAAGAGAAGCTTTGAAGACCCTCAAGAAATTAACGGAAGAAAGAGGACCTATAGGCTATGAAGAGCTGGCTCAGGCGCTCGGGATTAGCAAATGGTCCGCCTATGAGCTCCTCATTCAGCTTGAGGAGGGAGGATATGTCCAATCGGAGCTGAGAAAATGCAATGGCAAATCTGGTGGACGCCCTTCACTTCGCTTTTACCTTTCTCCCCAGGGGGAAGAAGTATTGGAAGGGGAAAGCGGTTTGGAGGCTTTGAGGGAAGAGATATCCCGTTATTTTCAGTTAGCGAAAAGGGATTTGAAAGCTGCCTCAGCAGCTCTTAAGGAGAAGTTGACCGCAAGGACAACCCCTCTATTACAATCCGCTCATAGCCTCACAATGCTCCTCTTTGAGCTTAAGAATTATTCCTCTGAGCTTTATTCGCGCATCAGAAGAATAATAAAAAGCGGAGAGGACCTTTCCCTCATCAGTGGAGCGGCTATGGTGGGGGATAGACACGGAAGGCTGGATAAAATAATAAGAATCTGTCAGCAGGCTCTCTCACGCTTAAGCAAGGCTCAGAAGGAAATCATCGCCTCCATATTAAAAGAGGAGGCTAAAATCTTGGATATAGGAAAGGAGGCGTAAAGAATGGGGCTGTTGGTAATGAAGAGAAGCCATATAAAGGCGCAGACAGATTACCTGAAGCTGCGGATGCTCTTCAACAACCCTTTGACGAAGGCTACATTAACCCACCTACTCACTAAATCCGACGGAGGAAAGACCCGCTTAGAAGAGTTAATGGATAGACTTGCAAGGGGAGAAAAACCTCGTGGACTCAGGGAACGTCCCATTTTTTCCCTGATGCATACTGTCGCAAGGGCAATTGGCATCCCTCAAGAGAAAATCCCAGAGTATATGGCGCATCCGAACATACGCAGAACCATCCTTAACGCCGCCTTCAGCATTCAAGAATATGGATTGAAACTACCTATGACCTTCTATGCCCCCTTGATGGTCGTCTGGAACATAACTTATACCTGCAATCTTCGCTGTAAACATTGCTATGAAAACGCCGGGACTCTACGCCCCAAAGAGCTATCCACGGGCGAACTCTCAAAGGAAGAAAAGCTCGCTTTGGTAGATGAAATAGCCGATTCCCAGATACCCACCCTTTCTTTCTCCGGTGGGGAACCCCTTCTCTGCAAGGATTTCTGGGATGTCGTGGAAAAGGCAAGAGAAAGAGGGCTCTACCTTTCAATGAACACGAACGGCACAGCTATTACGCCAGAGGTAGCGAAGAAATTAAAGGAATACGATTTCGCTTATGTGGCGGTGAGCATTGATAGCGCTAATCCGGAAAAACATGATTTCTTCCGAGGGGTTAAAGGGGCTTGGGAGAGGTCTATCAAAGGAATTAAGAATGTTATTGAAGCAGGAGGCAATGCTATTCTCTCCGTCACCGTGACGAGATACAATTACGATGAGTTTCAGGATATCCTGGAATTGGGACGGAAATTGGGAGTTTACAAGGTTATGGTCTACAACTTCATACCAACAGGAAGGGGTAGGGAAATCTGGAATAGGGATTTAAACCCTGATGAAAAGGAGTCAATCCTTCAGCAGATGTATGATTTTCTCCTTGAAGGTGGTTCTCTCTGCACCACATCGCCTCAGCTCGGCAGATTCTGTTTGGAGAAGGACAAGCCAGAGTTCGCCCCCATCGCTCATTTAGGCGTCGGAAAGGCTAAGGACCTCTCCCTTCTCGCCGAGCTAATCGGTGGATGTGGCGTGGCAAGAGCATATATGGCTGTTCAGCCGGATGGCACCTACACTCCCTGTGTTTATATGCCCGATGTCCATCTTGGTCATTTCAGAACGGATAGAATTCTTGATGTATGGCATAATCATCCCTTCCTCAATAAATTAAGGGACAGGAGCAAATTATGGGGCGCTTGCGGCAACTGTGAATACAACAGGGCTTGTGGTGGTTGCCGGGCAAGGGCACTCGCCTACTTCGGCGACCCAATGGCTCCCGACCCAGGATGTATAAAGAACAGAGATTATTTTGAGGAGTTCGTAAACAAACACCCAGAGATTTATTCTTATTCTGAAACTGAAGAAATTCCCTCTGCAAGCGAGTAAAAAGAAAGGAGGAATTGAAGATGTCTCTAAGAAAAAAGGCAATTGGGATAGCAGCTAGCCAAGCAATGAGAATCATCGCTCCACTACTCAATCGTTTTTCCGACGATAACTTGATCCGCTTGACATATGTTTTGGAGAAGGTGGCGCGCCTTGATTATCATAAACAGCAGATAAGGGAGCTTCGCGCCCTCTTCGAGAGGCGACATCCAGCAATAGAGTTCGCACGCCGAGTGCTAAGGGACACAAATCCAACCGTGAGGAAAAAACTCTTCAACAATCTCGGTTTGAATTGCGTTTATTTAACAATTGATAAGAGAAAAGAGCTTGAGGCTCAGGGACTTGCCGCGCCCTTCCTCATAGTCATAAGCCCCACGATGCGCTGCAACCTTAACTGTATCGGCTGCTACGCTGGCTCCTATCGCAAAGAAAGCGACCTCCCCTTTGATGTCTTTGATAGAGTCATAAGCGAAGCTAAAGAGATGGGGACCTATTTCTTCACGATATCCGGTGGAGAGCCATTTATCTACGAGGGGCTACTGGATATATTCAAGAAACACAACGATGCCAGCTTTTTGGTTTATACCAATGGAACGCTCATAGATGAGGAAATGGCGAAGAAGTTGGGGAAATTGGGAAATGTTGCTCCCGCTATCAGCATAGAAGGCTATAAAGAGGAAACAGATTATAGGCGAGGAAAAGGAGTTTATGAGAAGGTGCTAAAGGCTATGGATAACCTCAAAAAGGAAGGGGTCTTCTTCGGGTTCTCCGCCACCTATACAAGCCTGAATTATGATACCATCTCAAGCGAAGAATTTGTGGATTTCCTCATAGATAAAGGTTGCTTCTTCGGTTGGTATTTTATGTATGTGCCAGTTGGCAAGAATCCCGATACCTCCCTTATGGTTACCCCAGAGCAAAGACAATATGTTAGGGAGAGAATCTGGAAGGTAAGGGATACAAAGCCCATCTTCGTCGCAGATTTCTGGAACGATGGGCATCTCACTTCCGGTTGTATGGCTGGAGGAAGGTTGTATGCACATATAAACAATAAGGGCGAGGTCGAGCCCTGCGTATTCTCCCACTTCGCTGTTGACAATGTGAAAGAGAAGTCGCTTTTTGAATGCCTCAATTCGCCCTTCTTCAAAGCTATAAGGCGCCGGTTCCCCTGGACGGATAATTATTTCAAGCCTTGTATGATTGTTGACAACCCCTGGGTATTAAGGGAATCTGCCCAAGAGGGTGGCGCTTATCCAACCCATCCCGGGGCTGATAGTCTATTTACTGAATTGAAGGATTTTTTGGATGAATACTCCCGAAAGATGGAAGAGGTAACACGCCCCGTTATGGAGGAATACAAGGCTTGGTTGGAGAAGAAAAAGCAAAAAGTAACAAGCGGAGAGGAGAGCAAGGGATAACCCTTCAAGAAGTGAAAACCAAATTCGTCCAACCTCGGGTCAAACCTCTATTAAAAGAGGTCAATGCTTTAATTTTCGATGTAGATGGTGTGCTCTTGGATGTCCATCAATCCTTCTGGGATGTTATCTTACTTACAACCAAAAAATATCTTGAGCTCCTTTCCATAAAAAGCCCGTTTGTCCCCCGCAAATCCCATATTAAGCTCTTGAAAATGGCAGGAGGATTCAACAACGACTGGGATGTAACCTCTGCCCTCATACTCATATCACTCTCCTATGCATTCAATCATCCCTTGAATCTAAGGGAAATCGGAGAAGAAATCTACAAACGAGGCGGTGGCTTAACCCAATTAGAGGCTCTGCTTAGGGAAAAAATTCCCGTTGATTTCCCAAAAATCAGTTCCCTTTTGGATAAATCCTTGGTTGAACGCCTATTCAAGGAGATTTACGCGGGGAAAGATACACCCATTGTGTATGGGTTCCAGCCAAAGTTTATATCTCCCGAGCAGGAAGGGTTATATAAGAACGAAATCCCCCTTTTAAAGCCCGAAGATATCCCTCCCTTCATTGAAAAAATCGCCCTCTTCACAGGGAGGACAGCTGGGGAAACTCTTCTCGCCCTCAAAATGACGGGTTTCGCCTCCCTTATCCCACAAGAGCACATACTAACAGCTGATGACGGATTGAACAAACCCGACGAGGAAAAGCTCAAACAGTTGGCAAACAAACTCGGGGCTAAAGTAGCAATATATGTGGGAGATGCAATTGATGACCTCCGCTCCGTCCCTAAAGGAGATTCCTCTCTTTTATCTTGTATTGTTCAAAAAAGAAATAAAAAGATATTCAGGAAAGAAGGAGCGGATATAATAGTCCCTGATACGATTTCCCTCATTCAACTTCTCAAGGAGGAAAGGAGCGAGGAAAAATGAGGATGGCGGAGATTAAACGCCAGACGAAGGAAACTGATATAGAAGTGAAGCTAATAGTTGATGGAGAGGGGAAAGCAGATGTTTCAACGGGTATTGGTTTTTTAGACCATATGCTCGTAACACTGGCGAGATTTTCTCTACTTGACATCTTTTTAAAAGCCAAAGGAGACCTTCATGTTGACCAACATCATCTCGTTGAAGATATAGGCATATGTCTCGGGCAGGCTCTTGATAAGGCACTAAGTGAAAGAAAGGGTATAAAAAGATTCGGCTTTGCCATTGCTCCAATGGATGAAGCTCTTGTTCTTTCCTCAATTGATATATCGGGAAGAGGCGGGTTTTGGAAGGATTTTTCCCTCAAGAAAACCAAGGTTGGTGGTTTTGAGACAGAAACGGTTGAGGAATTCTTCCGCCAGCTCGCTTTCAACGCCAAAATCACTCTTCACTTGAAACTTCTCAGCGGTGATAACCTACATCATATAATAGAAGCTATGTTTAAATCCTTCGCATTAGCCTTGCGAGAAGCCGTTAAAATAGAGGGAGAAGAAATCCCTTCAACTAAGGGGATGCTTTAATCCTTTCCATCTCCCACAAAATCCTCAAAACCTCGCCAACGCTCCAGGCTTGGCTTATACATCCCCTCGGCGTCCAGGGATAATCACCATCAAAGATTTCCGAGATTGTTCCCAAGCCAGCCTCCCGTAGGTGCCCATAAAATGGCTCAACTAACCACTCAAACTTTTTTTCTCCAAGTCCCCGCAGAAGTTCCCAAAGGAAGCCAATTAGGTAAGCCCAGGCAGTCCCCTGATGATAGGCGCTATCCCTTTCTGCAACTCCACCCTCATATCTTCCCCTGTATCCTGGTTCTCTTTTCCCCAGACTGCGTAAACCCAAGGGTGTATAAAGCTCCTTAAATGCGAGGTTGGCAATTTCCCTTTTCTTATTTATTGTCAAAGGGACAAACGGAAGCGCTCCAGCGATGACTTGGTTTGGACGCAAGGAGGCAACTTTTTCATCCCCTCTTATGACATCATATAAGCCTAAAGGGGCTATAAATTCTTTCAAAAAGCTCCTTCTCGCCCTTTCAAGTAAGTCGGAAAATAAAAAATCCTTTCCCAATCTCTGGGAAAGGATTCCCAGAAAAGATAGGGAAAAAAGCCAAAGGGCGTTCACTTCCACTGCCTTCCCGTAGCGAGGGACAACCGGCTTCCCATCTATTTTAGCATCCATCCAATCCATACAAATATTTTCATTCCCTGCCCATACCAAACCATCCTCATCTATCCTAACATATTCCCCCTCCCCTCTAATTAAATCCTCAATTATTTTCTCCAAATATGGATAGATCTCCATTGCGAAGCTCTTATCCCACTTAGCTTCTAAGAATTTATAGACAGTCCAGAAAAGCCAAAATGTCGCATCAATGCTGTTGTAAAGGGTTTCACCCTCCATAAAGGAATTCGGTATCAACCCACCATTTAGATATGTTAAAAAGGAAAATATTATTTCCTTACCTTCCTCAATCCTTCCCAGAGACAGACACAAGCCAGGGAGGGATATCATAGTATCCCTGCCCCAATCGGTAAACCAGTGATAGCCTGCTATTATGCTCTTCCTTCCAAACCATTCCACGAAAAAAGAATCAGCAGAGAGAAGAAGCGATTTTATATCTTCGCCTTCTCCTATCTCGCTCTTAGCCAAAATCCTTTCCGCCCTTTTACCCTCTTCCTTAAAAAGCTCCCTTGAGGATTCCTTCAGCAATTCCGAAGAACAAATAAAGCCAACATCCTCTCCACTTTTGAGTTCAACTTCAAAAGCACCGATATTGAAATGGTCCTCCTTATAATCCAATCCTCGCTCCCTTTCCTTCGGATAAGTCATATCGTAATACCAATCACTACCTTTTCGGAAGCTTCCCTTTTCACATTTTATGAAGAACCTATATGGTTTTATAATCTCTACAAAATTCCCTCCGCTTCTGAACTGCCATTCCTCCCTGCTTCTTTTTAGAGAGTGGTAGGAGCGGAAGTTCAGCAAGGGAAGAAGGCGAAGTTTAAAGGGGGTCTCTGCTCTTAAAACCTCGTAAATGACAACCAGTGCGTTCCTTCCCTTGGGCAGGATTAGGCTCTTCTTCAGCAAAATCCCCTCAGCATCATAAACCCAGTTCACAGACCAGCCTGTGAAGGAAAAACTCAAAATCCTTTTATGCCCATCTGGATGAACCACTTCATTGTAAATATTTGATGAAAGGGGGATTCTTTCATCCTCTTTCACTACTTCTTCCTCTATCTTTGATAATATTAACTTTCTATCCTCTGAGGGAGCGAGGAAGAAACCGTGATAGCGGCGAGTATTGATGCCCAAGACCGAAGATGATACGAATCCACCTTTCCCGTTTGCCAGAAGCCACTCTCTATCAAGCGCGGAAGGAAAGGCGATTTGCTCTCCGCTAAGATGAATCACTCTTCCTTAGGAGGTGGAGCGGGTGGAAGTGTGAAGTAAAAGGTTGAACCCTTTCCCTCCTCGCTCTCCACCCATATCTTTCCGCCGTGAGCCTCAACGAGGTGCCTTGTGAGGTAGAGTCCAAGACCAGTTCCCGAAATCTTTCTTCCCTCCACTCGGACAAACCTTTGAAAGAGACGAGGAAGCACATCCTTCGGAATCCCCAATCCCTGGTCCTTAACAGCAACCAATACGCCTCCGGTTTCGGGGTCCTCCTTTATCGTTATCCTTACCTCTCCGCCATTAGGAGAATATTTCACCGCGTTGCTCACAAGGTTAGTTATTATTTGGTCCACCTTATCTTCATCTGCGATAACCGTGGGCACTGGCTCTTGGACATCTAAAACGAATTCATGCTTTGATGTGTAATTCTTTTGTATTTCTACTATCTTCTTTGCGATGTCTACAACATCCACGGGCTTTAGAACCAATTCCAATGCCCTTCCCGACTCAATACGAGAGAGGTTAAGGAGGTCATTAATCAGCCTCGTTAATCTATCACATTCCTGGTCTATTATCTGTAGGAATTCTCTCCGTGTCTCAAGGTCGTAGTAGCCTTCAGTGTCCGACAGCAATGTAGCGACAAAACCCTTTATTGAGGTAAGGGGCGTTCTAAGCTCGTGGGATACATGGGAAACGAAATCGGTCTTCATTTGGTCAAGACGCTTCAACTCGGTTATATCAGATAAGATGGTTACCTCACCCAAAGTTTCATTGTTTTCACCAGTTATAGGCGCTGTTTGTGCCTGGAAATAACGCTCGCTTGTGCCCACCGTGAAAGTGAGTTCCTCCACCACTTCCTCTCCATTCTCCAGTGTCCTCCTTATTATCTCCCTTACTCTTTCATCTTTTATAACTTCTTGATAATCAGCTCCCACGCTGTTATTTGGAGGTATCTCCAATAGCTGTCTCGCAACATGGTTAAGAACAGTTATTCTCCCTTTATTATTAACCGCAAGCACACCCACAAGCATGCTCTCAAGAGTGGCTTCCAGTTGTCTCTTCTCCTCCAATGCCTCAAGATAGAGCTTTGCCTGAGCAATAACGGAAGCTGCCGAGCGGGCAAGAACCATAGCAAGACGCACATCTTCATCCGTAAACTGCCCACCAAAGCGCTTGTTAAAGACCTTTAACACACCTACCCTAATTCTATCAACTACTTTTCCATCTTCATCCCTTCTCTCCACTATAAGAGGGACGGTAAGGGAATTCCTTATCCCAAAAAGGCTGGCGAACTCCTTAGCAGTGCGTGGGTCGGACAAGGAATCATTAACTATGATGGGCTGCCCGGTCATAAACGCCTCCCCACTCACTCCTTGCGTTGCCCTTGTGCGATAAAGTTTCACCTCCTCATCGGTCATACCAAAGGCTGGAGGTTGAGCAACTAGCTCACCAGTATCCTTGTCGTAGAGCTTTATTACACATTTCTCCGCTTGAAGAATCATGGCTATCTTCGTGACCAGACGTTTAAGGGTATCCCTCAGCTCCTCGGTAGTGGTAATAGGAGCGGCGGGTTCCTCAACGGTGGTCGGCGCTTCACTTACAGGAGTAGTCCTACCCGTTCTCCTCTCCAACTGCCCCCTCAGATGCTCTATTTCCTCTTTTAGCGCCTTGTTTTCCGCCAAGAGCTTCTCATATTCCGCCTCTAAAGCTTGATACTTCGCTTTCCAGTCAATGCTCGCCTTCATAGTTCAATAGAACACCTCCTATTATCATTTTACATACCATATATTCCTTTGTCAATACTCCTTAAGAGCGTCCGAAGGTTGAATATTCGCTCTTTAAATAATATAATAAATTTCAAAGAAAATTGGAAGGAGGAGTGACTCTATGGAAGAATCTCAAGCGAAGAAAATAGGCGATGTTTTCCGGAAAATCGGGAAAACAGTGCAGGCACAAGCGGAGATAGCTAGCCTTCGCCTCCAAATAAGGAAAAAAGAAGGACAAAAGAGAGAGATTTATCAGAAAATAGGCGAGAAGGTTTATTCGCTCTATCCTAAGGGATTGGTTAAGAATTCCACACTCATCTCGATGTGCGAAGAGCTTAAAAAACTTGATGAGGAGATAAAGGAAATTGAGGAAAAGATAGCCTCTCTATTGGAGGAGCCGAAAGAGGAAAAACAAGAAGAGACAGACGAGGAAGGTATAGAGGAAGAAATAGAAGAGTAAGAGATGAGGATAAGACCAGATTGCCTCGCCTGCGTCTTCAGGCAGTGCTTGGAAGCGACGAAATTATCAAACTCCGACGAGAATAAAGCTTTTTCCGCCTTAAAAGCAGCGGCTAACCTCATACCATCTTTCAATAATTCCGATACCCCGATGAGCATCACTATGGCTATGCATAGGATGGTGCGGGAAAGGCTTGGTATTGATGACCCCTATAAGGAGGTTAAGAGGAGTTTCAACGAGAAAGGGGCAAGAGCCTATCCTCTCCTCGTTCAACTAATGAGAAGCTCACACGAGCCTCTTGAAACTGCGATAAAGATTGCCATAGCGGGAAACATCGTAGACTATGCCCTACCGATTGAGAAAGACCTTGATAAATCCCTTAGGTTAGCCCTTGAGTCCCCTTTGCCGATGAGGGATTGGGAGATATTCCGTAAAGAGCTGGAAAAGAGCAAAAACATTCTCTATTTGCTTGATAACGCAGGGGAAATATTCTACGACAAAATTTTAATTGAGCACCTCGTTGAAAGGGGATATGAGGTCGCCGCGGTTGTGAGAGGTGGTCCAGCGATAAACGATGCTCTACTCGAGGATGCTCGCTTCGCGGGAATAGATAAGTTAGCGAGAGTCTTAACAACGGGCTTGGATACAGTGGGATTTATATTGAACCAGGCCTCCAAAGAATTTCTTAGGGCGCTTGACCAAGCGGATTTAATCATCGCTAAAGGGCAGGCGAACCTTGAATCGTTGGACGAAACCGATTATCCAGCTTTCTTTCTCCTCAAGGCGAAATGTCCCATCATTGCTGAATTGACAGGAGTAGAGGTGGGTGGCATAGTTTTTCAAGCGAATCGCAGGCGATGGAGAAGATAAAGCTCGTTATCTTCGATTTAGACGGAGTTATTTATAGAGGAAACTCCCTTTTGCCCGGCGCCAAGGAAACGATAGAGGAGCTTCGTAAGAGGGGTAAATCCATCGCATTCCTAACGAATAATTCTACCAGAACCCGGTATCAATATATAAGGAAATTATCCCGTTTGGGGATTAAATCGCAAGTAAAGGAGATTTTCACCTCCGCCTGGGGAACAGCCAATTTCTTGAAAACTAAAGGAACAAGAAAAGCTTTGGTCATCGGCGAGGAAGGCTTGAAAAAAGAACTTAAATGGGCTGGAATAGAGGTCACTTCCCTCCCCCAAAACGATGTAGATTACGTAGTGGTTGGTTTAGACCGTCGGTTTAATTATAAGAAGCTTTGCAACGCTTTTGAAGCAGTGAAAAAAGGAGCCACGTTCGTAGCTACAAATATGGATTATACATTCCCTTTAGAGGATAAAATCGTCCCTGGAGGGGGGTCTATCGTGGCCTCGCTCCGCTGGGCTCTAAACATGGAACCTATCGTTATAGGAAAGCCCTCTCCCTTCCTTTTGGAATCCATAATGAATCACTACGGCGTGGTTAAGGAACAGGCGGTTATCGTTGGTGATAGATTGGATACGGATATAGAAATGGGAAAGAAAGCAGGAATGAGAACAGTGCTTGTCTTAACGGGCGTGACGAGCAGGGAAGAAGCGGAGAGACAAGCTATAAAGCCGGACGAGATAATAGAGAAATTGGACGATTTAATGGATTTAGAATGGTTGAAATGAGGAGAGTTCTCACAATAGGTGGCTCCGACCCCACGGGTGGAGCGGGAATCCAAATGGACTTGAAAGTTTTCCAAACACTTGGAGTATGGGGGCTCTCTTGTGTAACAACGGTTACAGTTCAAACAACCTTCGGTGTAGAAAAGATAACCAAGATTCCCCCTCACATTGTTGCTCGGCAGATAGATGCGGCAGTTTTGGATATCGGGATAGACGCCTGCAAGATTGGAATGCTCTACGCACCACGAATTGTGAGCGTAGTGGCTGAAAGAATAAAACGCAGACGTATACAAAATGTCGTCCTTGACCCCATCATAAAGGCAAAGGGCGGGCGTGTGCTTCTCACCCCAAAAGCCTTTAAACGGCTAAAACAAGAACTCATCCCCCTATCTCTTATAATCACCCCAAACTTAGAAGAGGCAGAGGCAATATGCGGATTTTCAGTTCGTTCCCCTGAGGATATGGAGCTCGCTGCCCAAAAGTTATACGAGATGGGAGCGAGATTCGTTCTCATTAAAGGAGGTCATCTCCCCTCCGACCCCATTGATGTTCTATTCGATGGAAAAAACTTCCACCGCTTTTCCTCACCCCGCATAAAGAAGACCGTTCACGGCACAGGGTGCATTCTATCCTCCGCTATAGCGAGCTATTTAGCGAAAGGGGAAAGCCTTTTTGATAGCGTGAGGTCTGCCATAGAGTTCACTCATTCAGCGATAGAACGGGCGGTCCTTTTGGGTAAAGGACCACATTATTTAGTGCCTTTCTGACGCCTCCCTTTTTAACCCAATGTTATGTCCCTTGCAACGGTGAGAACCCACACCCTCTCTGCTTTCGCTCTCTTTAAGACAAGCGAACAAGCGGAGGCGGTTGCTCCTGTTGTCATAACATCATCCACTAAAAGCACCCGTTTCCCTTTAACTTCTTCTTTTGCTGTAAGCCCAATTGCCCCTCTAACATTTGAAAATCTCTCCTGCCTACCCAATCCCACTTGCCTCCTTACCTCCCTTCTCCATTCTAAAAGAGAAGGGTAAAAAGGAAGAGAAAGCAAATCAGCTACTCCAGCTCCTAATATAAGAGCCGTGCTATATCCTCTCTCTTTCAAACTCCTCTTGTGAGGTGGAACAGGGATGACGCAGTCAATTTTCCAATAAGGCGGTATCGCCTTAACCATCAAATCCGTTAGAACCTTCTCCATTTCCACGATACCCCTAAATTTGAAGGTAAGAAGCATTTCCCTGAGAACTCCCTCGTATAAACCTCCAGCCCTTGCCCCGTCGAAGTGAAGGTTTAAATCTTTGCAGAAATAACAAATCGGACCCTCCTGAGGAGCACCGCAGAGTTGACAAGGGTTTTTTATTTTTTTAACTTCCCGAAGGCAATCATCACATATGACAACTCCCCTCTTTCCATATCCGAGGCAGAAATGGGGAAATATCAATTCTAAAAGATTCTTGATAATTTCCTTCACACACTTCATTTAGACTTGGGGAAAAACCTTGACTGAAAAATTAGCCAATAGAAGTAAGGTAGCTTTGCCACTTTCTCAATTTTAGACGGCTGGCATATGAGCCTGTATAACCATTCCAGCCCAAGCCGGCGCAAAAGGCGAGGCGCCCTTTTAACCCTTCCCGAGAGGACATCAAGAGTCCCACCTACGCCAATTGCAACTTTTACACCCAGCTTCTCCCTGTTCCTCCAAATGAACTTCTCCTGAAGGGGAATCCCCATTCCCACCAATAAGATATCTGCTCCACTTTCCCTGACCATCTTAACTATTGTTTCTTCTTCTTTAAAATATCCATGATAACAACCCACAATTTTAATATCAGGGTACAGTTCTTTAACCTTTTGCCTTGCCTCCTCAGCCACTCCCTTCTTACCACCCAAAAAGAAAAACTTCCAACCTCTTTTCTCGGCTATGGGGAAAAGGGCGTTAACTATATCGGCTCCCGCTACCCTTCCTTTAACAGGAATTCCCAACATCTTCGCTCCCAGCACAACCCCCATACCATCCGGCGTCACAAGGTGAGCGGAGCGCAAGATGGAAGCAAATTCCTCATCTTCCCAAGCTACAACACAGGAATAGGCATCACAGGTGACAATAAGATGAAATCCACCCTCCTCTATAAATTGGCAGATTTTGCAGATTACCTCCCCTTCACTTAATGCTGATAACTTTCCCTTGAGAAATGGATAAATTATGTCCCTTCCGCCCACGATTTAAGATATATTTCCTGTTCAGGAGTAAGCTTATCAATCTCAACTCCCAAAGAGGCGAGTTTTAAGCGAGCTATCGTTTCCTCTATTTCCTGGGGAACATTGTGAACAGCTGGCTTTAAGGAACTCGCATTTTTGGCAAGGTATTCCAGGCAGAGGGCTTGGGTAGCGAATGACATATCCATAACCGCTGAAGGGTGACCCTCGGCAGCGGAGAGATTCACAAGCCTGCCTTCCGCTAAAAGGTACAGTCTCCTATCATTCTCAAGGACGTATTCTGTAACGACGGGGCGGATTTGTCTCTTTTCCCTCGCCATTCCCTCTAAAGCCTCAATGTCTATCTCCACATTGAAATGACCAGAGTTCGCCAATATGGCACCATCTTTCATGAGCTTGAAATGTTCTTCCCGCAAGACGCTTTTATTGCCCGTAACCGTTACGAAAATATCCCCTATTTTAGCTGCCTCCAGGGAATGCATCACTTGAAAACCATCCATCACCGCTTCCAGCGCCTTTAATGGGTCAACCTCACAGATAATTACTTGAGCTCCCATTCCCTTCGCTCTCATAGCCACCCCTCTTCCACACCAGCCGTAGCCGAAGACAACGAACTTTTTGCCAGCAAGGAGGATGTTGGTAGCCCGAAAAATTCCATCTATAGTTGATTGACCTGTTCCATAGCGATTATCAAAGAGATATTTGGAGCGAGCATCGTTTACGGCGATTATTGGGTACTTGAGGACTTCATCTCTTGCCATACTCCTCAATCTAATGACGCCTGTGGTCGTCTCCTCAGTTCCTCCCATCGTTTCTCCAATTAAATCCTCCCTTCTCGTGTGAAGGGTCGTTACAAGGTCGGCACCATCGTCTACAGTAAGGTTTGGTCTTTCCTCCAAAACAGAAATTATATGACTGTAATATGTCTCCTTATCCTCTCCTTTAATGGCAAAAACGGGGATTTGGAAAAATTTAACGAGCGCTGCCGCTACCTCGTCTTGTGTGCTGAGTGGATTGGAGGCACAGAGGAAAACTTGCGCCCCACCTCTTTTGAGGGCAAGGGCGAGATTAGCGGTTTCCGAGGTTATATGTAAACAACAGCCTATCCTTAACCCAGAAAGGGGTTTTTCTTTCTCAAACCTTTCCCCTATCATCCTCAAAACCGGCATCTCCCTTCCCGCCCATTCTATCTTCTTCATCCCCTCCTCAGCTAATGAAATGTCCTTTATATGATATTTCTTCATCTTCCTCCTCCTTCCTTGCGAAATGGACTTACGATTATTCCATCAAAGATGGCAGCGTTGGATGATACCTCACACTCCTCTCCCACTATGCACCCTTCTATCATTGTCTTCTTCCCCACTTTCGCTCCACGCCAAAGAATGCTCCCCTTAACCACAGCCTCTTCCTCAATAATACACTCATCAGCTAAAACGGTCCCCTCCAAAATTTTTGCCCCCTTCTTTATGCGACATCTATTACCAATCACCACCGGATATTCAATGTATGAGGAAGGTTCAATCTCAACATCGTCTCCTTGCCAGAAGAACGGCTTCACTTCTTTTAAAGGAATCTTGAAATTTACCTTTTTGTATAAAACATCTCTATGTGTTTCCTTGTATTGCTTTATGTTTCCCACATCCTTCCAATAGCCCAGAGCCAAATAGCCATAGAAGGGAATTTTCTTGTTTATGAGAAGGGGAAATAAATCTCGCCCAAAATCAAAGAACTGCCCCTTGGGAATTAGCTCCAATACCTCTGGTTCCAATATATATATTCCCGTGTTAACCGTGTTGGAAGGTATCCTCTCCCCTCTCGGTTTCTCTATGAAAGCTATCACCTTCCCCCTTTCGTTTGTTAGGACAACTCCGTATTCGCTCGGGTCGTCAACTAAGGAAAGAGCTATTGTAACCATCGCTTTTTTCTCCTTGTGATAGGCCAGCACACGCCGCAGGTCAATATCGCAGAGGTCATCCGCGCCCACGACTAAAAAAGTGCCATCAAAGAAATCCTCGCTTTTCTTTACTCCTCCCGCCGTTCCAAGAGGCTCCTCCTCATAGGAGTAGGTTATTGAAACACCCAATCTTTCTCCGTTTCCCAACCAATTAGTTATCTTCTCCGCGAGATAATGGACATTTATTACTATATCCCTGAAGCCGTGTTCCCGGAGAAACTCTATAATATGCTCAATAACAGGTTTGTTTGCTATGGGAACCATGGGCTTAGGCACATTGCGAGTCAATGGGTCTAATCTTGAGCCCACTCCGGCAGCCAGAATCATCGCCTTCACTTAAACCTCTCTCCTCCCATAGAACCTCCTAATCGCATTTGCTACACGAATTATTTGCTCCTCCCTCAAGTGGGGGTGGACTGGCAAGGATATCACCTCTCTTGCCGCTCTCTCTGCCTCGGGAAAATCTCCCTCCTTGTAGCCTAAATAGGAGAAAGCGGGCTGGAGATGAAGCGGTAAGGGATAATAAATCATCGTCTGAATTCCTTCACCCAAAAGATGCTTCCTGAGCTCGTCTCTATTCTTTGCCCTTATCGTGAATTGATGATAGGTATGATAATTTCCTTCCACCTCTTCGGGAAGGATTATCTCCTCTACATCGTTTAATAGTTGTTTGTAGAGTTTGGCGTTTTCCCTTCTCTTTTCCGTCCATTCGCTGAGATATTTCAGCTTTACAAGCAAAACAGCCGCCTGCAGCTCGTCAAGCCTGCTGTTGGTTCCGAGGAAGTTAAATAGGTAATCCTTTCCCCCATGACAACGCAAGAGCTTTAACTTCTCGTAAATCTCTACATTTGATGTCAAAATCATCCCTCCATCGCCTATAGCCCCGAGGTTCTTCGTGGGATAAAAACTAAGACAACCAACATCTCCAAATGAGGAAACAGGCTTCCCTCTATGAAGGGCACCTATAGCCTGTGCAGAATCTTCAATTATGTATAGGGACTTTTCTTTGGCGATTTGAGTGAAGGATGTCATATCGCAAGCCTGTCCAAATAAGTGAACAGGCATTATCGCCTTTGTCCTCCTCCTTATTCTATTTCCCACCTCCTCAGGAGAGATATTGAAGGTTAGAGGGTCAATATCGGCGAATACAGGACGAGCACCCACTATTACTATACTCTCTGCGGAAGCGACAAATGAAAAGGGAGAGGTTATGACCTCGTCTCCTTTGTTTATGCTCAGGGCGTGAAGGGAAAGGGTGAGGGCATCAGTTCCCGAGTTTACACCCACTCCAAATCGTGTTCCGCAGAGGGAAGCTATTTCTCTCTCAAGTTGAGCTACA
This sequence comes from bacterium, assembly GCA_014360495.1. Taxonomy (NCBI): domain Bacteria; species bacterium. The sequence continues at coordinate 49,511 of JACIXR010000007.1, forward strand.
TTCTCTCCCAGAACATATCGTCCTGAGAGAATGACCTCCTCAATAGCGGGTAAAATTTGAGGCAGTAAAATCTTATGCTGGTAGGCCAGGTCGTTTATGTGAATAGTTTCTTTTTCCATCTTGGAAATTATACCTTCCATTTATTAAAAGCGTCAAATACAAATTGCGTTTTTAAGTCACATCGTTCATCATATTTTTGGTGATTAAAATGAGAAAGTTTTCTCTGATGTTTTTCCTATTGCCTTTAATATTTCAACTTAAAGCAGATGAACTTTATTTTAGAAATGGAACGGTTCTAAAAGACTGCTTCATAAGAGACGAGGGAGTGGAAATCCTCGTGTGGAGGAACATGGAAGAAGTCGGAGGTCCTGCTCTCGTCTATCCAAGAAGCGCTATTAAAAGCTTCAAGATAGAGAGGGACGACAAATGGGATATCCATCCACCCTTACCCGACCTAAGCGTTACCTTCATAGAGATTGAACCGAAGCTTGCAGGCTTACATGGGAGGGTAAACTACGATATCTATGGCAGACCAATAATTGGGGGTGGAAAACTACCCAAGCTTCCTCCAGATGAGGCAGCGCTTCATCCAGAAAAAATAGTGAAAAACTTAAAGCTGAATTATGAAAAGGGAGAACCCTTAATGCTCACAGCCCATATAAAGAATGTTGGCTTCGCCCCCTCAAAACCTTTCAAGTATCAATGGTTGATAGACGGAAAGGTAGTCAAGGAAGGGGAATACGGCAAGCAACTGTCGGAAATGGAGGAAACAACTGTGTCTTTAAAATGGAACTGGCAAGAAGGATTTCATTATGTCACTTTCAAGGTAATCAGCGAGCAGAAGGAAATAGCGAGTATAAATAATGAAGCGACGGACCCATTATGGGGGTGGGGACTTGTCTACATCGTGAACAAAAATAGAGTTGAAGCCTGGCACCAAGTGAGAAGCGCCTATGGTACCTTCTCCTTTGAAGATTACTACCGCTGGCATATATCCATTATGAATAAGCTCTTTGAGAAGAGCGTCTTTCCCTCGGCTCCCCAAGGAATCAAGGCAAGGGTGAGGCTTGACAGGATTATCTATTGCGATGATGTGGAAAAAGCTCATCAATCGCTTGTGGCTCCCGATGGTATTGCCTACCACCAGGGTTGTTGGATATGGACAGATAGCGAGGAGGAGAAAAAGGGAAACTGGCAACCTCCGAATAAAGAGTGGCGTATTCAAACGGAATGGTCTCTACCCCACGAGTTAGGACATCAACTGGGCTTAACCGACTGGTATTTTCTTGACTACCACGGCGATGAAAATCACAAAATGGAGGATAACGGAGAGAAGATAACCCATTTTATGACTCACCCAATCACGATGATGCACTGGCACGGTCCCCATATCTTCTCTGAGGCTGACGCTGGCTATCTAAATATGACTTATGATAAACCGAGAGGTCATTTCGGCGACCACTATTTCGCCATTCCTCGGGAAAATTTTCTCAAAATCGTGGATATCAATGGCATAGGCGTCCCGAATGCTAAGGTTGAAATATTTCAGAGAGGAGTGGTTTTAGACCCTAAGGGAAAGCCAACAAAACAGGGAAACGCTTGGTTCTATCCAGTGATAGAGAACGGGGATTTCTCCCATCCCGTCTCCAAAGAACCGGTAATTGTAGGCTTTACAGATGAGGAAGGGGTTCTCCGCCTTCCAAACCGCCCGGTTAAAGAAGTAAAGACATTGAATGGATTTCACCGTCGCCCCAACCCCTTCGGGAACATAAATGTTGTGGGGGAGAGAGGACTTCTCTTAGTAAAAGTGACAAAATACAACAGACCTTGCTATTTCTGGCTGGAAATATACGACTTCATAGTCGCTTGGTTCAGAGGGCACAAGGATAAATTCACAATCGTTTTGAAAACTCCCTATCGCTCAGTAGATTCCCCTCTGCCACCGAGAGATGTGAATGCAATTCTCATAGATGAAAATCACGCTAAGGTCATCTGGTCAGCTCCTAAAGTCCTTAGAGAGCAAAATTATCTTGACCGCCCTATAGGATTTAGGGTTTATCGTCGCATCTCAAATGACGGATTGAACGACCGTCCATGGTTCCCCGTAGGGACGGTGTCCTTCAATGAGGAAAAACAAACTTATGAGTTTACAGTCGACCTTAGGGAGTATCCTCAAGATATTTACTGGTTTTCAAGGGTTAACCGCTTCGCAGTTTCAACGATAGGCGAATGCGGAAAGGAAAGCGAACTCGTGGAAACAATCCTCAAATAGCCTTTTTCCCTTGCTTAATTTTTTAAATCTGTTTTACTATTATTGGAGGTGATTAAAGTGATAAAAGCAAGGTTATTTCTTGTTGTCCTGCTCTGTCTATTCGCTATTTCCTCAAGACCTGCCTTACTTGAGACCCTCCTTTTGGGCGATGGCTCCTTCCTTAAAGACGCTACGCCTATGCGTGCCTCCAGCGCCGACCCCAACTGGGAAAACGGAAACGGAGATGCTCGCTACATCGCCCCAAAACAAACCTTCACCCTTGCAGAGCTGAAAGGCCCAGGTATCATCACCCATATATGGTTCACTATTTGGGCTGAGGATAAATATTTCCCTCGCTCTCTCGTCCTTCGTATCTACTGGGATGACGAAAAAGAACCATCGGTAGAATCCCCTTTAGGGGATTTCTTCGCCGTCGGACACGGTCTCTTAACGAACCTCAACTCTATACCTGTCCAGATTTCCTCGGAAGGTAGAGCCTACAACTGCTACTGGCTTATGCCCTTCCGCAAATCAGCGAAAATCACCATTACGAACGATTCACCTGATAAAGCCGTAGGGGCTCTCTATTATATGATAGATTGGCTGAAACTCAAATCCCTTCCCCCCGATATACCCTACTTCCACGCCCAATATAGACAGGAATATCCCTGCCAAATGGGAAAGGATTATCTCATATTGAAAACGGTGGGTAAAGGCTTCTATGTCGGAACAGTCCTCTCCGTCCAAATGAACCAGCCGGGTTGGTTTGGTGAAGGAGACGACCGCTTTTATATAGACGGTGAGAAAATCCCTTCCATTCAAGGCACGGGAACGGAGGATTATTTCAACGATGCTTGGGGCTTCCGCCCCTTTAATCAACCCTATCATGGAGTGAGCATCTGGGAAGGATTTGATATAGATGATAGAGGAACAGCCTACCGCTGGCACATTCAAGACCCCATTCCCTTCAAGAAATCGCTCATGGTTACAATAGAGCATAAAGGTGCCGAATTTGATTTTGAGAACAATAGATATACCTCCGGCTTCGCCGAGAGGGACGATTTCTTCTCCTCCGTTGCGTTTTGGTATCAAACAGGAAAAGCTCCCAGATTCGCCAAAATTCCTCCCCTTGAGGATAGGTTTGTCCCCCATACCTACATTGAGGCAGAATCCCTCCTCCAAACCGCAAAGGCAAGTCCACAAGATGCCCTCCAAACGCAAGACGGAAATTGGAGCGGAGGAAAACAAATCTTCTTCACTCCTCCTAGCCAAGATGCTTCCCTTGAGCTCAGATTCTTCGTTCCCACAGATGGACTCTATGTGCTGAAGGCTGATATCACCCACTCCTGGGATTACGGGGTTTATCAAGCATATCTTGACGATAAGCCTGTGGGCGGTGCCTACGATTTGTATAACCCAACAGTCCAAACGAAGAGATTGAAGCTGGGAGTCATCAAACTCACCTCAGGAGAACATACCCTGCGTTTCGTATGCCAAGGGAAAAGTGAAAGCTCAAAAGGTTTCTTTTTCGGCATTGATGGAATCTATCTCCGTAAAATCAAATGACCGTTCCACATTTATTCCTCCCGCCTAAATCCCTACAAGAAGAGGAAATCGTTATCCAGGGAGAGCGGGCATTCTATCTCCTTGATGTTCTCCGGTTAAAGAGGGGGGAAAAGCTCTATTTAATGGATGGAGAAGGGGCATATTTCCTTGCCGAGCTTGTCTCCGCGAGCAAGGGGAAGGCTGTCTTGAAAATCATAGAGAGGGAATGGAGGGAGAGAAAGCCACCTTTCATCATCTCCGTAATTCCGATTCTAAAAGGGGATAAAACCGAAACGGCAATTCGGGCTTTATCCCAAATGGGCATAACTACATTTTTACCTTTCACAAGCGAACGAACTATTGTGAAATTGGACGAGAAAAGAAAGAGACAGAAAGAGGAAAGATGGCAAAAGCTGGCAATGGAAGAGGCAGAGCTCTCCTGTTCACCTTTTTATCCCCATATCAAAGACATTCGGGGCTTCAAAGATGTATTTGATGAACTTTCAGATGTTCCAATTCTTTTAGCCTATGAAGAAGCGACGAGGGAAGACAAGGGTTTTCTATATTCTCTTCCCGAGAGGATTGCCTTAATCACAGGACCCGAGGGAGGGTTCAGCGAGGGGGAGATAGAATTCGCGAAGGGGAAAGGAGCATTTATCGTCTCCTTGGGCGAGAACGTAATAAGCGCGGAGTTCGCACCCATAGTATTCGCGACCTTGGTTTTGTTCTTCCATCGCTTTGACATCCCTTTGAGGGTATTATAGAATAAAGGAAAAAGGAGGCGATGAACCCTTTGGTTATCTCCCTAATTGGCGTTGGAAAAATGGGCTCCGCTTTGCTCAAAGGATGGATTAGAGGGGGAATGAAAAAAGAGGAAATCATCATATATGATAAAATGACAACCGTTCTGGAACAATTTGCCCAGCAAGCCGAGATCGCCCCGAATTGTATAAAAGCCGTTGAGAAGGGAAATGTAATCGTTATAGCGGTAAAGCCAAAGGATTTAACTCCCTTATTAGAGGAAATTGGAGAACATTTAAAGGACAAAATATCCATAAGCATAGTGGCGGGAATTGGATTGGAGGAATTGAGGAAAAAAGCTCCGTCCAAATGGGTGAGGGCAATGCCAAATATCGCCTGTGAGATTGGAGAGGGCTTTATCGCCATTTGTGGAGACGGGGAAGGGTTAGCGATAGCAGAGAAAATATTTGGTTTAACTGGAAAGGTCGTGAAGGTTGAGGAAAGTCTGATGGACGCAATAACGGCTTTGGGAGGAAGCGGTCCGGGCTTCGTTTCCCTTTTCTTAGATGCCTTAGCCGATGGTGGTGTAAAGATTGGGCTTCCCAAGGAGCTCGCTCTCCAAATAGCAGCACAGGTCTTCAAGGGGACAGCTGGTCTCATTATGAACTCTCAAAGGCATCCGATGGAGTTGAAAGACTCCGTCTGCTCGCCAGGAGGAACCACCATAGCGGGAATTAGCAGAATGGAGAAAGCTGGTGTGAGAGGTATACTGATTGATGGAATAGAGGAAGCCTTTAGAAGGGCGAAGGAATTGCAAAAGGGAGGATGAAAGATGAGACTTCTGCCGATTGACATCTTAGAAAAGCGGTTCAACAAAAAGCTCAGGGGCTACAATCCGAGGGAGGTAGACGAATTCCTCAATGAAGTATCAAAGAGTATGGGAGAGATACTGATGGAGAACGCCTCCCTTAAGGAGGAGCTGGAGAAGGCTAAAGAGAAGCTATCCTACTTTGAGAAAATGGAGGAAACCCTTAGAAATGCCATCGTTCTTGCCCAGAAGACGGCAGATGAGGCAGTAGTAACCGCTCATAAGAGGGCGGAGGTGATATTGGAGGAAGCAAACAATAAGGCAAGGGAGATAATAGAGAAGGCTTATTTGGAGAAGCAGGAAATTCAGCGGGAGATAGAGGAGTTAAAAGAAAAGAAACATAGCTTGAAAGCCCAAATCCTGGGCATCATCAATACAATCGCTCAACTGCTTGAAGAGGAGGAGGAATGCGAAAAGGACTCCCAATCGCCGTCATCACAATCCTCTCCCTCTTAATCCTAATCCTAACAAACTTTTCAACGAAAAGCCTCCACCCTCGGGTGCCGATTGAGGACCTGCGAGCTATTTCAAAACTTCTTTCCCCACTTGCCCAATGGGATTGGGGATTGGAAACTCTTAAGAGCTATTCAGAACGCAACGATAACCCACTCCTTCTCATCCTTGTCGCAATAGCCCTGGGAGAAAGAGGAGACTATAATAACGCCGTATCCCTTTTAAAAAGAGCTGAATCACTCCTTCCCTCTGATTCCCTGCCTCCTCTCCTACAAAAACTATATGACCGAAAGGAAAATCTAGATAAGGAAACCGTTTCCCTTCTTGCCCTGGAGCTGAAAAACAGGCTAAGAGGATGGTTTAGGGATAAGCCTCTCGCTCGCCTTTACCGGCTTTCCGGCAACATCACTTCAGCGGAGAAATTGGAAGCCGCTTTAGAAAGACACAATCGCCCAATGATTTTGCGAATCGCCTTCCTCACATTTTATACCCTTCTTGTTTTCCTCGCAGGCATATTCCTCCTCATTTTTTACTTATCAACAGCATCTAAAAGACTATCCTCCCACCCTGAACCACCACCTTCAATAAGTTGGGGATGGGCGATAGCCATCATCTTCATATTCATCATCACACAAACGGCTATCGCCGTCATCCCTCTTTTCCTCGCTGCTCTCCCAATATACTCTACCCCTTTCTGGAGAAATTCCGTTCCCTTTTTCTACCTCCTATCCGAAATCACAGGTGGTCTTCTTATTTTACATCTAACCCTTAAACTCTTGTCCCAGAACCAGCTCAGCCTCAAGGATATCGGCTTTAAGATAGAAGGGCTGGGTAATTTCCTCTGGGGATTGGGTGGATTTTTATCCGCCTTTCCCCTCGTCGTGTCCACCTTTGCACTCTCCTATCTCCTACGCCTTTCCTCAATTAAAGGAAGAGAGGATATCCCCCTCCTTTTCCTAACCTCCTCCACTGGAGGCAAAATAGCTCTGTTTTTCCTCGTCTTTGCCCTCGCCCCAATTTTTGAGGAACTAATGTTTAGGGGAATTCTCTATCCTTCCCTCCGCCGAGAGCTCGGCGTCACCCCAGCTATCGCTTTGAGCTCCTTCTTCTTCGCTTCAATTCACGCCAATGTCTCCCAGATTCTTCCCCTTATGGCTTTGGGAGCGCTCTTTAGCTTCCTCTATGAAAAGAAACGCTCCCTCATCCCATCCATCATTGCCCACGCCCTTTGGAATGCCCAAAATGCCCTTTTCCTCTTCCTTCTATATACCTGATATGTTAAACTTTTTTAGGAGAGTGATTTTTATGAAAAAATCTTGCCATCTAATATATCTTCTACTTTTGCCTATATTTTCCCTTTCCCAACCCCTTTTCACCATCCCCTTTACCTCCCAACCGCCAAAAATAGATGGCAAACTCTCTCTCAATGAATGGCAGAATTCAGGCGCTGTAGGAATTCTTACCCCATTGGGCACAAAGAATCTCTCCCCTATCCCAACCATCTTTTACCTTTCTTACGATGACAGCAATATCTACATCGCTTTCTCCTGCCAATCACCAAGTAAGCCTAAGGCTCTATTGAGGGAAAGGGATGGAAATGTCTGGGAAGATGACGCTGTGGAGGTTTTCCTCTCCCCCGCTTTCCCAAAATATTTACAGTTCATAGTGAACGCGGAAAACTGCATCTGGGATAGCGAGGGAAAGGATGGGAGATGGAATGGGGAATGGCAACACGCAGTGCAAATAACTGAAAACGGCTGGGAAGGCGAGATAGCGATTCCCTTCTCCACTCTCGGAGCATACCCCAAAGCAGGCGATAAATGGCGCTTCAATCTGGCGAGAGATTTCTCCGAACCCAAAACAAACCCCCTCACCTTCTCGCCCTGCCAGTTCTCCTTACACGAACCCAATAATTTCGCGATACTGTCCTTTGGAACCGAAGCAGAGGCTATCCGCATCTACCCATTGGATTTGGGCAATCTTTTCCTTCCTCCATCTGCTCCAAGCTCCGGCAATATATCTATAAGAGGTGAGAGCTCGGAAAATCTTCAGCTATATGTGGCAGTTAAGAAGGACGGGGAAAGTAGAGATTTTGAATTGAGTTTATCCCCAAACAAGGAACGGGAAATCTTGTCTCTTCATTTAGAGCCGAAGGAAAGAGCTTCAATTCGGCTCATAGGGAAAAATCCTCAAGGTAAGGAGTTGGTAAATATGCAAATGGAAACCGAAAGACCACCTCTTCTCAGTGTTTCCTTGACGAGGAGATTCCTCACCAAGGGCACTATAGAGGTCTCCCTCTCATCCGATGTCCTCGCCCAAGAGATGAGGAAAATCATATCAACTCTTCTGAAAGAAGGGAGGGAAATCATACGAGAGGAATGGGTTGCGGAAAACGGAAAAGCGAAGGGGGAGATAAAGGTCGCCAATCTACCCGAAGGGGAATATATCCTCCAATTGAGAGCCTATGATGAAAAAGGGAATCTCATCGCCAGCCAAGAAGAAAAAATCGCAATCCCTCCGAAACCGTCCTGGCTTGGCTCCAAGGCGGGAAGGACAGACGAGGTCTTGCCCCCCTGGACGCCTATAAAGGTAAAGGGAGATGAAGCGGAAGTGTGGGGAAGGAAGTATAAGTTCTCTAAAACCGGTCTTCCTTCCTCCATCATCTCAAAAGGCAAAGAGCTCCTTTCCGAGCCCATCCAGTGGGAGATTGAAGCCGAGGGGATAAGGATAGATTTAAAGGGGTCCAAATCGGTTGTAGAACAAAAACCCTCAGTTTATACCCAAATCTACTCCACGCCCACCTATTCCTGCAAAGCTACGCTTGAATACGATGGAATGATTAGATTTGATGTCTCCTTCCATTCCCCTACTGGCGATTCTTTTATCCTGAAGAAGCTTCGCTTATTCATCCCCCTCAAAACCGCCTACGCTAAATACCTCCATTATTCTCCCGGTATGTGGGGGTCATCCTCAAATTCCTTTGGCATCAAGGGAGACTGGAATAGTCCGTTCCGCCCCCTCATATTCATCTCAGATGAGGAGAAAGGGCTCTGCTGGTTCACGGAAAGCGACGAGAATTTCCGTCTATCCCAGCCCGACAGGGTTATAGAGCTTAAGCGTCAAGCAGATAAAACCTTTTTAATCATTAATATAGTGGATGTCCCAAGGGAAACCTCCTCCTATAATTTAACCTTCGGAATTCAGGCAACTCCCGTTCGCCCCGTTGCCGTTGCCTGGTGGCTGAGGGAAAGAATCTGCCACTGGGGATATTACGGAATGGAGAAAGCACCTGCCTCAGGTAGCCTGAGCATAACATATCCCGCAGAAGGGAATATAAACCCCAAGCAAGGCTCAATTCAAGCCTGGTTGCGAATTGATTTTGATACCCAGGAAGAGGTAAAGGATGAAGCATCTCGGGGAAGTTACAACCGCAACTTCCTTGCCATCTATCTTCCCAACGGTGATACTGCCAGTCTCTACTGGAATATAGATGATAGGGGGATGCGATTCTTTGTCTACGACGCATCTCAGAAAAGCTATCCGATAATCCTCGGAGCGCCAGCGAAGCTAGATAAGGGTTGGCATCACATAGCTCTGAGTTGGGGCGATAAGATAAAAATTTTCGTTGATGGAGTTGAGACAGCGGAGCGAGAATTCTCGGGACTTTTCGGCAAGGATGTCAGCTTGGATGAAGCGAAGGTAGTCATTGGTGGAGGAAGGTGCGAGATGGCGATTTCCCAATTTGCCATTTACAATAAACCCATAGAGAGCGTTTCTCCCGCAAATCCATTGCCAATCCAAAATGCCCTCCTTTGGGACAGCTACGATAAGCTCGTCCCCGGCGAGGGCAAGACATTCCCCGCCATCGGAAAGCCGGGAACGATAAACGCGACAATAAATTTAGAAGATAGCCCCTATGGGAAAGCCCTCTGCCTTTGGAGGAAGGATTTGCAAGGCAAATTGATGCTTGATGTTGCGAGGGAAATGGGAACAAGGACAATAGTTTTCCACGAGCATTGGACTGACATCCAGAATTACACGGAAACAACCCATTCCGAGGAGCTTCGCTCTTTAGTTGATGCGCTCCATAAGCGAGGGATGAGGCTCGCAGTCTATTTCGGCTATGAGATGGCGGACATCGCTCCTGAGTACCCTTTCTACAGCCAGGAATGCCTTCGCTGGCGTCCTGGGCAGTGGTACTACACCCGCCAACCAGAACAGAAGGATTACGGTGTCTGCTACAACAGTCCCTGGGCTGATTTCCTCGCCGATGGTATGGAGAAAGTACTTAAGAAATATGATATTGATGGCGTCTATCTTGATGGAACAGCAGTCCCGATGGGATGCGATAACACTCTCCATGGCTGTGGCTACTATGATGAGAAAGGAAATCTACATCCGACATTCCCAATCTTCGCCGTTAGAGATTTGATGAAGCGAATCTATACAATCTGCTATAAACATCGCCCCAATGAACCATTCGTCAATGTCCACAATTCAACATACCTTGGTCCGCCGACCCTCGCCTTCGCCACCTCCTATTGGGATGGGGAACAGTTCGCAGGGGCTCAAAGAGACAACAAACATCCCCTTGAGCTTCTCCCTCTTGATTCATTCCGCTGCGAGTTTATGGGACACAATATAGGAGTTACCGCAGATTTCCTGGTATACGAGGGCAATCCCTTCACTTATCAAGAGGGACTCGCTATCGCTTTGATTCACGATGTATTTCCCCGCCCACCAGGATTGGGAAGCGAGGGATTCGAGCTTGCGAGCAAGATATGGAAAGCTTTTGAGAAGTTCGGGGCGACGGAATCCGAATGGATTCCCTATTGGAAAGAGGATAGACCCGTTAAGACGAACAGCGAAGAGATATATGCGAGCACATACTTGAAGAAGGGGAAGGGAGCGATAATCGTCGTATCAAATTTGGGGAAGAAGACCCTACAAGCAGAGTTGAAATTGGATGAGAAGAGGCTCGGATTCCGCCCAAAGATAGGAGAAGAGATAATCACGGGAAACAAAATGGATATCAAGGAAAATTCCCTCATCTTATCGCTCCCACCCTTCCGAGTGAGGGTAATATCTTTGAAGTGAGGAATATGTAATAAAAATATTCTCATTCACCGGAATTTTGACGAAGGAATGGTAAGCGTAACAAAAGATTGCTCGGGAAAAAGACAGACAATCTACGCGGATGAAATAACCGATGAATTGAATGCAAGGCACTTCCTTCGGCTCGAAATTCACTCTAATAAGGGAACTGCCCTCTCAAAGAGCTCGTTCAGAATGTTTGTAGGCAAAAGCGAGGAAAACAATCCACGGGTTCATTTAGAACCTCAAAAGACCGCAGAGGATATAGAATACGAGAAGCAATTAAATTTCTCCCTTAGTCTAAAGAGGGATATTTGGGGAGGGGAAGTGGAGGAAACCCTGAGTAGCTACATTGATTTGTATCAGTCTGCTGAGGGTAAATCTTAAATATGACACCAAGGGAAAGATATAGGAGAACGCTTCTTTTCCAACAAGTTGACAGGGTTCCCTTTCAGCCGGGCGGTCCAAGGGAATCAACCCTTAAAAGATGGCAGGAAGAAGGCTTGCCGAAGGATAGAAACTGGTTTGAATACCTCTGCGAGATATTGGGATTGGAGATTGAAAAAGCGAAAACCCCTTATGTGAGCCTGAGGATTTCCTTCGACCCCTGCCCTCCCTTTGAGGAGAAAATCATTGAAAGAAGGGGAAACCATCTGATAGTTCAGGATTACAAAGGGGCTATAGTGGAGATAGAGGATAAATACGATTTCTCTTATTTGAGATACGCTAAGGATTTTGTGACGAGGAAGTGGCATAAATTTCCCGTTGAGAAAGAAGAGGATTGGGATGAGATGAAGAAGAGGTTCAATCCCGATAGTCCGGAGAGGCTTGATGAGGAATTGGAAGAGAAAGCGAAGATTTTGAGAGATAGAGACTGGGTTCTGACGATTAACATCCCTGGACCATTCTGGCAGATGAGGGATTGGTGTGGATTGGAGAACCTCTGCATATTTATGATTGAGAAGCCCAAATTCGTTCACGAGATGAGCGAGTTCTGGCGCAATTTCGTCTCAACTATCTTGAAGAGATATGTTGAGAAAATCCAGTTTGATTCGGTTATCATAAGCGAGGATATGGCGTATAAGGGAAAATCCATGATTTCCCCTCAAATGGTTAGGGAATTCTTATCTCCCTGCTGGCGGGAATGGAGCGAGATATTGCGGAAAAGCGGATGTGACATAATCATCCTGGATTCCGATGGCTATATCGCCGAGCTAATCCCTATTTGGATAGAAAACGGGATAAATTGCACAATCCCCCTTGAGATAGCCGCGGGAAATGACCCCGTTGAGTTTAGAAAGAGATTTGGCAAGGGCATATCTTATATCGGAGGAATAGATAAGAGAAAAATCGCAAAAGGAGGCAAGGATTTAAAAAAAGAGATGGAGAGGATAATACCATTTATGCTTAAGGATGGCGGCTATATCCCCTCCTGCGACCATGGAGTGCCTCCCGATATATCCTGGCACACCTTCCTTGAATATTCCTATCTCCTCGCGAAATACACGGGCTGGCTCTGAGGCGATTCCTACTTCAATCTATAGGCGAAAACTTCACATCCGCAAGCGAGAATCGCCTCGTCTCCCTCCCAATTCAATGGATAACTCCTCAACACCTTCCCCTCCTCATCTATTTCCTCAACGCTTTCCGCCCTCTTCACTTGCCAGGGAAGGGCGTTCCAATTGATTCTCACATTGAATTGCTGACTATCGGGAAGGGGCACGAGGAGAAGTGCATCTCCTTCCTTCGTCAATCTGAAAGCCCCATTCGTCCTTATACCCTGAAAATCTATCATCTTGCCTTGCGGGTTCAATCTCGCCAAAACGGGGTCCTCTTTCTCCTCCAATGGCGCCCAGCTTATAGAAGTTATCTCGCTCCCGCTTCCCTCCAGCTTTATCTTACCAAGCCTTATTCGCCTCGTTCCATCATCAAATCCCTCCAAACTCGCCCTCTCTCCCGTCTTTGGATCCCACATCCCTACCCTAATCTCGAACTCCTCGCCAGCCTTGAACTTCTCGGGAATGGAAAATCTCGCCGAGCTCCTAATCTTTCCCTCCCATTGGGTCGTGGGAATGGGAGGCTTATGGTCCGCTTGGAACATTATCTCGCCAGCTTTATCAACGAAATGAACGAAGATATGCATATCTTTGGGCATCGGCTTTCCCGCCTCCCAAAGTAGCGTAAGCTCCGCCTCCCTATTTCCCACATATCTCAAAGATTCCAAGCTCACCTTCACCGGTGACCTCCCGCTGACTGGGCGGGCATTTACGAACAACATTGAGGGAGAACGAGACCAATCAACAATCACTCCCTCTTTCCTCTCAATTGCCATTTCCACAACCCCACCTTCAACCGGCACCCTCGCATAAACCCCATATTCGGGTAGGATATGCCCCTCTACCTCCCAATCCTGCTTTCCCCTGTTAACCCATACCTCCCCTCCGTTGTTCCATCTGACGAATTGCCTGTGAATATCGCCATTTACAAATTGGACATCCTCAATATCTTTCAAGGCAAGAGCTCTCATTAAATCATGGAGAAGCCAATATTTGCGAACGACATCCCTTCCGAAGGGAGCAGGAACCATAGCGGGATGTCCAGTGAGGACTTCGGTAGCGATGTAATCGTCGCTATAGATTCCGTGCAAGCGAGAATCAAGACCCGCTACATAGCGCCCCTCATAGCCTGCGCCGTGAAGAGCGAACCTGCTGTGATGCGCCATATCATACCAGGGAATTCTCTCCGCATCCCTGCATCGTATCGGCCAAACAGCCCAGCCATAATAGCCTGGCGGAGGTATATCAACCCTCAAATGATTCGTCTGTCCGCCATCAAGCCAACCAATCAACTGGTCGTGTCCGCTCTCGGAGATTTGGGGAGCGGAATCGCCGAGAAAATCCCTTATCCATGCGAAAGCCTTCCCCCATACCTCTTTTGTGTATAGCCTCGTATAGAACTTACCATCGTGAGTCCAATAATCATAAGGACAAATAGAGGACCAAACATCTATGAAATAGGCTGTGGGAGCGAAGCCCTCCTTTATGAGCTTGAGATTCCTCTCCAAGAAGGGGAAAACCTGGTCCGCTCGCCAGCGATAGGATTGCGCCTTTCTCCCTTCATTGAACCAAGCAGGAACGGGATTGCCCTCGTGGGTGAAAGCTATCTTCTTATAGGAAAAACCCTCCGCATCGGGGTAGAAGTCAATGTAATTATCGTGAGGAGCGAAGAGAACACCATGGCTCTTACAGGTATCCACGAGATAGAGGAAATCTTCAAAGGTGCCTAAATTGGGATTGGGTGGATAGATATCGGGGAGGCGATAATCATATCCCCACCTCTGCCAATTGTGCCAGACGACGATTGAATCAGTCAATCCGTAGCGGAAAGCTCTCTTCAAAGCTTCAGCGCTATCCCTATACATCCCTCCCCATAAATCAAAGACAAAGCGTCCAGCGAGCTTGTTAACTCCTTCCGCAGGTTTCAATCCGTTTATCTCCCGCCAGAGTTTCGCTCCCCGCCAGGCGGTTTCCGCGGGGATGAGAGAAATGACTTGATTATGGGGAGTGTGGAGGGTATAGACCTTTCGCTCTGGTGAAACTTCAAGATTGCTCGGGACCGCATCTACCCCCTCAACCAAAGATAGACCGTTTTTGAAATCTAAGCCGACGAATGAAGTTGATAGCTGATGCCCATCAAACCATAGATTGAAAGCCTTAGGCTCGACGATGACATTTCCTACTCCAGCATAGATTTTCTCCGCCTCCTCGCTCCATTCCCCAAGGGAGATATCCTCAATGTAAACCACGAGCCAGGGGCGTGCGGAAGGCACATTCTCAAGCCAGAACTTAACCCGTAGGGCTCCATTCTCCATCCAGATATCCGTTAATAGGTCGTAATCCCCCAGCCAATTGGAGAATGAATGCCTATAAATCAAATGCCCATCCTTCTGAGTTTTCTTTACCCCTTTAAACGAACTCGCCGAGCGCCAATCGCTAACATCATCTCCTAAGACCCTTACCCTAAACCCATTGAATAAAAGGCTCTTGGAATCGCTTATGAAACCGATGACGGAGTCAAGGATTCCCTTCTTCCCCTCCCAAATCCTCACCTCATAACCTCTTCCACCTATCTCAATACTTCCCAACTTAAGATATTTAGCATCAAGGGGTGGAGGGAAAACAGCCCTTTGTGGCGGTGTGCCAACCAATAAAGTTGGCTCAGCCCAATAAGAATCGTCGCAGGTAGTATCCTTTTTCGGTCCGGGATGGGATTCCAGCTGAAGGCGAATCGCCTCTCCAGCGTATTCGCTCAAATCCACCTCTCCTTCATCCCAAACCTTCGCCGATGTATGTCTCTCATAGACAATCTTGCCCTCCTCTCCATCCGGTGCGGAGAAGGGAAGGACCCTGACCCTGAATGTTACCCCGTCGCTTGGAGGCTCAGTGGGGAGGTTATCCCTTATCGCATTTGCGAAGCGGAGAACAATCGGCTTGCCTTTAGGCAATTTGATGGGAAACTCAATCATTATAGTCCCGGCGAGATTATTGAACCAAGGCGGATGCATCCCAATTACTTCCCTTTCATCTCCCCTTCTCACACGCTCCCTAACTCTACAGCTCGCCCTCGTCCTTGGGTCGGTTCCTGCCATCCCAACAGGGGAAATCTGGGGTTTCTCCCCGAACACCCTCAAAATCACCCTGTAAACGGGAAGACGCCAAAGGGCGAGAGCGCTATCTCTCTTCACCTCAAATGGTTTCCAGGGAATATTTATTTTCGGTTTTGGCGGATTGGGGATATTAGTCCTCAATATGAGGATTGGATGCGCCTCATATTCTCTCCCCTCTACTTTAAAACGAACAAATGCGTGCACGGGATAATGAGCATTGTAGGTTTGGGGGGAAGGCGCGATTTTGAATTCAAGTTTAGCATTGCCCTTGGAAGATACACTGAAGGAAGCCCTTTTAGGCTCCGCCTTCCAATCATCTATCAATCCAATCTCCACATCCCCTTTTATCTCGTTCTCCCCTTTGTTCTCCAATACAACAGAGACCGAAAAGGGTTTCTCAATAGTCGTCAGCTCGGATGGACCTTCAATCCTTGCCGTTATTGGACCCGCTGTATCAATCGGTGGGTCAAAAGCGGCAGCTTGCACAGCTAAAAGTAGCAAGCTTAAAAATGCAAATAAATAAACCTGCATTCCTATCACCTCTCTATCTCAATATTATAATCAATAAAGGATATAACGCTATCCTTTTTTGAACTTCTCTCGCGCTTTCTCATAGCCTCCGGAATAGAGATATCTATGCCCCTCAAATAAAGCCTCAATTTCCCAAAATTCGTTTTGGGGATACCACCAGTGGTCGCCCTCAAAGGGTATCCTTATGTCCCTTATCGCCATCTCCTCGCCGTATCCCCATAATCTCAGCTCCATCTTCTCGCTCTTTAGGTTTAGCAGGGATACTTGTTGGCTTTTTGGATTCTCCCCATCAAAGTAAATCTCATCAGAACTCATTTTTCCGTTCTCCGTTTCCACAATCACCTTATACCACCCGCTCTTGTCCATGGGATAATCAGCCTGGAAGTGAAAGGCTCTCACTGGATTGGGATGCCATACCCATCCCTCTTGATATTCGCCATCCATTTCCATGACGGGAAGCTTGCCAGAGGGAGTAAAATTTCCCCCTTCAGGACTGAATTCCCTCAAGATTTCCCCATCCCGCATAAGCAGAACCCTCTTCAATTTCCCAAGAGATGTGGTTATTATGATATGGGCATAGAATTGAGGACGGAGCTCACAAAGGCGGGTGAAATTTCCAATTTCCATGGCTATCAAGCTCGCTCTTGGATTTTGAGAGTTTGGCTTTGAGAAATAAATTGGGCTTGTTATCGCCCAATTCCCCCTTTCATCCTCAACCCTCGCGATATACCAAGCGCTTTCCCCTTCCTCAATATCAAAAATAAATGACGTCGTGTATTGAGAATATGATACGAATTCCGCCTCCTTTAAGAGGTCAGCGTAAATTCTCCCCTTCCTGATTATCTCAACTGACTTCAAGGGATGAAGATGATGGATTTCCAACTTGCCTCTGTATTTATACTTCGCGCCGATTTCTATGACCTCGCCAACCTCTTTGCCCTCAATATTTAAGAAAGGGAAAATGGGACCGCCATTTGTTGCAAAGGTTCTCCCTTCGCGAATAGCATCAACAATTGATTTGTAATCCAACTTCCCTGCCTTAGCGTAAACCCTTCTCGCCCCCGGCGGTATTGTCTCTTTCCTCAAAAGGACCGCATCGGTGGAACCGCTGACCGCGACTTTATTCCCGAGATTCAGTATGGCGAACCAAATCAATTCCTCCGCTCTATTTGATATATCAAATGCATCGGCGCACTTGCCCAGAATCGCATCGCAAAGGCTCTCCGTTGCCCCCATCCAGTGAAGACGAGGAAGGGGCGATGTATGGGTGTAAATCACCGCTCCTCCAAGCTTGTGAACGATTTCGCAGAGATATTGAAAGGGAAGCACCGTTCGCCTCATCTTGCTTAACTCCTCATTGGGGATGGGGTTCTCTATCCCTGGAGTGTTGGCGTGTCCGGTGAAGACGCCGGTGTGAATCTCGCTTGCGGAACGGAAAAGGAAATCTGCCCTGCTCAACTCCTCCTCAAATCCCCATTTCCCATCGGATTCCGTGATGTAATCCAAGCCCTCTGCCCTCGCTTGGAGGGCGGTGTAATGCTCGTCCACTTTTATATCTCCTGTAGGGTCGTGCCTAGTGTGAAGATGATTGTCCCCACAATACCATCCTTCTCTCTCGGGCGAAAACCATTTTTTCAGCTTAGCGCGAATCAGAATCTTCTCTCCTGCTTTAACGGATATCTTCATATCCAAGGGTAGATAATTTGGACCGCAGTAGATGTTTATTTCCGTTTCTCCCGGCGGTGATTCCAGGCTGAACTTCCCCTCAACATAAAATCTTCCATCCGAATAGAGCCCTCTTCCCACAACATCTATCTTTTTCCCATCGCTCGCCGTCGCTATAACCCTTGCGGGAAGGGGAAAAAGCTTTTCTGTATCCAAAATCTCCACTTCTATTAACCCCTTATCCATCTTTTCAAATCCCTCTTTCCCCAGAACTTGAAATTCGCTTTTGGATGCTGAAACATCACCCATCCCCTTGAACTCAATAGAGAAGGCGAAAAAGAGGAAAATCAAGAACATCGCTCAACGGAAGCGTAGGGAATAGATATCCGCATCAAGCATTACGAATCTCAACCTGATGATTTTACCCTCCAGTGAGCTCAAATCCTTCCTTCCCTTCCACCGCACAACGCCCTCTATCTCGTCGCCATATATCGTTTCGCAATCCTTAAGGGAGAAACCGGGTATAGGCTCGCCTCTCTCGATTAGGATTTCCACAAGGATTTTGCCTCCCGCCGATGTTGAGTAGTTAAGAACAAGCTCCTTACCCTTGAATTTTAACGGATGGGTGATAAATTCTCCCCCGGGATAGGAAGCGTGGACTGAAACGAAGCCATCCATTCTAAGGGTGAAGCGCCTGAGACAATTTCCCTCTTGAGAATATCCCTCGCTGGAGTAAATAGAGAGCTCGTCGGGGGCATTGGCAAGCTTTGATTTCGTCACCAATATTCCCCAGGCGGTCATATTGTTCCGATTAACCCACCGCTGGGGTTGAGGTCCAGGGCGAATGAAAGCTTCAAGCCATCTATGCCAGTGAATTCCATCCCTACTCGTCATAAAGACCCCATCTGATAACCCTCCGGGAATCTGCTTCTGACGCTCGGGGAAAAATCTCTTGGGAAAACCGAGGTAAATGTGGGGAGCGCGGAAATAGGGAATGATTGCGTTTGTATAAAGATGCTCTTTTGGAACGGAACCGTAATCAAGAAATTGTGGCTCGCTCCAATTGAGAAAATCCTGGGAGGTAGCAACCATTATGTCCCTATAGCCCTCGCGAAATGCCCTGTAATATGCGACATAACATTTCTTCACTTCGTCCCAAAAAGCAAGATTTTGGGAATCAAAGGCACCCTTCATTAAGACGGGTTCATTTTTCATCAGCCTCCAATGGATTCCATCGGGAGATTGGAAAGCATAAAGTCCTCCCTCGCCCAATCCCAGAGCCTTATAACGAGCCTCAGGAGGGCAATTGGGGGTTTTATCCTTGAAAGGAGTGAAATTGTGGGTGCCTATTCCCTGCCAAACGATGTTGTTTTTCTTTGACCCGTTGAACTCAAACAAACCTAACTCGGGTTTAACCCAGTGAATTCCATCTTTGCTTTCAGCATAACAGGTGAACTCGGGATGCTTTTTCTTAGAAGTCTCCGGGTCATGGGAAGAACCTCTATAATACATGCGAAAAATGCCATCATCTTCAAATACGGTTACATATGCTGAGGTATTTCCTTCCCAGGGCTTATCAAAGATTATGGCGACCTCCTGAGGTATTGGATGGTGTAGTTTGAGGGAGACTCCTTCCATCTTAGCTATGAGCCAATCGTCAACGAAGAGCTCCAAATTTGAGCCTATATCTCTTACCGGTTCCTCATCTTGAGGCTTAGTAGCTCCCGCTAAGGAAAGGAACCAAAAGCAAGCAAGCATTATACTTTTTAAGGCATATCCCATATTTGATATATATTATATCATAAATGAAAATAGGGGGGCTCCCCTTAAGGGGAGCCCCCTATTTTCTGATTTAAAGCGGGATAAACTCTCTACATTCCATAATCCTCAGCATTTCTGCATAGAGGGTCTATGTAGATATTAGTATTACGATTTCCACTTGCGTCCATCTGCCCATCCCAATCGGGAACCTGCTCCCGCTTGAACGACTTCACATGCCCATCCACAAAGGCAATGTTAGCGGTATCGTTATGGCGAAAAGCAACCAAATGCCTCTGGTGGTCAGGCTCTTCCGGCAATGTTTGCCCACCCCAACAACAGCCATTCCTTTGAGAAATGGGATGCCATACCACATGGCATTCGCCAAACATCAATACTTTGGATGGTTGTGCGATTGAGGCAAGCGATACACCATGCGGGAACCAAAAATCCGGACCCAAGCATTTGTTCCAACCATAGCTCCAATCTTGCAATTCTAAAGGTGGCTGACCCTTGCTGGGGCATATCATAATCGCCTCGTTCTTAATGTAAGGGTAAATCCCTGCGTGCCGGTAGAGATATTGAACCGCCCAGCAACCAGGAGTTGGAGAACCACAATAAGCGTCAGCTGTTAGGAAGAAATGCTCGTCCCAATCCTGAGCATACATCAACGCAGCGGTTGCCAGGTTCCTCATATTGCTCATACATTGGCTCTTCCTAGCCATCTCTCTCGCCCTTGAGAAAACCGGAAACAGAATGGCGGCGAGAATTGCTATGATAGCTATAACCACTAGTAATTCAATTAAGGTAAAACCTCTCTTTTTACTTTTCTTTATCACTTTCTATAACACCTCCTTTTTATTCTTTATTGCCCCCAATCTTCAGTTTCTCCGGTCTTTCCGGCGAGGGAGAAGCAGGGGCAAAGGCTCCTCCCTCCTTTCTAAACACTTGCTTGGCACCACCCCTTTTCATCTACGCTCATAAAAGAAGGGGGTCCAAGCCTATCTGATACTCGGACCTCCCTTAAAACCTTTGAGGAAAGAACAAAGATATCAGAAAGCGAGTTCTCTCCCCTTCTTAGAAGGGTTCTTCTTCTCCAATTTTTAAAAATATCCATAAACATTTTTTCATCTACTAAAGTATAGGTACCTCTTTCTTTATCCCGGATATATCTATAAATATCTTACAACACGAAAACACCCTACGCAACTTTTTTAATATTTGGGCTTTTTAAATAAAGCAATTTTGAACTTGTATGCTAACTATTAATTCCTCACCTCGTTATTTTTTCTTTTAAAATGCTATCAAAGGATAAAAGAATAGCCCGATTTGTTATAATTGATTCTTTAAATAACCTTTTAAAGGCAAGGTAGAAGTTCTTGGCGATCCCCTTTTTCTAACCCACTTCCGCTTTAGGAAACAAACTTCAAATCATTTACCCTTCCCTATAATCTCAAAAAGGGTAATCTCAGGGCGGGAGCAGAAGCGAAGGGGTAGCCCTTCAGTTCCTATGCCGCGATTCACATACAAAAGCGTCTCCCCAACCCTATACAGTCCCCTCTCATATTTTTTCCCATATTTTGAAAATGTCAACACTGCGCCATAAAACGGGATAGCAACTTGACCGCCATGCGTATGTCCAGCGAGATAAAGGTCTATATCGTAAGCATTTAAATCCTCAATCAAATCGGGATAATGAAAGAGTAGAATAGTGAAATCGCCACGAGCTCTCATAGCAAGGGCTTGGAGCAAAGCCGAATCATCGTTCACATCCAATCCCGCTATGTAAATATTATTGCCCGAAATGGAAATCCTTTCCCCTTCCCCCATCAGCATTTTAACTTTTAATCCCTTGAAAATGTCAACATTGGACGCAACCCCCGCATCCCAATTTCCCCTAACAGCATATATTCCGTATTTTACTTTTAGCTCTCCAACCATCTTTCTAACCGCATCAAGAGCCTCTATTTTATTTATATAATCGCCGGTTAGGCATATTATATCGGGATTGAGAGCATTCACAATTGAGGGAAGCCTCCTCTCATTCTTGTTCCATCCCTTGCTATGGATATCGGAAAGCTGAACAATGACTATTTTTGAACCAGTTTTGAGCTTCGGAGTTTCAATCCTAATTCTGCTCACATCTATCCAATATGGCTCAACGAAATAAGCATATAGGAGGCTTAGGATGAGAAGGGAAAATAAAAAGGTGAAAATCCAGCGAAGCCAGGGATTGGCAAATTGGCTCTCCTGCCTTTTCCCAATCCAAGCCCACAAAACCGCTATCTCAACCCCTATTATCGTGAGAACTCCGAACAAAACCAGGAAAAGCCTTATCCTCTCCTCAACTGACAAACCAGTTCTCCATCATTCAAGTTTCATCAATTTATCCAGATAATTCCTTGCCTTTTTTAAATCGTCGCTTAGGAGAACGAGGGAGAATCTCTCAGCGGGAGAAATCTCTACCGCTATCTTACCTTCTTTCTGGCTTATTCTGGGAGAGGAAATCTTCCTCCAATTCCCTTTCTCCACCTCCCCACTCTCGCCAATCAGTTTCGTCTCATCCCTTCGCAAAATCTCCACTTTCCCCTCCTCCAAGGGGATGAACAGAAGAGCGGAGGAGGAATCAATTCCCTTCCCATCAAGGGAGATAAGGATGAAATGCCCCTCGCCATTGACGATTTCCCTCCCCTTGATTTTAACCTTTCCTTGCCCTTCCACAGCGAGAGGTTCACCCTTTGATGATAAATGGATGAATCCCGTTGAACGCTCGGATAGCTCCATCTCCACTCCTTCCCATTTGTAACTTCCCGCTTTCCCATAGTTCACTAGGGTCAAAGTCCTCCCACCCTCAAGCGTAGGGATGGAAAAGGCAAGAAGCTCGGGATTCTCGGGCTCAACGGCTAAGCCCTCTATTTTTGCCATCCGCAAAACATCTTTATAAAGTCCATAAACCTCCCCCTTCATCTCCACAGGTTCCTCCACATAAAATATCTCCCCCTTCCCCAATCTAATTCTTGTAATGCCATTTTCTTCCTCCCCCTCAATCCCTTTAAGCCTTTCACCTTTCGCCTTCTTGAAGTTCTCATCTCTATCAATCTCTCCGCTAATGTAAAGCTTCCCTCCACCGCGAACGAAATCCATCAGGATGGTAAACACTTTATCGGAGATGGCGTAGGGGGAAGGATAGAGGATAAGTTCCGCATCTTTTAAGAGAGGGAGTTTGTCCTCGGTTATAATCTCAAAATCCACTTTCAATTGGAGAAGCGCCTTTATAGCTCTGCGGAAGGCATCGTGAAAGCGCATCCTCTGGCCTGAGAAAAATCCGATTTGAGGAGTGAGGAGATAAACTTTGGGCTTCTGGTATTTCGGCTGAATTGAACCGAAGAGAAGCGCCATAGCGCGCATAATATAGCCTGCCTGGCGAGGGGAGCGGTCGGCGTGAACGAGACCACAGGGGAAGATTCCCTCCATAGGGTCTCGCCAATGCCAACTGTTGAGGAAAGAAGCTCCTTCCCCAAACGCTATATGAGTTAAAAAGAGAAAGCGACGATTATATTCGTTGGTCGGCTCGTGTCCATATCCCTCAAAACCGGGATGGTTTTTTGCTCCGCACTCTCCAACGCTCAGCGGCTTCCCTAGCCACTGCATATCTATTTCCTTTAATTCCAGAGGGAAAACCGTTAAATCGCCATAGTAGTGGCGGTTGGTATAATCCATATCCTCAGAGAGCAAAATCGGGTCGTGGATGACATCTCCCCAGCCAAATCCCTGCAAACAGCCAACTGTTATGAGAAGCCAAGGGTCGGATTTCTTCATCGCTTCATAAAGCCTATCATACCAATTCTTCTCCCAGCGAAGATAGAATTCCGCTGTATCCCTTGCCCTCACATCGTTAACATCGGATGAGAGGGATTTTACCGCTATCTCCTCAAAGCTCTTTTCCTCCAATTTATCTCCCCACACCTCTTTCAATTTTTCAAAACTTCCATACTTTTCCCTCAGATATCTTTGAAACTCCATTCTATGCTGGGGTGAATCCTCCCTCCGCAGAGAGGGTTCATTGCAGAGGTCAATGGTTATAAGCTTGACCCTCTTATACCTCTCAGCTATCTCCCGTGCGGTTTTCTCCTCTTCCTCCAAAGCGTTCCTATCAAGGGAGTTCCAGAGGTTAGGAGAAGCGAAGAAAATTATGTTGTGCTTTTGGGCGAGATAGACAAGAGCGTCATTAGCCCTCTTTGCCCTCTCTGTTTCCCTCTGAGTGAAAGGCCAGAAGACACGGGATATGTGGAAGCCCCAGTCCTCCATTAGCTGGAAATCCCTTTCCCAAGCAAGCGGAGAACAGGCGGTCACGCTATCAATCTGCCCCCACCACTCCTGTGCCCCCACTATGAATTTTGGCTTACCGCCGAAAAATAAATATGAATCTTTTATAAGCGGTCTTTTGCCCTTCATAAGATTTTCCTGCCAAATGACGAAAGCGTCCTCCATTTCGTCTATCTTGTTCCCATTCTCCCAAAGCTCGCATCCAAGATAACAGAAATCCCTCTTTTCCTCTTTGGAAATGGGATATTCTTGGGATATCTGCCTGATTTCTCCACTCTTAACCTCCACATCCATTTCCCTCACCCATTCTTCTTTTCCTTCCTCAAACCCCAATTTAAATCTCACCCTGAATTTCCCATCATTTCTTCCCATATTCGCTATCCAAACTCTCAAATTAGCCGTTTCACCCGGACGATAACAAGCCCATTCCGTTCCCGCTCCATATAGATAAGTCTTCTTTATCAAGCTCTCCGCTAAACGAGGGAGGTAGGGAAGAAGGGCGTCCTTTGTGAACAGATTCTTGTTGTCCACACCGAATATAGCCCAGCTTGAGCCCTTATAATAGCCATCGTAGTTATGGATTATGCTGGCAAGATATCCCCTGAAGCGTCCCTGGGAATCAAAGGCATAAAGGAGCGGTAGAATGCGAGCGACATTGGGACCGAAGCCGTGCCCCGCTCCCTTGCCAATTGGTCCCACAGCAGCGAAGCCAGTGAATGGTCCCTTTAAAGCGAAATCGCTAGGGATAATCATCTGCAGGGAAGCTGGTTTAGCTAAATCGGCGTTCTCAAGGGGATGGGAAGGGTCGAAAACCCCTATCTGCTCGGGATTTGGCCACATCGCATCCTGAAGCCTTCCAAAGCGGGTGTTAATTACCTCCTGAAAGAGGATTTCCTCACCCCTCAAATCTGCTAAAATATTTATGTCCTTTATAAAAAATTTGTAAGCTTTCCCCTCTTGTTCGGTCTCCACGGAGATGCCGAAGGAAAGATGGTCGGCATTCTCCGGGCGGAAATGGTCCCCCGCTATACCTCTTCCCACTGAGGGATTATCTGGCCAGTATTGAAGGTCGGCTATTGATATGTAATATTCCTTCCATTCTGATGTAAGCTCAACCCCAGAGCGCCAGCGAGAGCCATCCTTTTCCTGCCACTCAAAAAACAGCTTTTTAACCCCTTCTCCCTTCGCCTTGAAATTAGCGATTATGAAATTTGAAGGAAAGGCAGAAGGATTGACCGGTGGTGAGGAAATCGTCACCCAACCCCTCAAATCATCCACATCTACTTCCAAGAAGTTCTCGCCCTCTTCATCTTTATCCAATTTGAAGGAGGCTTCTCCCGCTGGGAAGCCCAAAGTCCATTTCTCATCTTGTGATAGGGAGAAAAGGGGATGTTTTTCCCCCTTGGGGATGGGGAGTTTTTCCTTCTCATACCAATTGCCGTCAACGAAGAATAGGGGCTTATCAAAGGCATATCCTCCAATAGTTATCATACTTCCGCCCTCGCTCAAGAACTGCCTCACTGCTTGGGTTGCCTTGGCGGGGAAGTATGGACCATAGGGGAGGATTAAGAGGTCGAAATTTTTGGCGGAGAGAAGCGAGGGGTTTGAAAGCTCCTCAGCACCAAGAAGATAGGGGGAAAAGCCAGCCTCTTTTAAAGAGGAATATAATTCTTCAATGGAGGGAGTTCCATCAGTTTTGGGGAAATTAATTTCAGAAAAAATCGCTACATCCTTACCGATTTCCCTTTTAGATTTTATCCTCTCCATAAACTCACTCCCTTTCTCTTCCATTTTCCTAAGCTTTTCGCTGATTTCCTCATCGTAGATTGAAGGCGAATACTCACTCGCTTCATCTCCCATCTCCAATTGAACATCGTCAAACCAAGCGGTGCCATAGCCGTGAATCAGAAGGATAACCGCCACCTTGTTCGCTCCTCTGGGAACCACCGCCGTCGTCTCTATCCGTTCCCAGTCGCTATCTCCAATAATTTTCTTCTCGCTATCCTTATAGGAAATCCTTGTATCACCTGAGAAGAAACTGATTGAGCAATAAGCCCCTACTCCACCTCCTACGCCACTCGTCTTAACGAAGGCACTGAAGGTCAAATGCTGATTTGAGGCACGAATGGGAAATTCCTGATAGGCTGAATACCAACCAAGGGGCGCATCCTTAGGGATGGAAATGCGAAGTGAAAATCTTCCCGAGTGAAAAACGCTTGCATCAGTAACCGCTTCGCCGTTAGATGGTAGATTGAAACGCCAATTAGTGGGAGGAACTCCTTTTAGAGGGAATTCAAAGCTTGAGTTAGGGAGCAGATTCAATGGCAAGCAATGAAACGAAGCAACAACCAACAATAGGGCAATAAACCCAAAATTTGCCCTCATCAACCTCGCCATTCCTTACTGGCTAGCTCAAGAACGATATTCTATACTCCCTTTGAGATGATGAGCATGAGGGCTTTGTAGAGCCCGAAGCCGAAGAAGAGGAGCCCGAAACCCATTAAGATGATAGGTAGAACGATGCTGGGAGCGGTTACACGACTGCGAGGGAAGCCGTATACTTGCACGCGCAATATCAAAATCAAAACCAAGAGCACAAGACCTAGCGCCAATATCGTGAAACCTTGTGCAGCTATGATAAAAGCCTGTAGATAATTCATGTGGTTAAACACCCCTTTCGGGTAATTTCTGAATCTATTTTACAACAAATGATAAATCAAGCAAGAAAAATTTCACTTTGTATATCATTTCGCTTCCTTCAACTTTAAAACTGTAAGGGAATAAGGAGGCAGGCTGATTGTAAATCTATTGCTAACTCCCTCTATAATCTTGCTTATCGGTGCAACACGCCTCGGCTGGGAGAAGCTGTTCTCCTCATCGGGGGAATTGCCCGTGAGGATTACCATTTCCCCTTGCTTCTCCAGCCTCCCGCCGTTGAGTTCGAGCTCGCCGTTCTGCCACTTATCGCTCGTGTTCACTATTTTGATGAAGACCTTCCCGCTATTTGTATCTTTTGTGGCGGAAGCAAGGACAGGAGAAGGCATTCTCTCCTCTATCTCGTGTATTAGCTTGCCATCCAGATAGCAACTTATCTTATTGCCCTTTATCTCTATTTTGATGTCATACCATCGCCCAGTTTCCACGCTTCCCTCCACCGTCTCGCTGACAATGCTCTTGCCTCCACCCACACATCTCTCTATCGCATGGCGGGTATTCCCCCAACCACCTATATTCCACCAATACCAGTTGTTATCATCCTTCACAGCGAACATAATGAGGAATCCCTCAGCACCACCCAACTTCCTCGCCTTTAGGCTTATCGTATAATCGCTCCAATTGACATCTCCATAAACAATTCTTACATCCGTTTCAAGGGATTTCTGTTGGAGAGAATAATCCCTCACTTCCCAATCGCCGCGCACGACCCTCCATCCTTCCAATCCCTTTGAGAAATCTGCTCCAAATATCAATTTATCCTCTTTATACACCTTCAAATCCTTGAATTCCGCTTGGGTAAGCCAAGTTCCCAAGCCAATTGCTCCCTTTAGAACGGGCTTCTCATCCTCCATTCGCACCTCAACGGGAAGAACAACATCTCCCCTATTTTCGCTGAACAACATCTGAACATAATAGGAGGGAGTGCCGTAGACATTCGCGTTATCAAAACAGATTAAGTCAGGATTCCATCTTCTGTCGTTCACATTGACGAAAAGGGGAGCATAAGAAGCCATGATAACAATATCGCTGTTTCTCTCCAATCCAGTCATAAAGGCAGCCTCGCCTATGGCTGCCCTCAAATTCCCCGTCCCGCAGTTTTGGGTTACCGCATACTCTCCGACGAAAATGCTCGGTCCATTGCGGTCGTATTTATCATAACGAGTGGAATTAGCTATGAACCACTCAGGGGAATTATAATAATGCTCATCAACGATTTCCATAGGAGCGCTTTTAACTGGCACATTCGCGATTAAAGTCAATTTAGGATACTTCTCTTTTATGGCTTTATAAAATAAAGCATATCTTTCCTCATAAGCTGGTCCCCAATTCTCGTTTCCGATTTCAACGAAGCGTAGCTTGAAGGGATGGGGATGCCCGTTCTTCTCCCGTAGAGCCCCCCATTTGCTCGTGGT
The DNA here is from genome assembly GCA_014360495.1 of bacterium. NCBI lineage: Bacteria > bacterium. The sequence continues at coordinate 77,539 of JACIXR010000007.1, forward strand.
CGGACCTATGGCATATTCAATAGCCGCAAGGGCATCCTCAATCCATTCATCCATCTTCTCAAGGGGAGCAATTTCCTGATGGGACATCCCACAATTGACAGCGAGTATCGGCTCCGCTCCCAGCGCCTCGCATAAAAGCAGATATTCGTGAAGCCCGAGCCCCTCCGTCGTCCTATAACCCCAGAGATTCCATCTTCCCGGTCTTTCCGCTATATCCCCGATGGTATTCCGCCAGCGTAACGCATGGTCAAGCCGCTCTCCCTCAACGAAACAACCGCCAGGAAATCTGACGAAGGACGGCTTCAAATCCGCAAGCATCTGCATAAGGTCGGAACGAAAGGGCAGACCCTTCCACCTATCCCTTGGCATAAGGGAAACTACATCCAGCCAGAGAGTTCCCAGAGAAGTCAAATAAATGACCAGGCGTGCGGAAGGGAAGGAATCCTCAGCGTGAAGGACAACCTGAAACTTCTTCCAACTTGAATCAATCCCCTGAATGCGGGACTGAGCGTAGACTATTCCGCTTGGATGTTCCAAACTTACAAGTATATCGCCCCTATAATTCCCATTACAGCGAGCATAAAGGGATAAATCGTAGAGCTTCCCTTTTTCTATCTTTATTCCCCAAAAGCCGGAGTTCGCAACACCTAGCCGTCCTCTCCCCAATTTTTTAACCGAAATCTTTAAGGAGCGAGGATTAGAGGGATTAAGGGGATGAGAGGAATCAACGGATATTTCTCCTTCTGCTTCCCCCTCCTGAACTATATACCAACCAATCGGGGCATCTCCTTCTTCAAAATCCCTGTTTCTCACCAATTCAGCATAGAGCCCACCTTCCCCTGCGTGATTGATCTCCTCAAAGAAGATACCCCAGAGAAGAGGGCTCACTTTATGCAGCGGTTTCTGTATATCAACCGAGATAACCGCTTCTCCTGCGAAAAGGGATAAGCCGATTATCAGCAGGAATATAAAGACAAGCTCTCCCATTCTCTCAACTCCTTTTGCCGGGGAATTTTTTCCATTATATCAAAGAAACCAAAATGAGGAAAGAAATTTGTATACCTTATACATTTATTTCAAATGAGTAACAGAATTAGCCCTAAGGGTGTCTAAATTAGTGAGGTAAATGGATATGAGCAAAAATTTATTTGCTAACATTCTTCTCTCTTTGGCTGTAGCATTATCAGCCCAAAAAGTGAAACAAGCGAACCACCTTACGCCGTATCCAAGAAATCCCTTCATTATCAAGATAGATTTCCCTCCTGTTGAGGATAGCGGCGGTGGCATTATCGTGGCGGATTTGGATGGAGATGGGAAAATGGATTATCTAATCACACGCAAAGGCTATGTAGCAGCCTATCGCTGGGACGGCGGAAAGCTCTGGGTTAAGGAAGTGGATATCCAAGTAGGTGGACCGGCGGAAAAAGTAGGATTGCCAGGTCATCACGGTCCCGGTGTGCAGGCAGGAGATATTGATGGGGATAAAAAGACGGAAGTTCTCTTTCTCACAAGGGATAGCACTCTCCATATATTGGACGGAGTTAGCGGGAAGGGAAAATACGCGATAAAGATTCCCAACCCCGAGGGAACGGATAGATGGGAGCACCTTGTGCTGGTGAATTTGAGAGGCAAAGGGGATAAAGATTTAGTACTACAAGCCACAAATAACAAAGGATACAGGATGGGGCGCTATGTATCAGCTTTTTCCTTGGACGATTTGCTTAAAGGAAGGGTAAAACCTATTTGGCAAAGAAATGATTTCCTCGCTTGTGCACACAACGGACTTAGAGCGGTTGATTTAGATGGCGACGGAAGAGACGAAATCATAAGCGGCTCCATTTTATCACCAGATGGTAAAGAGCTATACAGATTAGAGGTGCGAGGTCATCTTGATAGCGTTTATTTTGGGGATGTCCGCCCCGATATACCCGGCTTAGAGGTAGTTGCGCTTGAAGAAGGAGGAAATCGAACCTTCCTTTACAATGCTAAGGGCTTGATATGGGTAAAGGACTATAAAGGGCAAGAGCCTCAAAACGCAGCTATCGGTGAATTTGACCCAAAGCGTCCCGGCTTGGAGATTTGGAATCGCAGTAGATACAACACTTATCAGAAGCCATGGGTATATGATGCGCTAGGGAATATAATCGCCTCTTACGAATTAAGCGAAGTAGCTCCCCCGGATTGGCCGAAAGAGGGAATAGAGGTAATCAATGCGATTCATTGGGATGGTAGCGGTCGCCAACTTTTATGTGCTATGGACAGGCAAAAGCCGGGTGATGTTGCAATTATAGACCCACTAACTGGTAAGTTCATAGCTCGCTTCAAGGAAAAAGCCGACCGTTTATATGTAGCTGATGTTGCTGGCGATTGGAGGGAGGAAGTTATAGTCCTTTCGGGAAAGGAGCTTCATATCTATCAAAATACCGCCCCTAATCCCAATCTCAAGAGGGAACGCCTCTGGAAGAATCAATGGTATAGACGAAGCAAAGCGGTCTGGAACTACTATTCGCCTTGATTTAAAGAAAAGAGCCCGCTCCTATAGATGGTCAATATTCTATCCCTTTACGGGGTGCGGTGCCCTTCTGGTAGGGATGCCTTACCATCTTCATCTCCGTTATGAGGTCAGCGATTTGCAAAATCTCCTCAGGGCAATTCCTACCTGTTATCACTATGTCCATCTTTCCAGCGAATTCCTTCAAAAAATCCAAAACCTCTTTTTTATCCAAAAGGGAGAGATTTATCGCCCAAGTCAGCTCGTCCAAGATGAGGAAATCGCATTTTCCCTCTTCCGCCCATCTTCTCGCTAAAGCGAAACCCACCCTCGCCAATTCCCTATCCTTTTCGCTTATCTCCCTTAATCCCTTGAAATCCTTCTCCTTTTCCAAAATCTCTTTTGGGACAGCGAAGCCTTTTTCTCCAAAGGTTTTTAAAAAGAAATTATCCAAATTTGACAAAACCTTCGCCTCGGATGTTGGGAACTTAAGAAATTGAACCATTAGCACTTTCCTCCCCGCCCCAAGCGCCCTTATCCCCATTCCTATTGCGGATGTCGTTTTGCCCTTTCCTTCGCCAGTGAGAACGAATATCATCCCGCAGCGCAAACGCTCCAACCACAATTAGGGCATATCTTACATCCCTCCTGCTGAAGCAGTGGCGTCTGACATACGGGACAAAGCTCCTCATCTTCCGAGACGCTCTTTCCCTCGCTGGGACCAAGCTTCAGGTAAATGGAGGGACCCTTTGCCTTCACATCCCTCATATCCGCCAGCTCTTCTGCTTTCCCCCTGCTCTCTTTCTCCCCACCAAAGGCATAAACGCCCTTTATTGACTTGTATCTGAAAACCGTTATATCCTTACATCCGAGCTCATGGGCAAGAAGGTAAGCCTTCTTTATATCCTCAACAGTTGCACTTGCGGGAAAGTTTATCGTTTTTGAAACGGAAGAATCGGTCCATTTCTGTATCTCAGCGAGCGCCTTTATGTGGTCCTCCGCGGAAATATCAAGGGAAGTAACGAATACACGCTTCAAATGGGGCGGAATATAGGGGAGATTCTGACAGGAGCCCTCGTTCTCTGCGACATCTCTAATTAGCGCCTCGTCAAAAAGCCCTTCCCTTTCCATCAACTTCTCAAACACAGGATTCACATAGTAGAATGTGCCGATTGAAACCCTTTTCTCATAAACGAGGCTGAAATTCGGCTCTACTCCAGCTGAACACCCAGCAATCATAGAGATGCTACCCGTGGGAGCAACGATTGTGGTATAGGCATTTCGCAAGCCATAAGCCTTTATCCCCTCCACAATGCTTTGCCAATCTTGACGCCAGCTCTCCTTTTCATAGAATCCCCTAAAGGGAAGCTTCCCCTCGGGGAAGAAGCTCTTCTTAAAGTAAGGGAAACTACCCCTTTCCTTAGCGAGTTGAATAGAAGCCACCTTTGAGTGGAAGTTGACGAACTCCATCAACCTTCCCATCCAATCCCTTCCCTCTTCGGAATCATAGGGAACCTCTAATTCATAGAGAAGGTCGGCTAAACCCATAATCCCCAAGCCTATTTTTCTCGTGTTTAGGCTCATTTCCTCTATCTCTGGGAGAGGATAATGATTGACATCCAGGATGTTATCAAGGAACTTGGTTGCCAGTTTAATAACTCTTGCGAGGTCATCCCAATCTATTGATACCTCCCTGACTCCATTACGCTCCCTAACCCTTACGAAAGCCCAGAGGTTTATTGAACCGAGGTCGCAGGATTCGTTGGGATATAAAAGCGATTCCCCACAGGGATTAGTTGTCTCAATTGGACCCAGGGTCTTGAGGAAAGGATTGTATTTGTTCGCGTTATCGGCGAAGATGACACCCGGCTCGGCTGATTCCCAGGCTTGATAGGCGATGAGGTCAAACAACGCATGCGGGTCAATGTATCTCATAACCTCACCAGTGCGGGGATTGACAAGTGGGTAAGGTTTTCTCTCCCGATAATAATCCCAGAACTCTGGCTTTATGAGGACGGAGATGTTGAAATTCCTCAACTGAAGATTTCCCCTCTTCGCGGTTATGAATTGCTCTATGTCGGGGTGGTTGGAGTTCAAAATCCCCATATTCGCTCCCCTTCTAATTCCGCCTTGCTTTATTACCTCCGTCATCTTATCAAAGAGGGTCATAAATGTGACTGGTCCGGAAGCTGTTCCCGCAGTGCTCTTGACGAAATCTCCCGCTGGTCTCAGCTTGGAGAAGTTATATCCGACTCCACCGCCGGATTTGAAAATCAAGGCTGCGTTCTTAAGCGTCTCCATAATGGAGTAAAGGCTATCATCTATATCCAAAACGAAGCACGCGAGCCCCATCCCTAATTCCCTGCCGAAGTTGGCGAGAGCGGGCGTATTGGGGAAAAATTTCCTGTCCACCATTATCTGATAATAATCCTCCAGCTCCTTCTCATAATCATCAAACTCGCCCCTGCTCAACATGTCAAGCAATTGGGAAAGGGGAATCTTCACCTTCCCCTTTTTATTAAATCTCTCATACATCCTGAAGAGCGCCTCTATATGAAAAGGATTAAGGAGATACTTGCCTATCCTCAATTTCCCCTCATATTGCGTTGGAGAAAGCTTCTCCTTCGGCAGTGGCTTTCCACCCCTCTGGAAAACCCTCTCATCATACATTATAGATGGCAAAACGACATGGGTCGCCACCCTCTGGAACAGCTCCTTAGGGGATTCTATTACCTTCCCTTGAGGGTCTTTCCTAAGATATCGGGAAGCGAGAACTCTGAGCCCATTTATATCAAACCTCTTATCAACCTCGTCTATCTCTGTTTTATTGAGGATTTGCTGCTTCTCCTTGCGAATTTCCGCCCTTTTCCTTCTATATAAAATATAGGCTTTAGCTACCCTCGCCTTCCCTTCCTCTATTAGGACTGCCTCAACTATATCTTGAACCTCTTCAACTTTAGGAATTTGCCAAGGCTGAAGCTTCTTCTCCAATATCTCCACAACCCTCTTGCTAAGCTTATCAGCGAGCTCGTAGTCGGGCTCTCCCACCGCCTCCATAGCCTTGAAGATAGCGTTTGTTATCTTCTCTCTCTCAAAAGGGACTACCTTTCCATCTCTTTTCTCAATTTTCTCTATTCTCACTTAAAGCACCTCTCTAATTCTATTTCTTGAATATCTTCAGAAGTTCGTCAAGCGGGAGGCAGTTCACGATGTCCTCCTTTTCGAGCCAACCCCTCCTCGCCGTGGAAACGCCATACTCTATGAGATTTAACTGGTCTATGCTATGCGCATCCGTGTTAATTGCGAACTTCACCCCTTTGCCCTTACCAGCCCGGCAGAGTATGTCGGGCAAATCCATCCTATCAGGGAAGGCATTTATCTCCAAAATCGTCCCCGTCCTTACTGCCTCATCTATCAATATCTCACCATCCACCTCGTAAGCATCCCTCTTGCCGATAAGCCTCCCAGTGGGATGCCCGAGGATATCCACGACCTCCCTCTCCATCGCCTTGCAAATCCTCTCCGTCATCACCTCTTTCGGCTGCTTGAAGGCGCTATGAACAGAGGCTATCACGAAATCCAACTGCTCCAAGACCTCCTCATCTATGTCAAGCGTCCCGTCCATCCTTATATTGACTTCAACCCCTGCAAGAACCCTTATCCCTTCCAACTCCTCATTTAATTTCTCTATCTCCTCTTTTTCCTTCAGGATTTCCTCCTCATCCTGCCCTGCTGCCACCCCCAACCCCTTCGTGTGGTCGGCTATCCCTATATATTCATAGCCCATTTCCCTTGCTGCCAAAGCCATCTCCTTAATAGTGAAGTTCCCATCTGAATGTTTTGTATGGATATGTAGGTCTCCCCTTATATCCTTAATCTCCACCAACTTGGGAAGCTTCCCTTCCGCAGCCGCTTCTATCTCCCCTCTATCCTCCCTCAGCTCGGGAGGAATCCATGGCAAATTTAGTGCACCATAAACTTCCTCCTCGGTCCTTCCCGCTATCTTCTCATCCCCTCTAAAAACTCCATATTCGCTGATTTTCAATCCCATATCCTGGGCTATCTTCCTTAAATGAATGTTATGTTCCTTCGAACCAGTGAAGTATTGGAGAGCGGCACCGAAGCAATCCGGCTCCACCACCCTCACATCCATTTGAATGCCCATCTCAGTGATAACGCTCGTCTTCGTCTCCCCTTTAGCTATAACCTCCCGCACAACTGGGAGGGAGACGAAGGCATCCATAACCTCCAAGGGCTGAGTAGAGGTAACCAAAATATCTATGTCCCCTATAGTTTCCTTCATTCTCCTAACAGAGCCAGCGGGCTCTATCTTATCTATTGGCGCCCTTTCCTTCAACCATTCCACTACTTGACGGGCGAATGGCAAGGCGATGCCCAAGGGAACACGCTCACCAAATCTCCTCAATCTCTCTATTCCCTTTAAGATATTCTCCTCCGTCTTCGGACCGAGTCCAGGGAGTTGGCGCAATTTCCCCTCCCTCGCCGCCTGCTCCATCTCCTCTATTGATTTTATTCCAAGCTGATTATAAACGAGCCATGCGGTTTTAGGTCCAACCTCGGGAATCTTGAGAAGTTCAACCACTCCCGCGGGAATGCTTGCCTCCAACTCCTCGAGATAGGAAAGCCGCCCCGTCTCAATGAGTTCCCCTATTTTCTCCGCTATGCTTTTGCCGATGCCGGGGATTTCCTTGAGGCGCCCCTCCCGATAAACCTTCTCTATCGGCTCGGAAAGGGACTCCACAACCAAAGCCGCTTTCTCGTATGCCCTCACTTTGAAAGGATTCTCACCCTTAATATCCAATAGCTCGGCTATGCGATAGAAAATTTGAGCGATTTGAGCGTTGGATATGGGCATAGCCAATCCCCTCCCACATTAATCCTCCGCTTCGCTAAGGAAGGAAAGCCGCTCCAAGAGGAGCTGCTTCCTCTCCAACAGTTCCTGCCTTATCGCCTCCTGCTTCTCTAAAATCGCCTGCGGCGCGCGGGAACGGAACAGCTCGTCTTGGAGCTTCTTCTCCACCTTCTCCAACTCCCTCTCCACTTCCTCCAATTCCTTTTTCGCCCTCTTAATTTCCTCCTCCACATTGGCTGTCTTCTTCACCTCAAGAAGCAAATCCACACTCCCCACCCTTGACCTCATATACTTCCCCTCCGAAGGTAAGCTCTCCAAAACGCTTATATCACTCAATGTGCAGAGGTTCTTTATTATCTCCTTCTCCTCCTCAGCGATATGCGGAGTCTCTGCCTCGTTGTAATAGAGGAGAAGTTGGGGCTTCGCGCGATGGACGAATCCCAACACTTTCCTCATATTCCTCGTTTCCTTAACCACCTCTTGGAAGAACTTGACCCTCTCCTCAATCTCCTCATCAAGTGGATATCTCTCCTCGTCAGGCCAATCAGCAAGGGATATGCTATCTCCTTGATGGGGTAGCTTCTGCCAAAGCTCCTCTGTGACAAAAGGCATAAAGGGATGGAGTAAACGAAGGGAGGTGTCCAGCACTTCTACAAGGATTGAGCGAACAACTTCATCTTCCATTCTTTGCTTTGATATCTCAATATACCAGTCACAGAAATCGTCCCAGAAGAAGTTGTAAATTGCGAGGGCGGCGGAATCGAAATTATAGCTCTCCAATCCCTTTGTCACTTCCCTAATAGTCTTGCGAAGCCTCGTCAGTATCCATTTATCAAATGTATCCTTAATCTCTAACTCTTCTATGGGCTTTACCTCTCCAGTTATGTTGAGGAGAACGAATCTCGTGGCGTTCCATATCTTGTTGCAGAATGTCCTCGCCATCTCTATTCTGTTGGTAGAGAAGCGGAGGTCCTGACCGGTTGAAGCCTGAACGGCGAGACCAAAGCGAACAGCATCAGCACCGTATTTATCAACGAGCTCAAGAGGGTCAATTCCCGTTCCCAATGATTTGCTCATCCTCTTCCCCTTCTCCGTGAGAACTGTGGGATGAACATAGACCTTCTCAAAGGGGATATCCCCCATAAACTCCAAACCCATGATTATCATCCTACCAACCCAGAGGAAAAGGATATCCCTCGCGGTAAAAAGAACATCCGTAGGATAATATTTAAGAAGGTCGTCCGTTTCCTCCGGCCAGCCCAAAGTAGCAAAAGGCCAAAGAGAAGAGGAAAACCAAGTATCCAAAACATCTTCCTCCTGCCTCACCCTCTTTCCGCATTTCGGACACTTCGTCATCTTCTCCACAGAGGCAAAATATTGGTTGCAGGAAACACACCTATATAATGGCAAGGGATGCCCCCACCATATCTGACGAGATATGCACCAGTCCTTTATATTTCTAAGCCATTCCAAAAGTATATTCTTAAACCTCTCAGGGATTATCCTTACCTCTTCCTCCTCCAAAACCTTAATCGCCGGCTTCACCAATTCGTCCATCTTCAGGAACCACTGCTCAGATAAATATGGCTCTATGACGCTTCCACATCTATAGCAATGCCCTATTACAGTAATATAGGGCTCGCTCTTCTCCAATAAAGCCACCTTCTCCAATTCCTTCACAATCCTCGCCCTGGCGGCGAACCTATCCATCCCCTCATATGCCTTGACCTTAACAATCCTTCCCCTCTTATCCATAATCACGAACTTCTTCAATATATCCTTCGGCTCAAAGCCGTGCCTCAAGGCAACCTCATAATCATCCATATCGTGGGCGGGAGTTATCTTAACCGCTCCAGTCCCGAATTCAGGGTCAACGAAGGGGTCAGCTATCAAGGGGATCTCCCTTCCCGTAAAGGGGAGGACGAACTTCCTACCAACCCATTCCTTGTATCTTTCATCATCGGGATGCACGGCAACCGCTACATCGCCCAGCATTGTTTCTGGACGAGTCGTGGCAACGGTTATGAAGAAAGAGCCATCATCCACAGGGTACTTTATGTAGTAAAGAGTTGTCTCTTCCTCCCTGTTCTCAACCTCGAGGTCGGAGAGGGAAGTTTGACAGCGGGGACACCAATTGACCATCCTTAACCCCTTATATATAAGCCCTTTCTCGTAAAGCCTAACGAATGCTGTTCTGACCGCCTTTGAATAATCCTCATCAAGAGTGAAGCGGAGCCTGCTCCAATCAAATGAATAGCCCATCCTCTTGAACTGCTTTATAATCGTGTCCCCATATTTTTCCTTCCACTCCCAAACCTTTTTCAAAAAGGCTTCCCTTCCTATATCAAATCTCGTCTTCTTCTCCTTAGCTAACTCCCTCTCAACCACATATTGAGTGGCAATGCCGGCGTGGTCGGTGCCGGGGAGGCAGAGAGCCGAATAGCCTCTCATCCTTTTATACCTAATAACGATATCCTGAAGGGTGTAATTGAGGGCATGACCCATATGGAGGGAGCCGGTTATGTTTGGTGGGGGAATCGTTATGCTGAACTTCTTCCCTTCGCCGGAGGGACGGAATAAATCCTTCTCCTCCCAATACTTATACCATTTCTCCTCTATGGATAAGGGGTCATAGCGAGTGGAAATGCTCACTCTTCATCACCCCTACTTGCCAAGGCGGGTGCTTTATCCCTCGCCAAGGCGATTTCTAATACCTCGTCCATATGCTCAACGAATTTGAAATCCAATTCCTCAAGCACCTTCGGGCTGACCTCGGCAAGGTCCTTTTGATTCTCCTTGGGCAAGATAACCGTCTTTATCCCCGCTCTATGAGCGGCAAGAACTTTCTCCTTCACACCTCCAATTGGCAAGACTTTCCCTCGGAGGGTGATTTCTCCCGTCATAGCGACATCCTTCCGAACGGGGATTCCGCTGAGGGCTGATGCAAGAGCACAGGCAATCGTTATTCCTGCGGATGGACCATCCTTGGGAATAGAACCTTCGGGAACATGGATATGAATATCGGTCTTCTCCTGAAATCTCTCATCTATCCCCAGCTGTTTTGCCCTTGAGCGAATGTATGAAAGAGCAGCCCTTGCTGACTCCTTCATAACCTCACCTAACCTACCCGTTAGAATAAGCTCTCCCTTTCCCTTGAGGACGGCAACCTCAACTGAGGTAGTATCCCCTCCCACAGGAGTCCAAACCAAAGCCGTCGCCACTCCAACCTCGTCCTCCTTCTCAGCCACTCCATATCGGAAGCGAGGGGCACCAAGATATTCGGGTATTGCCTCCGCATCTACAATCGTCTTTTCCTCCTTCCCCTCCGCCACCTTTACCGCCACCTTCCTGCAAATATTCGCAATCTCCCTCTCAAGATTCCTCACTCCCGCCTCTCTCGTATACTCCCTTATGATTCTCATAAGGGCATCATCGGTTATCTCCAACATATCCTCCTTCAAACCGTGCTCATTCCTCTGCTTGGGAAGAAGGAAATATTTAGCGATGTTTAGCTTCTCCTCCTCAGTATAGCCGGGAAACTCTATCACTTCCATCCTATCCTGAAGGGCAGGTGGGACGGTATCCAACACATTTCCCGTGCAGATAAACATAACCTCCGAGAGGTCAAAGGGAACCTCAAGATAATGGTCGGAGAAGGCGTAATTTTGCTCGGGGTCGAGCGCCTCAAGGAGGGCTGAGGAAGGGTCGCCGCGAAAATCTATTCCTATTTTATCAATCTCGTCAAGCATAAAGACGGGATTTTTCGTCCCAGCTGTCCTTATCCCCTGGATTATCCTTCCCGGCAGGGCACCCACATAGGTCCTCCTATGCCCCCTTATCTCGGCTTCATCCCTCACTCCACCGAGCGATATCCTGACGAACTTCCGTCCCATTGCCCTTGCTATTGAACGCCCTATGGAGGTCTTTCCCACACCGGGCGGACCTATGAAGGCGAGAATGGGTCCTTTCGTTTTATCCCTCAACTTCCGCACGGCGAGGAACTCCAAAACCCTTTCCTTCACCTTCTTCAATCCATAATGGTCCTCGTCCAAAACCTTCCTCGCATATTCTATATCCAAGTTATCCTCCGTGCGTTTATTCCAGGGAAGCTCAACAAGCCAATCCAACCATGTCCTAATGACCGCAGCCTCGGGAGCGATGCTCGGCATCTTGGACAATCTCTCCAACTCCTTCATCGCCTTCTCCTTCACTTCCTCCGGCATCCCCGCCGCCTCTATCCTCTTCTTATATTCTTCATACTCCGATACCCCCTCCTCCTTCATCCCCAATTCCTCCTGCAGAGCCTTGAGCCGCTCCCTCAAAATAAATTCCCTCTGCGATTCCCCTATCTCTTTCTCCACCTTGCTCTTTATCTTACCCTCTATCTCCTGCACTACCAGCTCCTTCCTCAGAATGGTTGCGAGCTTCTCTAAACGCTCCCTCACGGAAAGAGTGGCAAGAAGCGCTTGCTTATCCTCTAAGCTTATGGAATAAGGCGGTCCAAGATAATAGGCAATCAAATCCGCTACCCTTGATGGGTCTGTTATCGTCTTTATCTCGCCGACCAACTCGGGTGGAATCGTCTCAGCCACAGGTGAGATATTCCTGCTCATCCTCCAAAGCTGTTCAAAGAGGGAAATCACAAGCCTCCTGTTCGCCTCAAGCTCCTCCGGCGAATCCTCAACTATATCATTAAGCTCCTGAATCCTAACTAAAAAATAGGGGTCGGTTTGCAAGAACTCCTCTATCTTTACCCTCTTAACTCCACCAATAAGCGCCCTCACAGTATTGTTGGGAAGGGGCAACATCCTCACTATCTCACCCACAACCCCTATATCATAGAGGTCCTCTGGACCGGGGTCGTCCTCATCGGGGTCCTTTTGCGCCACCAAAACAATGAGCTTGTCCTTTTGAACCGCTTCCTCAATTGCTTTATATGAGCGCGGACGCCCAATCTCAAGGGGAGCTAAAATGTTGGGAAATATCACCGTCCCCCTCCTCAGAGGGATGAGGGGAAGTTCAGAAGGAATTTTCCTTTCTTGCTCTTTTTCCTCTGGCATATTAGATTCACTCCTTACGATACCGCAGTTTCGCCTTCAAATTCAATAAGGGGAGGATTCAAACCCCTTACCACATCTTTATTGATGATACAGCGTCTCGCTCCCTTCATAGAGGGAAGCTTGAACATAACATCAAGCATAATCTCCTCCAAAATGCCCCTCAACGCCCTCGCGCCCGTTCCTCTCCTTATCGCCTCCCTCGCAATCTCATCAATTGCCTCCTCCTCAACTATAAGCTCAACCCCTTCCATCTGAAAGAGAACCTGATATTGCTTCAAGAGGGCGTTTTTAGGCTCTGTGAGAATCCTCTTCAGCTCTTCAATTCCCAAGGGGTCAAGCACAGCGACGACTGGCAATCGCCCTATGAGCTCGGGAATGAGCCCAAACTTATGTAAATCCTCGGGGAGGACCTTATGCATAATATCCCCATGCTCCTCTTCCTCCTCAACCGCTCTAAAACCTATAGCGGAGCTCTTTGTCCTCTGCTCTATTATCTTGTCCAATCCCTCAAAGGTCCCACCGCAGATGAACAAAATATTTGTGGTATCAAGAGGAATGAACTCCTGATAGGGGTGTTTTCTTCCGCCTTGAGGAGGGACATTCGCTATCGTTCCCTCCAATATCTTGAGAAGCGCCTGCTGAACTCCCTCACCGGATACATCCCTCGTTATAGAGGGATTCTCCGATTTCCTCGCTATCTTATCAATTTCATCTATATACACAATCCCCCTCTTTGCCGCTTCAAGGTCCCAGTCAGCAGCTTGAATAAGACGAAGAAGGATGTTCTCCACATCCTCGCCCACATAACCTGCCTCAGTTAAAGTAGTGGCATCGGCGATGGCAAAGGGAACATCAAGGCGCCTCGCAAGTGTTTGGGCAAGGAGCGTCTTGCCTACCCCTGTGGGACCTATAAGCAAAATATTGCTCTTCTGAAGCTCGACATCGTCCCTATTAGAAGAGGATATCCTTTTATAGTGATTATAAACCGCGACCGACAAAATCTTCTTCGCTCTATCTTGTCCCACGACATACTGATTGAGGAAATCGTAAATTTCCTGGGGCTTGGGAAGCTTTCCGCTATAGCTAGTCCTTTGCGGTCTGAAGCCATGCTCCTTCAAGAGCTCGCTCGCTATCTCAACGCAATCGGGGCAAATAGCTCCTTTCTCCCCTATGATTAAACGACCTACCTGGCTCTCCGTTCTTCCGCAGAATGAACATCTTCTTTCCTCAAGCCGGCTCATTTCGCCACCTGAAGCTCCTTCGTCTTGTCCCGAGGATAGATTATGTTATCAATTAGCCCGTATTCCTTCGCTTCAAGAGCTGACATATAATAGTCCCTCTCCGTATCCCTCTCTATCTTCTCAATCGGCTGACCGGTGTGATGAGCGAGAATCTCGTGGATTATCCTCTTTAGCCTCATTATCTCCTCAGCCTGTATTTTTATATCCGTAGCTTGCCCGAAAATTTGCCCCCAGGGTTGATGGATGAGTATGCGGGAATAGGGAAGGGCAAATCTCTTGCCCTTAGCTCCTCCGGCAAGCAGGACAGCAGCTATGGAAGCAGCCTGTCCAATGCATATCGTTGAGACATCCGGCTTGATGAACTGCATAGTATCGTAAATCGCCAATCCGCTTGTTACCTCCCCGCCAGGGGAATTGATATAGAGGTCTATATCCTTCTCCTTGTCCTCCCTTTCCAAATAGAGAAGCTGAGCAATGACGAGATTAGCTACCTCACTGTTAATCGGCGTCCCGATGAAGATAATCCTATCCTCTAAAAGGCGAGAGAAGATATCGTAAGCTCTCTCTCCGCGCGCGGACTGCTTTATTACAATGGGCACAAGGCTCATTTCTCTTCCTCCTTTTTAATTTTAACCGATTTCTTGAGAAATTCAAGAATCTTCCTCAAATAGATACCACCGACCACCTCATCCATCCTTCCCGTCTCCTCCAGAAGGCGCCGCATACTCTCCTGCGGCACCTGATTCGCCTCCGCAAGCTCCTCAACTCTCTTATTTATGTCCTCTTCGCTGACAGAAATCCCTTCCCTCCTACCAATTTCCTGCAGGATGAGCCTCCTCACAAGTATATCCCTTGCATCTCTTTCCAGCTCCATCTGCAATCTCTCCAAAGTCATATTATTCTCCGAGAGATAGGTATCCAAATCATATCCCCGCCTCTCCAAGCTCTCCATTAAGCGAGCGAACCTTTCACTCACCTCCTCCTGCAACATCGGCTCGGGAAATTCAACTTGAGAAAGCTCTACGAGGCGGGTAAAGATTTCCCTTTCCAGCTGCTCCTCTGCGAGCTTCCTCGCTTCTTCCTCCAATTCCTTCCTTATGTTCTCCCTCAATTCATCCAAAGTATTGAACTCGCTCGCCTTGCGAGCGAACTCATCATCCAATTTGGGAAGAACCAGCTTGCTTATCCCCTCCACCCTCACCCTGAGCACGGCACTTTTTCCCGCCAGCTCGGGATTATTGAAATCGGGAGGATACTGCACTTCAATTTCCTTCTCCTCTCCCACCTTCATCCCCTCAAGATGGACATCAATGGGAGGAATGAGGTTTTCATCTCCAACTATTATTCTATCCTTCTTCTCCTCCCTGTAGGGTTGTCCATCAACATAAACTTGGATAGCAACATCCACCACATCTCCTCTTTTCACTTGCTTTCTTTTCAGAGGTTGCGTCTCCGCAAAGCGATGGCGAAGGACATCCAATTTATTCTCAATATCCTTTTCCTCTACCTTTATTGGCTTATATTCCACCTCAATGGTATCGTAGGGAGGGAGGTTTACGGTGGGTTGGGTATAAACTTTAGCGTTGATGAGGACATCTTCTCCCTCATCAAACTTCTCAATCTCTATCTCGGGATTGGTATAGGGATGGATATCCTTTTCCTCTATAACCTGCTTATAGACCTCTTCAGCCAATATCCGACCGGCTTCCTCCTTGAGGTAAGTCTCCCCGATGTATCGGCGGACCAAGGTCAGGGGGGCTTTGCCCCTTCTGAAGCCAGGGACCTGCACTCTTTTTCTAAAATATTCAAGCGCCTTACTGATTGCCTCCTCCGCTTTTTCCTTTTCAACCTTGATATTGAGAGAGATATAGCAGGGGGCTAACTTCTCAAGGGATACATCCATAATTGGCTTTTCCTCCTTCTAAAAAATTTGGAGCGGGCGACGGGACTCGAACCCGCGACCTTCGGCTTGGAAGGCCGATGCTCTACCATGTGAGCTACGCCCGCTCTGGTGGGCGAGGGGAGAGTTGAACTCCCACAGGTGTTGAACCCATCGGATCCTAAGTCCGACGCGTCTACCAGTTCCGCCACTCGCCCCTATTTTATATTATAGTATCATATAATATCAAGAGACAAGCTAATCAACAAGATGTATGATTCCATAACATTTGAGACTCCTTAGGAAATCCTCCCGCACACCCACTTGATAACCTCTATCCACAAATTTCTTTGTCCTTTAATTTGTTCTTCCCGAAACACCGAAAGCTTCCTTTGTCGATTCTACTCCTACTCATATCTACCAAGTTAACTTCTTAATATCCAAAATCGCCTACCATCCATTCTTTTTATATATTCCTTTATTTTTCGCAATTAATCGGCTTTTTTACAACTTACATCGTGGGGATATTTCCCGGAACGGGTTGGGACTGCTGAGGACCTTGTGGCTGGGCTTGCGGATATTGTGGCTGAGTTTGAGGACCTTGCGGCTGGGCTGGTTGTGTTTGCTCTGGTTGAACCTGCTGAGGCAGGGCTTTCAACGCCTCCTGCGCTCTCTTTATCGCTTCCTCTGGGGATATTATCCCTTGAATTGCGGAGGAAATGAATCTCGCCACAACTTGGTTCTCGCTAGGATATTGACGAAATGAGGGACAGGGATTGGCAAAAGAAAGAGCCAAAGCCTCTATATCCTTGTTGTTCATCTTCTGAAGATATGACACTAACTTGATGAACGCCTTCCCCTCCTTCACCATAGGGGAACTCGCTAACAAAGCTATACCCTTTACCCTGCCAAGCGAAACAGCAGGCTTTTTCTCTAAATCGTAGGTATCTTGGGAGGGAGGAATCAAGGCGACCTCCACTCCCGCGGGAAGCTCATCTCCCCATACAACAGCGAAAGCACATCCACCTCCCTTAACCGCCTGCTTGGCTTCATCCTCTCCCGCTTCATAGGATAATGGGTCTATTAAATCCTCCTTAGCGAGAGTAGAAAGGGCTATGAGCGCTCGCCTTGAGACATCGCTGAAGTTAGGCTTATCCTGGAAATAGGAGCTTCCTCCATAAATTGCGGAGAAGAGCTCAAAATCCTCCAAGAGATTATCGCCCCTCATAGGGAGGAATAAGGGATAACGCACTCCCCTCGCCTTGAGCAAACGCATCATTTTCGCCCACTCCTCAAAGGTTGCAGGAGCCCTGGGAGGCACACCTTTTTCTAAAAGGAGGGATGTATTTATCAGGAGGACTTTCCCCTTCCCTCCCAAGGGGAGGGCATAGATGTTTCCGTCCTGGGAGAATGCGGAGGCAAGGGATGAGGCTGAGCTGGGCAAAATGTCCCCAATTGGCTGAAGCTTTCCCTGCTGAGCCATAGCGGTTATCTCGCCCGCCGTTCCCACATAGAGGTCGCAGTCGCTTTGCATGGAAACGAACTGGACATCTATCCCCAATGCATCTCTTAAAATGTTCGCCGCATCGCTCAAAACCCCATAATCCGCGAGGTCCTCGGGGAGAACAGCTATCCGCAAACCAGTGGGCGTAGGAGGGGAAGTGGGTGGAGAAGAAGGGAAAAACTCACTTGGAGCTTTCGTCTCGGGAGTCTGGGGCGGAGATACAGTGAACTTCTCCACGCATCCCATCAAATCCAAGAGCAAAATAAAGATGAAGAGGAAGAGAAACACTCTCATAATCTTCATTTTTCTTTCACCTCTTTCTTGAATCTTTCCAATAGATTTAATGTTATTGCGTCGTCAGGGTATTTCTTCACCGCCTTCTCCAAAACCTCAACAGCTTCTTTTATCTTCCCCTGATTGTAGAGGGAATGGGCAAACATTCGCCAGACATAGGGAGGAGGTGAATAATCGGTGCAGGCTTTTCTGTAATATTCCTCCGCTTTTTTGTAATCCTTTCTCCTGAGATAGAAAAGCCCGATGTCGCTATAGGATTCCCAGGAGGGCGCCTTCTTCACCGCTTCCTCAAGCCATTTCCTCGCCTCCTCTTCCCTTCCCATACTATCGGCAAGCCAAGCGGATGTCAAATAAGCATCAACGAAGGAGGGGTCTAAAGTGATGATTAGCCTGTTTATTTTTATGCAGTAATCATATTCTCCCTCATGCCAGCAGTCGTCGCATCTTGCCCAGAGATAATCAACGAACTTATCTCTCATAGAGAGGAGAGGCTGTTTCATTTCCTTTGATTGGAAAAGGGAGAAGAGGAGAAGCCAAAAGGCACCTCCTCCAGCAAGGCAAAAGAGTTTTATATTTCCTTTCTTCATTTTCCTCTCCTTCCTTTCAATTATTAGAAATATTTTAAATGAAAAATAAATAAAAATAAATAGTTTACTTGGTTTTGTTGCAAAATTGATATAGCCCCATAGGTACTGCTCTAATCGCCCCAAACTCGCTCAGCACATTTACAAATTTTCCGAACAATATTTATCAACAAAAACCTTTGACCTCTGTCCGAAATGCTTTAATAAAAGGTGTGCCCGCCCCCTGGGGGCGGGCACACTTGAAAGGAAAGGAGGTGAAAAAGATGAGGAAGAGGCTTCACGCTTCATTTTTATTAGACTATTAAGAGGGAAAAATGTTACACCCAAATAAAATGAAAGTTTTCGTTTCTTAATGTTTATTTGGGAATCTCTTTAACTCACCCCAGAATTTATTAAAGCAATTATAATCACCATAAGCGTATATTCAACCAACCTTCCTCTTTTCTCAATATTTACATCAATACCTAAGAATAAATTTTTTGACGACGGATAGATTTCCTACTAAAATAATTCAAAAATTTAGGAGGTTGATTTGGATATGAGTAGTATGGTTTATGAAAATTGGCAGGAGATGCTCTTCGGCATCTCAAAAAAGCCGATAAAGTGTGGCTTAGGCTTGGAGATTGGTTCAGGGGAGGTTATCCCCGAGATTAAGCCGCATCCTCGCCCCGGAATGGAAGCCAGCCTTGATTCACTGCTTGAAGAATACAAACGCATTACAAATGATATAATGGAGAGGGCAATAAAGCTTGGATTTCCCTCCATAATGTTGGAAATAGAACATGTTGCCCAACTCACCCTTAACCCGGCTTGGGGTGAAGAGGTCGTAAAGATTTGTAAGGATATCCTCCATAAATTTCATCAAAGATACGGGATAAAATGCGCTCTACGAGCCACGATAGCTGATGTGAGGAGGAGTGAGCATAATTTGAGGAAGAGCAAGGAGACAGACCTATTATTTGAATCTTTTGAAAGATGTGCCCGAGCGGGAGCAGATGTCCTCTCTATTGAATCAATAGGGGGCAAAGAGGTCTTCAATTACGCTCTCACTCGTCAGGATTTGCCAGGCATTCTCTTCGCCATAGCTGTATTGGGAAGCAGGGATATGGAATTTCTTTGGGATAGAATCGTTGAGATAGCGGAGCAATACGAATCCATCCCGGGTGGAGATACGGATTGTGCCCACGCTAACACCGCGATGATGCTTGCTGGCGGGATGGTAGGGGGAGACTTCCCGCATACCGTTGCCGCTCTAATTAGAGCAATGGCGGGAGCCCGCTCTTTGGTTGCGGTGGAAAGGGGAGCTAAAGGACCTCTTAAGGATTGTGGATACGAAAACCCCATAATAAAGGCAATCACTGGTGTCCCAATATCCATGGAAGGGAAAACAGCTGCTTGCGCTCATATGGATTTAATGGGAAATCTCGCCGCCTCGGTATGCGACTTGTGGTCTAATGAGGCTGTTGAGTATAGAGATATGTTTGGTGGCACAACGATTGCCGTCTTCACGGAGATACTTGGCTACGATGCTTCTCTGTTCAACACAGCCCTCGCTACAGGCTACGCTGAGTGCTTAAGAGATTTGCTGGTTGCTTCTGATAAATATCGTGACCCTCAAGCATTGGTCATCTCACCAGATGTAGCCTGGGAAATCGGAAAAGTAGTAGCCGATACCCAAGGATATTACTTAAGGGCGAAAAGGGCTGTTCTTAAGGCTGGCGAAATAATTAAAAGAGAGTTAAAGGAAGGGAATTTACAAATTCCCCAACGGGAATTAGACGCCTTAGATTCCGCTCTCCTGCAACTTTCTTCCCTTCCTGACGATGAGGAGAAATTCACTCACGATATGAAGGGCAAATACGAAACACTTGTTGAGGATTTCCTTCCATCTTCCTATGACATCTAAAAGGAGGTAATGCAAATGTCTATCTTTAAAAATGTTTTAGCTTCGCTTTTGAGGGAAAGAAAAAGCTTTTACCCCTGCCTCTCCGCTAATCCAACGCCTACATTTGAGCAAATGAAGGCAGTTAATAGCTTCTTCCCCGCTGCTCATAAAGACCCCGAGAAGATGTCCCATTTAGCGATTGCAGGTCATAAATTAATCGGATTTGACGCAGTAAGAATCCCCTTCTGCCAAACTATTGAAGCGGAGGCGCTTGGTTGTGAGGTTTTCCTTGGTAGCGACAACATACCAACTGTCATATCCCATCCTTATCGCATAGGGGATAAGTTTATCCTTCCCGACGATATCTTAAAAAGGGGAAGAATACCCGTCCTCTTGGAAGCAATTAAAATTATCAAAGACGAAGTTAAGGAAGTGCCCCTCATAGTTGGACTTGTTGGCCCTTTCACAATAACCGGCTATCTGTTTGGGATGACCCAACTTCTTATGCAGATGGCTATTTCACCCGAGGAGATTCTTCCTTACATGGAGATGGCCCTACAGGTGAATGAAATTCTTGTTAAAGCTGTTGAGGAGGCGGGTGCTGACATAATCTGTGTTGAGGATATGACCGCCTCCACTGATATGATTAGTCCAGATATGTATAAAGATTTTATTCTTCCCTATCACGAAAAACTTTTTTCCTTTATATCTCTCCCCTCAATTCTCCACATTTGCGGGAATGTTACCCCTATAATCGGATATATGGCTGAAACTGGTGCTGACGCCTTAAGCATTGATGATAAAACAGACTTGAGGAGGGCAAGAGATATTACTAAAATGAAAGTTACTTTGCTGGGTAATCTTAATCCTTCCACTACCCTTCTTCATGGGGACGAGAAAAAAGTTAGGGAAGCAACAAGAAAAGCCATCCGGGATGGAATCGACATAGTTGCTCCTGGCTGCGCCCTCCCCCTTGGTACCCCCTCTTCTAACCTGCGTGCGATGGTTGAGGAAACGCATAAGGCAAGCCTACCAAAGACCTTCACAGGAATATCTGCTCCCATCTATCCCTTCAGACTCTACGGAATTGAAGAGAAAAAGGGAAAAGAAATAACCCCCGAAGTGGAAACTCCCTTTCCCCGTATAAGGGAAGCAGTGCTTAAAGGTAATAAAGAAGAATGCAGGAAGGCGACCGAGGAAGCCCTTTCAATAGCCAATCCCGAAGAAGTAATAGAGAAGGGATTGGTTAAGGCAATGGATGAGGTAGGGAAATTATGGGAAGAAGGCTACTTCTTCCTTCCCCAAGTTATGCTCTCCGCTGATGCTCTAATGGAGGGGTTAGAACTATGCGAGAGGAAAATGGGGGCAAGGTTGAAGAAAAAGGGGAAAGTGGTGCTTTTTGTGGCTAAAGGCGATATTCATACCATTGGCAAGAACATAGTGAAAGCACTCCTTTCTGCTTCTGGGTTTGAAGTAATAGATTTAGGAGTGGATATTGATGATGAGGAGGTTATAAGGGCAGTGAAGAAGCATAAACCGGTTCTTTTGGGGGGTTCGGCACTTATGACCACGACTATGTCTGCATTTCCCCGCATCGCCAAAAGACTTCTGGAGGAGGGTATAGAAATCCCCTTTGCCTGTGGAGGAGGAGCAGTTAATGAGGAATTTTGTGATACATTCCCCCTGGGCATATATGGAGGTGAAGCGAGAAGGGCTCCGCTGATTGCTGAGGCAGCGTTAGAGGGTAAGAATTGGAGAGAAATCAAAGAAATGTTTCGTTAAATTCAAAGAATGAAAAAGTTGCAACTAATTAGAAGGAGCGGGTGAGGTCGAGCCTGAGACCGACATTGTTCTTCCCCTTGAAGTTATCGGTGTAGTAGCCGGACAAGCTGAGGGAGTTCTCAGGATTTATGTTGCGAGAATAGGAGAACCTGTAGGTTATTCCACCAACCTTGTCTCCCGCAATTGAGGAGTAGTCAAGGCTAACAGAGGTATCAAGCGTCTCATAAGCGGAAAGCTTGCCGGAGATGGCAAAAAGGCTCTTGTAAACTCCCTTATTTTCCCTCTCTATGAAGTTGTATTCGTGGCATCCCTTGAAGGAAAGCTTATCGTTGAGAGGGAATGCAATCTCCCAATTGAGCTTTCTGGTAAGCTTCTTATTTGGGTCGGGAACATTATCAAGAAGCGCAATCTTCAAGTTGAACTTCGGGGAAGGAGTGTATTGAAGTGCATACTGCTTGTTCATCTTTCCATTCATATAATTGCTATCCAGAATGTATTCACCAGAAAGGACTGGAGAGCCCTGATATTTCAAGACGACCCTCTTGGTATTGAGGACATTTCCCTTTTGGTCCTCGGGATTTCTCAACAAAGAAAGGGTGAAGGTCTTCCCATCAAAGGGATAGACGATATCCAATCCCCTCGTCGTCTTGTCGTTCTGCCCGCTCCTATCCTTGAAGGTGAAGCTGAGCTTATAGGGGGCACCTTGAGGTTGATAATTAGCCTGAAGCAGGCGGTAAGAGTTGGATTTATCTCCGAGGGACTGGATTCCATATGCGAGATTGCCAGTTAAACCTGGGATGAAAGTCCTCGTTAAGGAGAATTCCTGCTTCTTTCCGTCCTTCCCGTTTTGCGTCATCTTGATGTTCTCCGCTTTAAACTGGGATTGGGAATCAAGTTTTTGAACAAGAGCTATCCTCCTGAAGCTGTGCTCCGCGCTTTCCTTAAAGGAAAAGCTCAAGGTTCCCGCTTTTCCTTTAAGCAAAGGAGAGTTGATATCAATGCTTCCTTCGTCAATTCTCTTGCCATCCTCCAGATTTTTACGAGAAAAGTTAAGGGCGTAGGAGAAGTTTTTCTTCAAAGACTGGTTAAAGTTTATAACGGTCAAATCGGACTGAAATTCCTTATCCCCTTCCTTCCTGTATCCCTGCATCCTCTGGAGTTTGAGGTGAGCATTGGCGAAGGCTTTCTCAACTATCAGGTTATAGATGTCGTTGGAACGATTAACATCGCTAACCTGCTTGGTGGAATCCAAAGTGAGATAGGCTTTCAGATTATTCTTGCCGGTGAATGCCAAGTTATGGACGCTATGGGTTGTGGATTTGCCCCACATCCCGTCGCTCCTCGTGATATCCAAGCTCTCTATCTTGGTGATGGAGGTGGAGAAGGCAAGATTCTTTGAGAGAGGCAATGCAAGGAAGAAGTCCTTCTTCTCCGCGGACCTCTCCTGGGCAAGGCGTCCCTTGTCAGCCTCTGCTAAATCCGCAAATCTCGTGAACGATGGGTCTATGGTTTGAGTTGCGAAGCGGAAAATAGGCTGGTCCTTCACTTTCAGCTCTATGCTCTTCCCGTCAATTGAACCTTGAGAGTCCCCTATCTTGCGAGAGGATAGAGAAAGGGTCAAGCCCGGCAGGAGGTTATCAAGCTTGAAATTACCGCTCAAGAGGGATTTCTTTATTCCCCATTCATTGGCAAATCTCTTCTTTTCCGGGTCGGTCAAATCTCCGAAACGCCTGAACCCCTCGCTGAACTCACTCTTATAGAACGAGATTTGCCACTTATCGCTCTTCAATTGTAGGCTGTTGCCCTTCCAACCTTCTTTCCCATCCAATAAGCTAGCGATGCTAAAGGAAGTCTGCAATTTAGGCGAGAAGTTGAACGAACCCTCAATGGTCTTCCTCGCCAACCCCTTTTCCTTTGCGAGCTGACCAGCGTCGGGCTCAGTTAAATTGCCAAAGCGAGCGAAATCCCGTCCAACTTCCTGCTTGCTGATTGAAAGGGAGAAATTCTTCCCCTTCAAGTCCAATTTCCCCCTCTCAATTCCATCCTTCTCATCTTTTATCCTCGTCTGGGAAAGGTTGAGGGTAATATTGGGGAGAAGATTCTTGGAAAGTTCCAGTGAATTCCTGCTTATCCCAATCTCCTTCGCCCATATTTTCGCTTCCGGCTCGTTCAAATCCTTCCCCCTCACGAAATCGGAGGTTATGCTTTGCTGGGTTAGACGGAGGAACTCGTTGTTATTGCCCTTTAGCTCTATCTGCCTCAATTTTCCCTCCCCTTTACCGTCGGTGGCGGATTTGTAAACAGTGGAAAGGGAAAGCGAATCGGAGAGCTTTATCTGCCCAGAGATTATCTGCTTGGTGATTCCCTTCTCCCTTGCCACTCCTTGGTTGCCCTTCGTTTGGGGGTCAACGGTTTGGCGAGTGAAGGAAAGGGAAAAAGCGGAGCTTTGGTAGCCAACTCCAAACTTCTTCGTGCCCGCCTCCTGCTTGAGGAAGGCAACATCCTTGCCGTTTAGATTATCGGGAATTCCCTGAGCGAGGAAATCCTTGTCTATCTCCTGATAGAAGAGGGTCAGCTTCCCCTTCCCCAAGGAGTAATCCAACCAGTTGGCGAAAGCCTTGCCTTTCTGGGAGGGAGCAGGGGCAGCGTTATCCCTTGTCATACCAGCAAGATAGTTATTCGTTGGTGATGTTCTGCTGAAGAAGAGGAGTCCCCTCCAAGTCGCATTGGAGCTCAACTTTGAGGTCAAGTCACTGCCGACAATCCAAGTCTCCATCTTATCCTGACCCGCTACAGCGGGGCGGAAGAAAGTAAATAGGCTGAGGGTAGATGAACCGCCGTTGAACGCAAGCTGGAGAGGCAGTCCGCTTGGAGATTGATTCTGCTTATTCGGGTCATAGTGATAAGAGACGATGAGGGTTCCCGATTTTATGTCCCCAGGGAGGAGAATCGTTCCATTAGCGTAATCAATGATATAATCTACATCCCGCTTGAGGAAGCGCCCATTTGCGATTACCTTCTCGCTTCCCTCCACTATCCCCCTATGGGAGAGATAGAATACGCCACCCTTTACCACCTTCAGGGTGTCTGTGTAGAAAAGGGCTCCCTGTACGGCTGGCGCCTCATTCTGAAACCTCAAGGCTCCATTGGGCGCCGGCAATTCAAGGGAAAAAGCAAGGGAAGCTATCAAGCTAATTAAACTCAAAAATAGGAAACGCTTCATAGTTTCTCTCACCTCCTTGGGGACCACCATCGGGGTTCAACTCCCAAATTAGAACTCAATCCTCGCTACCCCGATGACAATGCTTTTGTCCAAACGCTCACCTATCTTGGAGGGTAGAGAAGGTTTCTGGAAGGAGCTCGTTGCTTCCTTGAGAAGCTCGGAAACGGAGGTTTGGGGCTTAACCGCTACCTTTATCCCTTCAGCTGGAGAGGTTTCCTTAGCGGGTTGGGGTTGCTCTGCGACCTTTACCTCTTTCTGATTTGTCTCCACCTGTGCGGGTTTTTCGCTCGGCTGAGTTGAAGAAGTCTGGCTAACGGTTGGCTGGGAAACTTCCTCTTGTGGAACCTGAGGAACTACAACGGTTGCCTCTTGGGGAGCTTGGGAAATAGCTGGTGGAATCACAGCCTTCTCCCGCCTTGTGGTTTCCTTTACCTTCTCTTTAGGAACCACCCTAGCCAACCTCTTAGCAGTAGCAGCAGGCTTGACCTCCCTTTTTACGGGTTCACGAGAGGACAGGATTCTTTGAGCGACTGCAGGAGTGGTGGGCGAGGTCGTGGGGTGATGGATGGGGAGAGCGAAGAAAACGAGGGAAGCGGCAGCAGCAAGAGTGGTGAAGCCAATCGCAATGCGACGCAAGAAGATGGGTCTCCTCTCTATTGCGGCGTATATCCTCTGCCTGAGATAGCGAGGAGCTTCCACCTCGGGAAGGGAATGGAGAAGCTCTTGCAGCTTCTTTTCTCCTTCCAGCTCTTCCTTGCAATCCCCGCACATAGCGATATGCTCCTCAACCTTCTCTTTCTCGGCTTCGGAGATATCGCCATCCGCATAGAGGGTCAGCAAGGGGCGAACGACCTCGCATTCCTGCTCCTTCGCAACCCTTGCCATAATCCTCTCTCTGAGGGAGATGGGAGGCTGAACCTCCTCAACCTGGCGGGCGAAGCTCTTTACACTCTCCAGCTCCCTCAACTCGCTCCTGCACCTCTCACACTCTTGGAGGTGCCACTCAACACTTTCCCTTTCCGCTTTGGAGAGTTCTCCGTCCAAGTAGGCGGAAAGGATGGGAGAGATTTGCTCGCAGCTGATTCTTCTTGCCATTTTGCATAACCTCCTTTCATTTACATATGACTATAAATTCGTTATTTCGTTACAGAATCACCCCAATAAGGAGGCTCAATAGATCATCTTTTAAATTGAAATATCGCAAAAATCTTGTATAATTAAAAAACCAGATGGAATTCCAGACCCTTCTTCGAAAGTTGGACGAGTTTTGGATTAATCAAGGTTGCCTCATCCTCCAACCTTACGATGTAGAGGTTGGAGCGGGAACTATGCATCCCGCCACTTTCTTCGGCGCCCTTGGCGATTATCCTTGGCGCGTCGCCTATGTCCAGCCCTCCCGCAGACCACAAGACGGTCGCTACGCCCAGAATCCCAATCGCTTGCAAAGATATTATCAGTATCAGGTCATCGTTAAGCCCGCACCCCACGATATCCAAAACATCTACCTTGATAGCCTTGAATTCTTGGGCATCCACCTCAAAAAACACGAAGTTCGCTTCATAGAAGACGATTGGGAATCCCCTACACTCGGCGCCTCGGGCGTCGGATGGGAGGTCTGGCTTGACGGATTGGAAATCACGCAGTTCACCTACTTCCAACAAATGGGCGGAGTGGAGCTATCTACCATCTCCGTTGAGATAACCTACGGACCGGAAAGGCTCGCTATGTATCTTCAAAAAAGCGATTCCATTTTGGATATTGAATGGGGAAGAGGAATTAAATATGGAGATATCCACACCGCTATGGAAGTAGAACACTGCAAATACAACTTTGAATTGGCTGATATCTCTTCCCTCCTCTCCCTCTTCAACCATTATGAGAAGGAAGCCCACTCGCTTTTAGACAAGAAATTGATATTCCCAAGCTATGACTTGGCTCTTAAATGCTCCCATATCTTCAATATCCTTGATGCGAGAGGAGCGCTAAGCGTTACAGAAAGAGCTTCCTTTATAGATAGAGTGCGAGCGATTGCAAATAGGTGCGCCCAACTTTACATCCAACAGGAGGCATCGGTATAAATGGATTTCCTCTGGGAAATAGGATGTGAGGAACTTCCGCCTCACTTCATTCCTCAGGCGATTAAACAATTAAAGGAAGGAGCGGAAAAGCTTCTCAATCAAAAAGACGTCTCTTTCTCAAAGATTTCCGCCTATGGAACTCCAAGACGCCTCGTCCTTTACATTGAAGATATCGCCCCAATACAAAAAGAGAAAATCTTGGAGATTAAAGGTCCTCCTTATCATATAGCATTTGATGATAAGGGAAATCCAACCCAATCTGCATTTGGTTTCGCGCGCTCCCAGGGGGTGAATGTTGACGAACTGATTGTTAAGGAGGATAAACAAGGGAAATATGTTTACGCCCTGAAAAAAGAGGCGGGACGCCCCACAGGCGAAATCTTGAAGGAAGTCTTACCGGAGCTCTTCTCCTCTGTCTTCTTGCCCAAATCTATGCGCTGGGATGCCTCAGGGCTGAGATTCATCCGTCCCGTCCGCTGGCTTCTCGCCCTCTTAGGAAATGACATCCTTGAATTGAGATTGGGCGATTTGCTCTCCTCTAATAAAACTTATTTGGAAAGATATCTCAAAGAAGAATTCACCCCTAAGAGCATTGAGGAATATTTTGAAAAATTGCGAGAGGTAGGAATAGTATTAGAACCTATTAAAAGGAGGGAAATCATCATTAATGGAGCGAATGAGCTCGCTGAAAGCGTGGGAGGAGAGATAGCTTCCAACGATGAGTTGTTGGAGAAAGTTACCTTTTTGAACGAGAAACCCCGCCCATTCCTGGGCAGGATAGATGAACGCTTCCTCCATCTGCCCAAGGAAGTTATCATAACCGCTATGCAAAGCTATCTCAACCTTTTCCCCATTGTGGATGAGGAGGGAAAGCTTCTACCCTATTTCGTTGGAGTGAGGGACGGTGATGAGGAGGGCTTGGAGAATGTAATAGAGGGATATGAGGAGGTGTTAAAAGCTCGCTTAGCGGATGCTCATTTCTTCTTCGAAGAGGATTTAAAAGTTTCCCTTGAGGAGAGAAGCAAACAGCTGAACGGGATAATCTTCCTGGGTGGATTGGGCACGATAGCGGATAAAGTGGAGAGGATGATATCCGTTATATCCTCCCTTTCCATAGATGGTGATATTAAGGAGAAAGCTATAAGGGTTGCGAGATTATGTAGAGCGGACCTAACCACGAATATGGTAAAGGAATTCCCCGACCTCCAGGGAATTATTGGCAGATGTTATGCCCTTCTCCAAGGGGAAGAGGAGGAGGTAGCGAGCGCTATTTACGAATCCTATCAATACAACCTCTCTCCCGATGGTATATGGACACCGCTCGGCAGGTTAATCAGTTTGGTGGATAAAATGGATACGCTCGTGGGCGCATTCAATCTCGGCTTACAGCCAACCGGGTCTTCAGACCCATTCGCATTGAGGAGGGCTTGCCAAACTGTAATAGATATCCTGCGGGATGAAAAGAAAATCCAGTTTAAAGATTTATTAGAAAAAGTTATACAAACTTATACAGAAAAGGGAATAGAACCAAAGGGAATGGACGAGCTGCGGGAATTCATCAAAAATAGGATTGGGCTCTCCTTGAGGGATATGGGGATAAGATACGACATCGTAAACGCCGTCTTGGCGGGAGAATTAGAGGATATAAGAGATGTCTTCCAGAGAGCTCTTGCCCTTGAGGAGCTTAGAGAGAATGAGGAGTTCATACCCGCTGTTATGGCGTCGGTCAGGTTAATTAATATACTTCGTCAGGGAGAGCGGAGGGGGGAGAAAATAAGGGAAGAAGTGAAGGAGGAACTGCTTCTCCTCCCCGAGGAAAAAGAGCTTTATGAGCAGGGGAGAAAAGTCAGGGAAAAAGTGGAGGAACTCAGGCAAAATGAGGATTACAAATCCATTTTCCTTGAGCTTTCTTCTCTAAAGGATTTGATAAATAGATTCTTTGATAAGGTTTTGGTTATGACGGAAGATGATGAGTTGAGGGCGAATAGGCTTGCCCTCGTCAACTCAATCTGGAAGATGTTTTTCCTCTTCGGCGATTTATCTCAAATCGTTATTGAGGGATGAAAAGGATGCTCCCAAGGGAAGTTACAGAGGAGAGGGAAAAGCAATTTCTTTCTCCTTTCGCCACTCTTTCCATCAATAGCAAAGGAAGGCAAAAGCCAGAGGAGAAATGCGATATAAGAACGGATTTTCAGCGGGATAGAGACAGGATTATCCACAGCAAGGCATTTAGACGGTTAAAGCACAAAACGCAGGTATTCATCGCTCCCGAGGGAGACCATTATCGCACCCGCTTAACCCATACGCTTGAGGTCTCCCAAATAGCCCGAACGGTGGGAAGAGCACTAAGGCTTAACGAGGATTTAATTGAAGCGATTTCCTTGGCTCACGACATCGGGCACACCCCCTTCGGGCACGCCGGGGAGGATGCACTGGATTCCATAATCAAAAAATATATTCCATCGGCAAGCTTCCGCCATAACGAGCAAGGATTGAGAGTGGTTGATTTCCTTGAGAAAAACGGAGAGGGATTGAATCTGACCTATGAAGTAAGGGAGGGCATCCTCTATCACAGCAAGGGGATGGAGGATTTGCGGAAGGCTTTAAGGGAAAAAGGAAAAGTTACTTTAGAGGCGCAAGTCGTGATGGTCGCCGACCGCATAGCGTATATCAATCACGACATTGATGACGCTATACGAGCGGAATTGATTAAAGAGGAGGATATCCCTCAAGAATGTTTACATATATTGGGAAGAACTCATTCAGAAAGAATCGGAAAAATGGTACGAGATGTCATAAGGGAGAGCGAGGGGAAACCCTATATAGCTCTCTCCGAGGAAATCCTCAATGCTATGGAGCTGATGAAGAACTTCCTTTACGAAACCGTTTACCGGCATCCCCTTATTTTACAGGAATTGGAGAAAGCGAAGAGATTGCTATATCAGCTTTTTGAATTCTATATGGAAAACCCTTCTCTCCTCCCCGCCTTCCTCCAGCCAGAGGAGGCAAAACAAGAGGATATCGCGAGGGCGGTATGTGATTTCATAGCGGGGATGACCGACCACTATGCCTATAGAATGTTCGCCACTCATCTTCTGCCCCATAGATGGGAGGAAGGGATATGAAGAGATTATTATGGGATGTATCCCACAGCGAATTCAGCATAACAGACCACTATTACTTCTCGAAGCTTGAGAATTACCTCAAGCAATGGGGAGTGGAATTAGAGGAGAGGGAAGAGCCTTTGACTTTAAAAAGGCTTTCTAAATACGATATTCTCGTCCTCTGCTATCCAGAAAAGCCCTTCAATCTGCGGGAAAGAAGGGCTATAAGGAGATTCTTAGAGAGGGGCGGAAAAGTGATAATAGCGAGCTATTATCGCTGCTCGGATAGGGTTGCCACCATCTGCAATAGCCTCACAGCAGAGTTGGGTATTAAGTTCCACGAAGATGAGGTCTTAGACCCCGTCAACTGCTTGGATAACGACCCTCTTTTATTATTGACATCCAGAATATCCCCGAAATTGAAGGGCATTTCCCGCGTATTCTTCCCCTGCAGTGCTTCTTTGGAGATAGAGGAGGGAATAGAGCCTTTGATTTTGGGTGAGGAAACCGCCCGCAGCGCGGTGCGGGGAGGGGAAGTGATTTTATCCGCAAGGGTGAGAGTGGGTAAAGGAGAGCTCGTAGCGCTCGGCACCTGCGTTTTCTGGGATAATTTCGCGATAGAGAAATTTGACAACCTCAAGCTTTGCGAGATTTTGCTCTCAACTTAATAGATGATAAAGGAAACCACGAAAATCAAGGAGATAATGAACATCAAGGGGTGGACTTCCCTCGCCTTGCCGAGGAGGAGCTTGACGAGGGAATAAGCGATGAAGCCGTAGCCAATCCCGTGAGAGATGCTGTAGGTTAAAGGGATGGTAAGGAGAATCACGAAGGAAGGGAAAGCCTCTTCTATATCATTCCAAGGTATATCCTTGACAACCGTCATCATCAGAAAACCTACTATTATGAGGGCAGGCGCAACAGCCTCGCTTGGAACTATTGAGAGAAGGGGAGCGAAGAAGGCAGTTATTATAAAGAGTATCGCAACGACAAGGGAAACAAGACCAGTTTTTCCTCCTTCCCCTACCCCAGCAGCCGATTCAATATAAGTCGTGACCGAGGAGGCGCTACATAGGGCTCCCCACATCGCTGCGAGGGAATCAACGAGTAATACTCTATTTAGCCGAGGGAGCTTTCCATCTGGTGTGAGAAATCCTCCCTGCCCTCCTACCCCTATCACCGTCCCCATCGTATCAAAGAAATCCGTTATGAGAAAAGCGAAGATTATAGGGATAAGAGCCAAGTTGAGGGCGGAAGCTATGTCCAGCTTGGCGAAAGTCTCAAAACTGGGAATGGAGAAAACCTGCTCGGGGAACCTGGCTAAACCCAAAGGTATCGCCACTATCGTTGATATTATTATCCCCAGTAAAATCGCTCCCCTGATATTTTTGGCCATCAAAAAAGCGGTTAGAAAGAGACCGAAAAGGGAGAGAAGGGTTCCCTTTGACTTTATGGTGCCGAAAGTTACGAGGGTTGCTGGGGAAGAGACTACGAGATGCGCATCCTTCAGCCCTATGAAAGCTATGAGTAATCCTATCCCTACGCTTATAGCCCTCTTTAAAGAGAGGGGAATCGCGTTCATAACCATCTCCCTCACCCTCGTGAGAACGAAGAGCGTTACTATTAACCCCTCAATAAAAATCACTCCCATACCGGTTTGCCAGCTATATCCCATCTTCTTGCAAACTTCAAATGCGAGGAAGGCGTTTAATCCCATCCCAGGGGCGAGGGCAAAGGGATAGTTTGCCCATAGTCCCATAGCCAATGTGGGGATGGCAGCTGCGAGGGCGGTCATCCCGATAGTCGCGGTGAGGGGTAGCCCGGCGTTCTCAAGGATATGGGGGTTAGCGAAGACGATGTAGGACATCGTCATAAATGTTGTCAAGCCAGCGATTATTTCTGTACGAAGATTGGAACCTGCCTCTTCAACCTTGAAGAAGGAAAGCAATTTATCCCGCATAGATGGCTATTTTATTCGGTTTCCTCTCCAAGGAAGGGCAAGGTACTCTCGCCAATCAACCACTTCGGCTGAAGTCTCCCCTCCGTCAACTCCTTTCTTATCTTCTGCTCAAGCGATTGGAGAATGTCGGGATGCTCAATGAGATAATTCCTCGCAGATTCCTTTCCCTGTCCAATCCGTTGGTCGCCGAGAGTATACCAGCTCCCGCTCTTGGTTATGTAGCCGATTGCTACAGCGGTTTCCAAAACATCTCCCACCTTATCTATACCAGACCCGAATAGGATATCAAATTCCGCCGTTCGGAAGGGGGGAGCAAGCTTGTTCTTAACGACCTTAGCCCTTACCCTTATGCCCACATTTTCCGCTCCTCGTTTTATATTATCAATCTTCCTCATATCAATCCGAACGGAAGACCAGAACTTCAAAGCTCTTCCTCCTGGAGTGGTCTCGGGGTTGCCGAAGAGAACGCCAATCTTCTCCCTCACCTGATTGATGAACACACAAGCAGTGCGGGATTTGGAAACGGAACCGCTTATCTTCCTCAAAGCCTGCGACATCAATCTTGCTTGCAAACCCATATGAGCATCCCCCATCTCCCCCTCAATCTCAGCCCGCGGAACTAGCGCCGCTACGGAATCCACAACTATCACATCCACCGCCCCGCTTCGCACCAAAACATCCACTATCTCCAAAGCCTGCTCACCGGTATCCGGCTGAGAGACGAGGAGATTGTCAATATCTATTCCCAGTTTCTTTGCATAGAAGGGGTCTAAGGCATGCTCGGCATCAAGGAAAGCGGCGTTTCCTCCCAACTTCTGTGCCTCAGCGATGATATGAAGGGCGAGGGTTGTTTTTCCAGAAGCCTCCTGCCCATATATCTCGCTTATCCTCCCTCGGGGAATTCCACCAATCCCCAACGCTATATCCAAAGCAAGGGAACCTGTGGGGATGACATCAACCGCTAAGCGGGTAGCCTCCCCAAGACGCATAATCGCTCCCTTGCCGAACTGCTTCTCCACTTGGGATAGCGCCAACTCAAGTGCCTTTTCCTTATCCATATCTCTCACTTCCTTTTCATGATATCAATTAAAAATTTAGACCATCTATATGAACTTGTCAACTCATTTGACTGCTTGCGCCTAAAGTAGAACTTGAGAACACTACCTACCTCACAAATAACCACTTTGGCGTTTTTAGTGAGGGGACAAACCAGGGAAGACTTTTAGAGTTTAAGTTCTCAAAATTCGCTTCTTCAAGTATCCCTCTTGCTCTCTCCTTAGACAATTATGACGAAGTAATGCTTCAAAGGCATCGGTGGCAAGCACAAAGCCATCGGTGATATTGAAAATTTATGAGAAATTCACCCTCTCTTGAATTCTACCTCATAGATGATTGAGTATTGGGGTCCTTGTGGGAGGAGGATGCTTCGCATAAGCGTCATCTTCTCCGCCATCATCTCGCCTATGTGAACATCGCCTACCTCGCCCATAAGCTTCGTCAATTGTCCCAGATTCCTGGGGGAACGCACCCTCCCCAATGTCAGATGAAAGGAGAAGGGCTTCTCAGGAGGTATTCCAATCTCCCTAATTCCTGTCTCCAAATCCTCCGCTATTTTGGAAAGGGAATCTCCTTCTCCACCAATCCAAATGACCCTTGGACGCTTCAAATCAGGGAACGCACCCACCCCCTTGAAAACAAGCCTTTGCGGGCTAAACCTCCCCGCCACATCCTCCATCAATCTCTTCACTCTTTCAACCTTAGCCTCTTCTATCTCCCCTAAGAAGCGAAGCGTTATATGAAGGTTTTCCCTCTCCACCCATTTTACATCAGCATTCGCCTTCCTCAATCTATTCTGAATCTCAACCGCCTTCTCCTTTACCTCCTCGGAAAGGAGAACCGCTATGAAGCATCTTATCTTTTGGGATGTCTTATCAGCCATCTTCTCACCATATCCAAAGCGGTTTGTGAGGAGCGCCAGCGAACCATCTCTCTATCCCCAGGGAATATATTCCTTTGGCAAATCGTCTCCTCGGGAGTTGCCAGCGCTATATAAACCAAGCCAACGGGTTTCTCAGGCGTCCCGCCAGTGGGACCAGCTATCCCAGTTATTCCCACTCCCAAATCCGCTTTTATCACTCTTCTCGCTCCCTCAGCCATCTGCCTCGCCACTTGCTCGCTCACCGCTCCATATCTCTTCAAATCTTCCTCATTCACCCCTAAAACATCCCTCTTAACCTCGTTAGCATAAGATATCACCCCCCCGAGAAAATAATCCGAGCTTCCCGATATCTTCGTTATCCTATAGCCCAAAAGCCCGCCAGTGCAGGACTCAGCAACCGCCAATGTCAACCCCCTTTCCCTCAACATCCTCCCCACTACCTCTTCCAATTCCTCCTCGTCAACCCCATATATATCCTCCCCAAGCCTCTCCCTCACCTTCCTCTCATACTCCTCCACCATCTTCTTCGCCGATTCCTCATCCCCCTTTGCTGTTATTACGAGATGAACCTCTCCCGTTTTCGCAAAAGGAGCGAGGGATGGATGACCTTGAGGAGCCATCAAATCTTGCAATGCCTCCTCAACATAGGATTCCGGTCTCCCCACAACCCTCAATGTTTTATGGATTATCACATCGCCGGGATTCTTCTCCCTCAAATATGGTTTCACCACCCCTTCAACCATTGGGATGAGCTCGGAGGGTGGTCCGGGAAGGGCTATGATTATCTTATCGTCTTTCTCCAAGATGAAGCCGGGGGCGGTGCCTACCTTGTTTTCAATAGGGGCAGCCCCCTCCGGAAGATAAGCCTGCTTCAAATTTATCTCAGCCATCCTTACTCCCCTTCGCCTGAAGAACTCCCTTATCTTCTCCGCAAGCTCCTCTTTGAAAACCAAGGAAATTCCCAAGGCTTCGCAAATTGCCTCCCTCGTCAAGTCGTCGCTCGTTGGTCCGAGCCCTCCCACTGTTATCACCACATCACAACGAGAAAGAGCCCCTCTTAACACATCCACTATTTCCTCCAAACTATCTACAACCGCTGACTTCCTCAACACTGTTATACCGCATTCCATAAGGATTCTTCCCAAATAGGCAGAGTTCGTATCTATTGTCCTTCCAGAGAGTATCTCGCTCCCGATGGAGACTATCTCCGCCTTCATCACAACCTCCTTTGCTGAATGTATTCCTCCTTCGTATCCCATTCCCTAAGATACGCGATATATTTTTCAAAAAGCTCCTCCGCTTTGGCTCTGTAGTCATCTATTACATTTATTTCCTCATTGGGGTCAGAGGGAAGGTGATAGAGCTCGGGATGCATATCTCCCGCTCCTACGATGAGAGCCCATACGCCATCTGTTATCGTGCTTGGCTTTAGCCTCCAAGCATACTTAGCCCAATTATAGGGATTGAGGGAGACCCTCTCCTCCGCGGCTGGTCCATGTATTATCGCCCAAGATGAAACAGCGATTTCTCTTCCCTTTTCCTTTCCTTCAATTATCGGGAGAAGCGATTTTCCCTGAACGGTTTGGGGAATCTCAACTCCGGCGAGCTCCAAGATTGTTGGCATCAAATCGGGAGGCTGAGTCAGGGCGTCTACTTTAAGATGTTTCCCTTGAGGGAAGCGAATGAACAAGGGAATCTCTCTCACCTCACGATAAAGCTTCGTTATCTTCCCCACCAAATTATGCTCGCCCAGATAGAATCCGTGGTCGGTTGTAAAGACAATGACCGTATTATCCAAAAGCCCCAAATCCTCAATCTTACCAAGCAACTTCCCTATCCATTTATCAACCATCGTCGCTTCCCCAGAATATAGGGCACGCATATGCTTCAATTCCTCCTTCGTCAGATAGTCCGCCGGACCATAAACGGGATAGATTACCTCTTCGCCTTTATAATCCGGGTCGTAGAGGTCTACATACCACTTTGGAGGGTCCCATGGCTCGTGAGGGTCAAAGGTATCAATATAGAGGAAGAATTTCCCATCTCTATAATTCTCCTCAAGCCAGTGGATGGCTTCAATCATAGTTTGGGCGCAGAAATAATCCTCCTCATATTTCCTATGATGGACATTGCGAAGATATTGGGTCACCGTTCTCGTTGTATCCCTTAGTTTCTCAGGTGAGCAGGGGAGTTTGACATCCTTTGGGGCAGTGCGATATCTATCGTTCTCCTGCCCTCTTATCCAGGTCCATGCGGAAAATCCCCTCGCGTAGTTGTAGCCCTGATTCATAAGATGGGGAGTATCTACGATGAACATCGTTGTATAGCCGGCTGACGTAAGCAGTTGGGAGAGGACGATTTCCTCTTGAGATAAGGGAGCCCAGTCGGTGTAGGTGAAGGTGAATTTGCCGGTGAAAAGGTCCCGTCGGTTGGGGATGGTGGGGAATGAGGCAGTGAAATGTTTCATAAATACAACCGATTCCTTAGCGAGCTTATCCAAGTTGGGGGTTTGCGTTTTGAGGGAACGATTTCCATAGAAAGAGAGGTTGTCTCTTCTAAATGTATCGGAGACGATAACGATAAAGTTTAAATCCTTCATAACCAATCACTCCTTTATATTGTTTTTAAGATTTTACAACTATTAACTTTTAGAGGGCAAGCTTTTTAGGTTTTAAGAGTGGTTTGAAAATTAACGGTTTTATTGTCAGCCCGGATAAAAGGGAGTGACAATCTACTCCTCTGTCATTGCTGGCATGGGTAAAGGTTTTTGAAAAATATGGTGGATTTAAAATAACGAAACACAAAATGGCTCATATAAAAATCTATATCCAAAGAAGCGAGTCCGACAAAGGAGGACCTGACAATTTCATTCCTTGACCATGATTAAATACGAGATTGCTTCGTCGCTTCGCTCCTCCCAATGAGAAAAAATCCCCCTAACAAGGACAGAAAAGAGTTATATGCTCTTAAAAAACCTTCCTTTTCTAAACTTCCCTTCTTCCTTCCAAAGATTTTATAAGAGTCGCTGGGTCGGCGTAATCAAGCTCGCCTCCAACGGGAATCCCTGGCGCTATCCTCGTTACCTTCACTCCCAAAGGCTTCAAGAGATTCGCCAAATATAGCGTCGTCGCCTCACCCTCAACTGTGGGATTTAAAGCCAATATCACCTCCCTCACCCCCTCCAACCTTCCCAAAAGTTCCCTTATCCGCAACTGCTCCGGTCCTATCCCATCTATAGGAGATAAAACCCCGCCCAAAACATGATACAATCCCTTGTATTCCCTCGTATTCTCAATTGCCATAATATCCTTTGAATCCGACACTACGCAGATTATCCCCTTATCCCTTTGAGGGTCGGAGCATATATCGCAAATTTCCCCATCGGTGTAATTCCCGCAAATCGCACAGGTTTTCACGCTTTCCCTCGCCCTCTTTATCACCTCAGCCAATTCCCTCGCCTCTTCCAGCGGCATCCTTATGATATAAAGGGCGAGCCGAGTCGCCGTCTTAGGACCAATCCCTGGGAGCTTTGAAAGAGCTCCAATCAGATTGTTTAGACTCTTGCTCGGCATTCTTAAAAGGGCAATATTCCTCCCGTGAATTGCGAAAGAACTTCAGCCCTTTTCTTCTCCGCTTCCTCCAATGCCTCCCTCACCGCCGCCACAACCAAATCTTGCAACATCTCAACATCGTTTGGGTCAACGACCTCTGGAGCTATCTTAATCTCCAAAAGCTCCCCTTTCCCCGAGACAACAGCTTTCACCATTCCTCCACCAGCGCTCGCCTCTATCCTCTGTTGCGCTAATTCCTCCTCCACTTTCTGCAATTCCTCCATCATCTTCTTATACTGCTTGGCGAAGGAAGCTCCTAATGGTCCCAATGATTTGAACATATCCTTCATTTATTTCACCTCCCTAAAGGGATTGTAGACCCCTCGCCATTACTATCTTTCCCGTCCTAACTATCTCCTTAATTCCGTAGGGACGAACGAGAGAGATAAAGGCATCCACTTTCTCCACATCACCCGTTAT
The DNA here is from genome assembly GCA_014360495.1 of bacterium. Lineage (NCBI taxonomy): Bacteria > bacterium. The sequence goes on from JACIXR010000007.1 coordinate 115,467, forward strand.
CTCTATCACCATTGAGTTCTCCCCAACATCAACTACAGTCGCCCTAAATATATGGGTTAAATCAAGGATTTCCCTCCTCGCCTGGGCTGTCGCTTCAACCTTAACTAAAGCGAGTTCCCTTTCAAGCGTGGGCGCGAAGGTATAATCTATCACCTTTATCACATCTATCAGCTTGTTGAGCTGCTTGCTTATCTGCTCAATCATCCTTTCCTCTCCATCTACAACGATTGTCATTCGGGATATAGTTGGGTCTTGGGTGATGTTTACAGCCAGGCTCTCTATATTGAACCCTCTCCTTTTGAAGAGCCCAGCAACCCTCGCTAAAACTCCCGGTCTATTTTCAACCAAAACGGACAATGTATGTCTCATTCACCTCACCTCAATCCACTAACATTTTATCAATTGAACCGCCTGCTGGCACCATTGGTAGAACCTTCTCCTCAGGTGCGATTATGAAATCAATTATGCAGGGGCGGTCTTTCACCTCAAGAGCTTTTCTTATGGCATCTTCTATCTCGCTTGTTCTTGTGACTCGTATTCCAACGCAGCCGTAAGCGTCGGCGAGCTTGACGAAATCGGGAGCGGTGATTTGGGTGAAGGAATATCTGCGATTCCAGAAGAGCTCCTGCCATTGTCTAACCATTCCAAGATAGCCGTTATTTAAGATGGCTATTTTTATGGGAAGCCTCTGCTGAACGGCGGTCGCGAGCTCCTGAATGTTCATCTGGATGCTGCCGTCTCCAGCTATATCAAAGACGATTGCATCGGGACGCGCTATCTGAACGCCGATGGCGGCAGGTAAGCCGAATCCCATCGTCCCCAAACCACCGGAGGTTATGAATTGGCGAGGATACTTCGTCTTGTAAAACTGCGCCGCCCACATCTGATTCTGCCCCACCTCCGTCACTATCACCGCCTCACCATTCGTTAATTTCCAAATCGTCTCCACAACCTTCTGGGGTTTTATCACCTCGCCCTCTTCCTTATATTTGAGAGGATACTTCTGCTTCCAGTCGTTTACCCGCTCCAACCAAAGTGGGTGGCTCTTCGGCTCGACCTTCTGGACAAGCTGCTGTAGAACTCTCTTCGCATCCCCCACTATCGGAATATTAACCTGCACATTTTTCCCGATCTCCGCTGGGTCTATATCAATGTGTATCACCTGCGCCATCGTCGCAAATGTAGAGACCTTTCCCGTTGACCTATCGGAGAATCTCGCACCAACCGCTATGAGCAAGTCGCATTCGGAAACGGCGAGATTGGCTGCCACCGTTCCATGCATCCCCAATAGACCAAGGGAGAGAGGGTGTTCCTCGGGAATCGTTCCCTTGCCCATCAGGGAATGAACGACGGGAATCTGGCACTTCTCCGCTAATGCGACGACTTCCTCGGAAGCCCCCGAATTAATACATCCTCCACCCACTAAAAGAACTGGCTTCTGTGCCTCAGCTATTGCCTGTGCCGCCTTGAGAATCTGCCCCGGGTGCCCCTCATAGGTGGGGCGATAGGAACGGAGGGAAACTTTCTCTATCGGCTGATAATCTATCTCCGCAGATTGAACATCAACTGGCAAATCTATGAGAACAGGTCCCGGTCTCCCGGTTTTCGCTATATAGAAAGCCTCTTTGACGATATAGGGAAGGAGGTCAGGGTCCTTAACGAGATAATTATGCTTCGTTATAGGCATAGTTATCCCTGATATATCCGCCTCTTGGAAGGAATCCTTCCCCAGTATATCGCTTCTAACCTGACCAGTTATGGCAACGATGGGAGAGGAATCCATATAGGCGGTAGTTATCCCTGTCACGAGATTAGTGGCTCCAGGACCGGATGTGGCTATGCAAACGCCGACCTTCCCGGTAGCGCGAGCATAGCCATCGGCTGCGTGAGCTGCCCCCTGCTCGTGGCGAACGAGTATATGCCTTATTTCTTTCTCCTCATACAGGACATCGTAAAGGGGAAGAACAGCCCCTCCTGGATAGCCAAAAATGACCTCTACTCCTTCCCTCTTCATACATTCAACAAGAGCCTTAGCTGCTGTCATCCTCATTCAAGCACCGCTCCTTTCCCAGCAGATTTCACCTTCTCAGCGTATCTCCTCAGATAACCTTCCTTTATCTTCGGCTCGGGTGGACGCCAAGCTTCCCTTCTCCTCGCGAATTCTTCCTCGGATATGAGAAGGTCAATCTTCCTTCCAGGTATATCAATTAAAATTCTATCTCCCTCCTGTACCAAAGCAATCGGTCCTCCCTCCGCGGCCTCGGGTGAGATATGACCAATAGCCGCTCCCCTGGTCGCCCCTGAGAATCGTCCATCGGTGAGAAGGGCAACCTCCTCATCCAATCCCATTCCCACCAAAGCAGAGGTGGGCATCAACATCTCCCTCATCCCCGGACCTCCCTTCGGTCCCTCATACCTTATCACCACTACATCCCCACCTACAATCTTCCCGGAGAGAATCGCCTCTACAGCGGATTCCTCGTCATCAAATACCCTCGCCCTCACTTCCCTCTTCATCATCCTTTCCGAAACAGCCGCATACTTCACCACCGCACCGTCCGGAGCTAAATTCCCATGAAGAATCGCTATCCCTCCCTCCTTATGATAGGGATTCTCCACTGGTCTTATGACCTCTTCTCCCCTCCGCTCCGCCCTCTCTATTATCCTCCTCAATGGTTCGCCACTGACAGTCATACAATCCTGATTGATTACATCCACCTTTGATAGCTCTTTCAGAATAGCTGGGATTCCTCCCGCCTCGTTCAAATCCTCAATATGATGGGGACCTATTGGGTCAATTGCGCATAAGTGGGGAACCAGACGGGATATCCTATCAAAATCGTCCAGCTCCAGGGGAACCCTTGCCTCCTTGGCTATCGCCATAAGATGGAGAACAGTATTCGTTGAGCCTCCCAAAGCCATGTCAACCGCGATTGCGTTTAGGAATGCCTCTTTGGTTAAAATATCGGCGGGAGTTATGCCCAATTTCACGAGATTCATTATTGCCATCCCCGCCTTCTTCGCTAACGCCCTGCGAGCGGAGGAGGGCGCGGGAATTGTCCCATTTCCCGGCAAACCCATTCCCAAAGCCTCTGTTAAGCAGTTCATGGTATTGGCGGTGAAGGCGCCCGAACAGGAACCACAGCCGGGACAGGCAACCATCTCCAGCTCCTCCAATTCCTCCAAGGTCATCTTACCACTCTTCACCATTCCCACTGCCTCAAATACCTTGGAGAGGGAAACGGCTTGCCCCTTGAATTTTCCCGCAAGCATAGGTCCACCCGAGAGCATAATGCAAGGGATATCAAGCCTTGCAGCCGCCATAAGCATCCCTGGGACAATCTTGTCACAGCTCGCTATGAGGATAAGTCCATCAAATTGATGCGCCTTCGCCATTATCTCTACTGAATCAGCGATTACTTCCCTTGATGGCAGAGAATACTTCATCCCGATATGTCCCATCGCTATCCCATCGCATACACCTATCACTCCGAACTCAATGGGTGTTCCTCCCGCCATCCTCACTCCCGCTGCAGCAGCCTCAGCTATCTCCCGCAGATGGATATGACCGGGGATTATCTGGTTGTAAGAATTCGCTATCCCTATCAGAGGACGCTCCAGCTCCTCCTTTGTATAACCCATCGCGTAAAAAAGGCTTCTGTGGGGAGCTCTCTCCAAACCTTTCTTCGCATTATCGCTTTTCATTCGGGAAGACCTCCTTTTCTGGAGATAACCTTAGAAAACTACCTTGTTAAGCGGATACTCAACTATTCCCTGCGCTCCAGCCCTTGAGAGCTGGGGGATAAGTGAACGAGATTGGTTTTCATCTAAAACAACCTCAACAGCCACCCAATCGGGGTCAGTGAGGTTGGAAATAGTGGGATTTTTCAAAGCGGGAAGGAGTGAAATTATTTTCTCAAGATTATCTTTATGAACATTCATCTTCAAGCCCACCAATTGGGCACCATTCAAAGCTCCCTGCAGGAGCATAGCGATATCCTCTATTTTCCTCCTCTTCCACTCATCCTCCCAAGCCTTTGGATTGGCTATGAGACGGGTTGTTGACACCATTATTTCCTCAACAATGCGGAGATTGTGAGCTTTGAGGGATGAGCCCGTCTCGGTAAGCTCCACAATTGCGTCTACGAGATGGGGAACCTTCACCTCGGTTGCTCCCCAGGAGAACTCAACATCAGCGGAGACGCCGTGCTTTTCAAGATATCTTTTCGTCAAGTTGACATATTCAGTAGCTATGCGCTTTCCATCAAGGTCCTTGACGCTCTGAATGGTGGAATCCTGAGCAACAGCAAGGACAATCCTAACGGGACGGAAACCCTGTTTTGAGTAGACGAGCTCCGCTACCTCTACTACCTTCGCCGATTGCTCCTCAATCCAATCCTTGCCTGTTATTCCGGCGTCAAGGATACCCTGCTCCGTGTAGCGGGGAATCTCCTGAGCGCGGATGAGGAGAGGCGAGATTTCCTCATCATCAATGGAGGGTAGGTAAGAGCGGGGGCTCACAGAGATATTGAACCCCGCTCTCTTGAAGAGCTCAATAGTAGATTCCTGAAGACTTCCTTTAGGGATACCTAACTTGATCTGCCTCATCTGACCTCCTTTGTGCTATAAATGTAATTTTAAATTATATCAAGATAAAATCAATTCCTCAACAAAATGTATGATTCCATAGCATTTGAGACCCCTTTTCTTAGCTTTTTCTCACTTAGGTTTTTAGGTCTTTTTAAGAAAGGTCTTTAATCGTCTCATTCCATCACCTATATATTGCAATATTGTTAAAAATAGCCCGGGTAAAGACCGTCTTTCTTATTTAAATTTATTTGACATAACTCTTAACAAGTTTGTAAAATAGTATTTATGACCAAAAAGGAATTGGTTTATCAAAAAGCGAGAGAGATTCTTAAAGCCCATCCTTCTTGTTTGAAATACTCTCAGCTGTTTAAAAAACTAACGGAAGCCCTACCCGATATATCCAGGAACACAATTGCTGGCTCTTTGCATAGAATTAGGCTGGATATTCTTGAAGGGAAGATAACCGACATTGAAATTCCCGATAAAGGATTATATTGCTTTAGGGAAGGTAAACCTCCACCTCCACCTCCACCCACACCTCCACCTTCGGTAAAGGAAACCGACTTCTATAAGCCATTTGCCGAATATCTGATAAACGAGTTGGAGGAATGCACACGGGCAACACCCCTTGGTGGAAGCATTTTCGGGGATAAATGGGGAACTCCCGATGTAATAGGCGTGTACAAATTCTCCCCTCTAGACCCCATCCAACCACCGATTGAAGTCATTAGTGCGGAGATAAAGGTAGATACAAACCAATTGATAACCGCATTTGGGCAAGCATGTGCCTATAAGCTATTCAGCCACAAGGTTTACCTCGTGATTCCCAGAACAGCCGGAGAGGACATAAGCAGGATAGAATCGCTTTGTATGCGCTTCGGCATAGGGCTTATCACTTTTGATTTAAATCCCTGCGAACCTAATTTCCAAATCCGCACAAGAGCTTCAAAAAGCGAGCCCGATTATTTCTATCTAAACAAATATTTGAAAAAATTGAGTGAGAAGGCGATAAAGGAATTATTCGGCGGATGAAAACGATTGAAGTAATAAAACCAACCTTAACTAATCACAAAGATGGGCATCTTCTCTCAAGAATTTCCTTGCTCACCTTTGAAGATAAAGTATAAAGACGCTCCCTTCTAAAGTTAAAGCATTGGATTTAGTCCTTTTTCAATGGCAAAGTGAAGGAGAAGATTGAGCCTTCGCCTACCTTGCTTTCCACCCTTACCTTCCCTCCCTGCGCCTCAACCAAGCTCTTCACTATCGCCAATCCCAATCCCATTCCGCTCCCTTTTACCCTCGCCTTATCCGTCTTGTAAAATCTCTCAAATATATAGGGAAGTTCCTCAGGCGGTATCCCCTCCCCTTCGTCGCTCACCCTTATCTCCAATTCTCCATCCCTTTCCCTAAAATCAATCGATACCAATCCTCCTTCCCTGTTATATTTCACCGCGTTCTCTATCAAGTTCAGCAAAACCCTCTCCGTCATCTCGCTATCCCCTATCACCTGTGGAAATCCCTTCGCTATTCTTATCTTTACCTTCCTCTCCTCCGCCATAAGAGCTAATCTCTCCCTTATCCTCTTTGCCATCCCCTCAATATCCAGAACTTCCCTCTTAGGCTGAAGCTTTCCCGTCTCTGCCCTCGTTAATTGAAGAAGATTATCAACGAGATTGGAGAGATATATCGCTTCCTCAAGCGCCCTACCCAAATATTTCCTTTCCTCCTTCTCGTTCACAACCCCATCAATTATCGCCTCCAGGTAGCCCCTGATGGCGGAAAGGGGCGTGCGAAGCTCGTGGGATATATCTGTGAGAAAATCCCTCCTCACCCTCTCCAAATGTCTTATCTCAGTTATATCCTGCACAACTCCCACAGCCCCCTTTCCTTCCTGAAGGGGAGCCGATATGATGAGAAATATCTTCTCCCCTAAATTTATTTCCTGCCTTCTTTCCCCTTCCCTCCCTCTCTCAACAATGCTAAGAACCTCAGGTGGAATGCCCTCGGGAAAAAGCTCCCGGGCCCTTGGATTTAAAAGGGGTTCCCTTCCATCCTCCAGGGCTATAACTCCCTCCGGGAGGACAGAGAAGAGGGTGGAAAGCTTGTCCCTTTCCTCCTCAACACTCCTTATGCTTTCCTCCAATTTATCCGCCAGCGTGTTGAATGCCTGTCTGAGGCTCTCTATCTCGCCTCCCGCTTTCCTCCTCGCTCTCGCTGAAAGCTCACCCTCCATCCAGCTATGCACTACCCTTTCCAAATCGCCAACCGGAGAAGAGATGCTGTGGGAAAGGAAAAGGGCAAGAACGAAGGAAAGGAGGAGAGCTACAATAGCTGAGGCTATCACGATATTTTGGAGATACCTTATTATGTCATTTACTTCGCCAACCGAGGCGTGAAGGGCGAGAGTGCCGACTTGTTTCCCCTTCACCCTCACATCCGAGGCGACTGAAATCGCCATATAGGGGGGCATACATATCTCCCCCCATCTTATATGACCCTTCTCGAATTCCATACTCACGGGAGTGGGAGATGCGGGAGTGAAGCAAATGTGATAACCCGTGGATTCGCTCATCTGCTCAAGGAATTTGAGCGCCTCCTCTTCTCCCTCCTTCTCTCTGATGATTGAATAGCGGAGGGCGATTCCCTCCACCAAGACCTTCAATTCTTTTTCCTTCGTTTTCTTGTAATAATCGCTTAAGAGATATGTCGTTGCGAGGGCGATTGTGAGCGTTGCGAAAAGGACGACCAGAAAGAAGGAGAGAAGGAGGCGAGCAAATATGCGCATTTAGATTTCTTCTAACTTATAGCCAACTCCCCTGATTGTTGTGAGGCGCAATCCCGCTTCCTCAAAATCTATCAAACCCCTTATTCTCTTAATGTGCTGGTCTACAGCCCGCTCATCGGGTGGATAATCCACATCCCGCCAGATTCTATTCATAATCTCCGTTCTGCTCACCACCCTTCCCCTGTTATCCGCAAGGATATAAAGGATGTCCAATTGCTTTGGGGTTAGGGGTATCTTCTTTTCCCCTATCCTTGCCTCATAGGCTGACCTATCAAGAGTCATCTTCCCTATTGTCATCAGCTGTGGTGGTCTTGTCTTTCTTCTTAGAATCGCTTTGACCCGTGCTGTAACTTCCCTTGGACTGAAGGGCTTGACGACATAATCATCCGCTCCCAATTCCAAGCCCAAGACTCTATCCGCCTCCTCCGCCCTCGCCGTGAGCATGAGGATTGGGACATCGTAGCATTCCCGTAAAATCTTGCAGACCTCCCAGCCATCCATCTTAGGAAGCATTATATCAAGGATAACGAGGTTGGGCTTCTCTTGATGGAAGAGATTGAGGGCTTGGATGCCATCATAAGCGGGAACGACCTCGTATCCTTCCCTTTTCAAATAAAGGGATAAAATCTCCACAATATCCTTATCGTCATCTACAATCAAAATCTTCTCCATACAATATAATTTTATATTTCTTGTAGGATTTGAAAAGTCTGCTTGTAATTTCCATACTATTTAAGACTCCTAGGAAGACGTGGCAATCTCAATAGATTACTTCGTCTCTTCGCTTCTCGCATTCAAATAATGGGATTTTCTTGCCTTTGGCGACAGACAGATTTCAAAATCTTGTCTTCTCCTTTTTCTATCCTATAATTTAAATTCAGTATGGAAACAATAGAGGAAAGCCAAGAACTAAAGCCAAAGTCTAAAATCAAATCTCTTCTCCTTCGGCAGAGCTTCTTCCAAGCCTCCATTCTGCTTATGTTTTTTAGCTTTTTGAGCAAAGCGCTGGGCTATGTTCGGGAAATGGCTATAGCTGGCTATTTCGGGGCACGATATTTCACAGACGCCTTCTTCCTCGCGCAAATTATTCCCCTCCTTGGGGGGACTCTCGTAACCATGGCTTTCCCCTTGGTTTTCATCCCGTTCTACCTTAGCGAGAGAGAAAAAAGCGAGGAATCCGCACAAAAGTTAGCAAGCTCTATATTTTGGGGAGTTATTCTATATTCTATACTAGCAATTTTCTTAATCATACTTTTCTCTTGGCCAATATGCAGAGCAATAGCCCCTGGATTCAGTGATGTTCAGCTATCGCTTCTTAGAAGGTTCCTGATCGTACTTTCTCCATTGATTTTCTTTCAATCCTTAGCTGGTTTTTTCACTGCCTATCTTCAAGCACGAAAACATTTTCTTTCTCCAGCATTTGCTGGCTTTCTCGTGAACATACCGATTATTTCCTTCTTATTCCTTTTAGCTCGTCAATTGCCCTTTGAAAGCCTTGCTATCGGCTTTAATTTGGGATACTTTGCCTATTCTTTCGTCTTGTTCCCATTCGCCTTGCTTTTCGGTTTTAATCCCTTTGCTTCCTTCAATTTCTTCCATCCTCATATAAAGCGCTTCTTCTTACTCCTTTTGCCTATAGTAATAGGAAGCAGTTTGAGTTATATTGACATGCTCATCGCCAGAGCGCTTGCTTCTAAGGTAGGCGAGGGTGTGGTTTCAGCGCTGAACTATTCTTACCGTTTGATGGGTATTCCTCTGGGAATAATGGCTGGTTCAATAGGCACAGCAGTATTTCCCTTTATGTCCTCCAAGGCCGCCCTCCTTGATAGTGAAGCCGTCGCAAAAGAGACAACTCGTGGTTTGTATGCTACCTGGTTGATTTCCCTACCGGTAGGCGTCTTCTTCTTCGTTTTATCTCAACCAGTGATAAGGTTAATGTTTGAGCGAGGAGCATTCACAGCGGAAGCGACCAAAATCACCGCTGATATGCTTGCTTTCTTCTCCTTAGGCATACCAGCTATGACGGGTTGGGGAATAGCGACAAGGGCTTTCTATTCTTTACAAGACACCATAACCCCCCTAAAAATAGGTTTCTATCAAATCTTGATAGATTTGGTACTTCTTTTTACCCTCCCCCAAATTATAGGATACAAGGGTCTTCCCTTAGCCACATCTATCTCCATTAGTGTCGGTTTCTCCATCCTATGGCTTACACTATCCAAGAGGTTACCCCAACTAAGAAAAGAACGGATAGTTGTCTCCTTTGGGAAAGCGGTAATGATGTGCTTGATACAGGGCTTTTCCCTTTATTATATATGCCTTCATTTTAGAATAACTACAAGGACAGGTTTTGCAAGGGAACTATCACTTCTCGCTACTCTAGGTATAATTAGTTTCTTAATTTACATCGGGGCAGGAATTATGATGAGGTATCCTGATATTTCAATTGTAACCAGGAAAATAGATAAAATTTTCCGAAAATCCTGACCACATTAGTGGAAACTTCTCATAATAAGAGAAGGTCTGTGAGGAAATCTTACCTCAACAGTTTGGGTTAGGCCTCCACATTCCAATAAGCTCCCAGCAAATTCCGAAGTGAAAAAGAGAGAATAAACATCTTCCCCTGGTAACAATCTCCCAGTTAGAACGGAGCAGAAGGGATTCGCTCACCAATGGGGAAAATTTTTAAAAGGGATTGACTTACACAATAAAATGAATTATAATGAAATTAAAATTATAGAGGAGGAATTGTTTACTTAAAAAAATATACTTTAAAAAAACAGATGCCACAAAATGAACCCGATTAAAAGGGGCGATAATTTAGGATGAAGTCTATCGTGGCAAATATAGGTTTAAAGAAGAACAAAATAGCCCTATTTTTGCCTTTAGGCTTTTTAGCTTTGTTATCCGGCTTTCTTTGTGTCTGGCTGGAGCGAACCTGGCCTTTTGTTTTTGCCATAATTTACTTATCTTTGTTAATATCAATTGGTTTAGCAAGCGGTTTTTGGCTTGTTGTATTTCTCATATCTCTTCATCCCCTCATCCCTTACTACCCTATTGAGGCACTACGGGGAGCCGCTTTACAGGATATTTTCTTCGTCTTTAGTATACCCCTACTTTTAATGTCTTTGCCTCTTAAGAATAAAGGGAGAGCATATCCTCTAATCATCCCTTATATTGTCTTAGCCTCCTGGGCTTTTCTTTCAGCAATTGCCACGCAGGATAATTTCCCAGACTTCCTAGTTGCTCTCGCAAAAGGCACGGGAAGGCCCTTAATCATAGCCCTTACAGCTTTATTTGTAGCCACTGCTATCAGCGATTTTAAGCGTTCTACCATATTATATAAATTAATGGCTCTATCCGCAACTCTACAAGCGGTGATCGGAATTATCGCTTTCGTTTTCAATATCGAAATTGTAGCAGGAAACCTGCATCTTGGAGTCATGAACTTGCCTTACCAAATGGCCCCGATAGTTAATATAAGTAGAAGGCTTCACGGCACATTTTGCACGGCTAATCTTACAGGAGCATATTTCGTCGCCATTATGCCATTGACGCTGTCGCTGATTATTAACAGTAAAAAACTACTTGAAAAGATTTTTTGGGTGACGGGCTTTACCCTACAAACAAGCGCCCTAATCCTAACTTTCACCCGTGCCTCCCTCGTCGCTACAGGTTTCGCCTTAATCCTTTTCTTGATATTGATAAGTAAAAGCGGGCAATTCAAAATAACCCTATCCATTCTCTTTCTTTTATTATCTTCATTTGCCATTTTGCAGACGATTATGCCTGAAGGGTTCATAATAGTTAAAAGCCGCTTCATAAGCGCGAGGCCAGAGGTCCGTTTAGCACCCGCCTGGGCAGGTCTGATGATGTTAAAGGAACATCCTCTATGGGGCGTCGGAGTTGATAACGCAGTCCCCCTTATGGAATCTGACCCACTTTATTCTCGCACTCCCTTCGGCGAAACCTATGTAAGACCCCATAATTCCTTTATTTTCATAGGTGCAGAACTTGGGCTACTTGCAAGTCTCATTCTCCTTTGGGCGTTTATCTCTATAACAAAATTTATTTTAAAAGCCTGGCATTCAAGTAGTAGCGAATCCCTAATGTTAATTTCAGCTGCCGTTCTTAGCGGATGGTTTGGACAGTTTATTCATAGTTTCACAAATAATCTCTATCATCACCCTTCCTTGATGGTAACCCAAATAGCTTTAATAGCAGCACTAACCCCTATTATATATGAGGAAACAAAGAAAACTTGAAAGGAGGTATATTCCTTGAGACAAGTATTACAAGATATAAAGAGCGGCGAGATAAGAATAGTAGAGGTTCCCGCTCCTCTATTAAAAAGAGGAGGGGTATTAGTGCAGAATGCTTTTTCCGTTATTAGCGCGGGCACGGAAAGACACAGCGTAAGCTTGGGACAGAAAAGCCTCATCGGCAAGGCGAAAGAGCGACCGGAACTCGTTAGGAAAACTATTGATGCGCTTTTAAAAGAAGGACTCAGCACAACGCTCGCCCGTGTAAGAGCACAGTTGGAAGCTTATAGGCCGATGGGCTACAGCAGCGCGGGCATAGTTATCGGGGTTGGAGAGAACGCTGAGGAATTCCAGATAGGTGATAAAGTAGCCTGTGGCGGAGGGGGCTATGCTATGCACGCAGAAATTGTATTCGTGCCCAAAAACCTCTGTGTAAAAGTCCCAGATAATGTAAATCTAGCCCATGCCGCCTTTACCACACTGGGTGCTATTGCCTTACATGGAATGCACCAAGCGGAGGTTGGGTTGGGGGACAATGTATTAGTTATTGGTCTTGGACTTATCGGACAATTGCTTGTCCAGTTGCTTAAAGCCGGAGGCTGTCGGGTGATAGGAATGGATGTGAAGCCACAAGCGGTAGAATTGGCGCTAAAGTGTGGAATGGATCTGGGCATCGTGCGTGGAAGGGATATGATAGAAAAAACGGTCAGAAACTTCACTAATGGGCGAGGCGTTGACGCAGTGATAATTACCGCTTCTACAACTTCAAACGAACCCATGTGCATTATCCCCGCAGTTATTAGAGATAGAGGCAGAGTTGTTCTGGTCGGTAGGGTAGGAACAGCATTCCCTTATATGCCATACTCTAATAAAGAGCTGGAAATTAGAATGTCCCGTTCCTATGGACCAGGAAGATACGACCCAACCTATGAAGAGAAAGGTATAGATTATCCCATAGGTTATGTCCCTTGGCCCGAGCGCAGAAATATGGAGGAATTTGTCCGCCTTTTAAGCGAGGGAAAATTAAACCTTGACCCTATAATAACTCATTCCTTCCCCTTTGAGAAAGCTAAAGAAGCCTATGATGTGGTGCTAGGTAAAACGAAAGAGTATTCGGTTGGTGTTCTTTTACAATATCCTTCCTCTTCCATAAAACCCGAAAGGAAAATCGCCCTCTCAACTGAATCCAAAAAGCCTACCACAACAAAGGAGGTCCGAGTTGGCTTTATAGGAGCGGGTAATTTCGCCCAAGCCTTACTTCTCCCTAACCTGAAGAAGATAGAAGGGGTAATATTTAAGGGCATAGCCACAGGAACAGCTGCTAATGCCCAAAGAGTTGGTGAACGTTTCGGCTTTGAATATTGCACAACCGATTACCATGATATTTTAAACGACCCCGATATAGACTGTGTTTTCATCGCAACCCGCAATAACCTCCATGCCAGGGCAACAATAGAGGCTCTAAAGGCAGGAAAGGCAGTTTTCGTTGAGAAACCTTTGGCATTAACTTACGAGGAATTTGAAGAGGTGGTGAAAACGGTTGAAGAAACCGGCGGACGGGTTATGGTGGGTTTCAATAGGCGTTTCTCCCCATTCATTCTGTTGCTTTACGAGAAAATAGAAAAGACCGATTTCCCACTCGTTTTCTGCTACCGTGTGAATGCGGGACCTTTACCCCCGGACCATTGGGTGTTGGATAAAGAACAAGGAGGAGGGAGAATACAAGCCGAGGTATGCCACTTCGTTGATACTTTACAATTCCTCGCCCGAAGTGAACCCGTAGAAGTTCATGCCATATCCGCAGGTGGGAACGGTGTAATACCCAATGATAATCTAACGGTTAATCTGAAATTTAAAAACGAATCCATTGCCTCTATTGTCTACACTGGTCTCGGCGACCCAACCTTCCCTAAGGAGAGAATTGAAGTATTCGGGGGCGGAAAGGTTTTTGTGATATCTGATTTCAACGAACTTTTAATGGTTAGCTCCGGTAAAAAGCGAAGGGTTAAGAAACTGTTCCAGGATAAAGGACACAGCGAAGAGGTAAAAAAGTTCATATCAGCGGTAAAAAGTGGTGGTGAGATGCCTATACCATTCCGTGAAATTGCTCTGACTACATTGACGACATTAAAAATCGAGGAATCCATCTCTAAAGGAACTCCCTTGAAGATAGAGTTCTGAAAATTGACATGTTTTCTTTGCTTTTTAAAACACCTCTATTTAATCAAGGGAAGGGAGTGTTATGAGTTGAAAAAATCCGAAGAAGTTAATAAGGGGTATCTATCCATTATCCATAAAATGGAGAAATATAATCTAAAAAATATGTGGCGAGGATATGACCCATATGATGGTTTAAATAGCCGACTCTTCGAGCTAACCCCCTTTAAATACAATCGCTCTTTTCGCCTTTTATGGAGTTTTGCCATCAGGGCTATTCCCTTTAATGTAAGACCGTTCTTGCTTGTGCATAAAGGCATTAATCCCAAAGCAATCTCCCTTTTCATATCCTCTTATAGCGAATTGTATTCTCATTTTAGGGATAGAGATTTGCTCATAAAAGCCAAATTTCTTGTGAATGTGTTGAATAAAGAGAAAATCAAAAGGTATAAAGGACCTTCTTGGGGTTATAACTTCCCCTGGCAATCAAAAGTCCTTTACGCTCCTTTAGGAATGCCCAATGCAGTATGTACGACTTTCGCTGCCCAGGCTTTGTTGGATTTCCAAGAAGCAATAGGAAGCAACGAATTCACCGAAATGGCAGTGAGGATCTGCGATTTTCTCCTTAACGACCTCAATAAAACGATAACCCCCAGGGGCATATGCTTTAGCTATACTCCTATTGACAATCTTTGTGTGCATAATGTGAATCTTTGGATTGCCGCCCTTTTAGCAAGAGTTTACTTACTTACTAAAAATGAATCCTTATTATCATATGCGGATGAAGCTGTCAAGTTTACTCTATACCATCAAAATCCCGATGGCTCTTGGTTTTATGGAGTGGGGAACGATAATTTGCTTTATATAGATAACTATCATTCTGGCTTTAACTTAGTTGCATTGAAGCAATACATAGATTACTCAGGAAATTCGGAATATGAGGAACAATTAATTAGAGGTTATAATTACTATAAAAAAACCTTCTTCTTGCCCTCGGGAGCGCCTCGTTATTATCATAACAAACTTTTCCCCGCAGATATCCATTGTTGTGCGCAAGGAATTATCACCCACACAGTTTTTGGTGATTTGGAGGAAGCGGAGAAAATAGCCAATTGGACATTGGAAAATATGTACGACGAAAAAGAGGGTTTCTTCTATTACAGAAAATATCCTGCTTATACGATAAAAACGCCCTTCATCCGTTGGGGGCAAGCTTGGATGTTTTACGCACTAACTAAATTGCTTCTCTCAAAAGCACTTCCTCATAGATTGGGGTGATTAAAAATGGTCAACGAAAGGATATTGACTATTGTGGAAAGGGATATAAAATAATAAATTACGTAATTAATCACGTGATAGATAAAAATTGGTTAGAAAATCCTTATATGAGAGTAATCAAGCCAATGCGGATTTGGTTTGATTTAGCCAATTCCGCTCATGTATTACTTTTTAGAGGGATTATAAAGTCCCTTCGTTCAATGGGACATACTCCCTTCGTAACTGTACGAGATTATGCCCAAACGAAGGATTTAGTTGAACAAAGTGGGATAAAACATATAGTGGTGGGAAAACACGCCGGTAGAAGCTATTACAAAAAACTCCTCTACCTTTTCTGGCGAAGTGGCAAACTATTAGCACTCGTCCGGGGTTTAGATATTGATATTGCTGTTAGCCATAATTCCGCCGACCAAGCCATTGTTTCTTTTCTGTTGCGTATTCCATTCTTAACAATTCAGGACACCGAAAGACAAATAGCCAACCATTTGGTGTTCAGGCTAGCCGCGAAGGTCCTTGTTCCGGAATCCTTCCCTGATGAAAAATTGCGCCAATATGGAGCCCATCCAAAGAAAGTGGTCAAGTTCGGGGGTATAAAGGAACAAATCTATATACCCGATTTTGAACCAATACCCGGATTCCTAGGGAAGATGAACATACCATCTGATAAGGTCATTTGTGTGCTTCGCCCTCCTGATTTTCTTGCCTTACACGATAGGATAGATAACCCCCTCTTTTATCACCTTGCAAGATATCTTCTATCGCAACCGAATACGTTTGTTATCATTTTGCCAAGAACTCCCCAACAGCGGGAGAGGTTAAACCAATGGCAAAAACATTATAGTAACCTTTTAATTCCGACAAAAGCTGTCGATGGATTAAACCTAATGTACTATTCAGATATTGTTATAACTGCCGGGGGAACGATGGCAGCCGAAGCAGCTATGCTGGGAACCCCTGCTTATACACTTCTTAAAAACCTTAGGGCAGTTGATTTATATCTCGCCGAGAAGGGTCTTTTGACTATCATATCCAAACCGGAAGACTTCGCCAAAATCCAATTGAAGAAAAAAACAAGCACACAATGGTTTAGCTCCCCACACATAAAAGAAACTATTATAAAAGAGATACTGAGTTTAAAAAATGGGCTAAAAGGGTGTTATGCGCTTGGGTGAGTATGATATAAAGAGATTTTATTTAAGAGAAAAAGGTGCAACATTTTTCAACATCCTATTCTCGCTCTTTATTTTGTTTCTCATTGTTCCTCTGCTAGCCATCATCGCTTTACTCATCGCCTTCGATAGTCCTGGACCAGTTCTATTCAGGCAGAAAAGGTTAGGAAAAAACGGCAAAACATTTTCCATTTATAAGTTTCGTTCTATGTTTCACAATAGCGACCAATCTATTCACAAAAAATTCGTGGCCCAAGCACTTAAAAATCCAAGTGGTAAGCCCATTGAATATCGTATAAAGAACGATCCAAGGATTACAAGAGTTGGAAAATGGTTGAGGAAATTGAGTTTAGATGAGCTACCACAGTTTCTCAATGTGCTGAAGGGTGACATGAATATCGTAGGACCGCGCCCGCTACTTGTCTATGAAGCCGAATACTTTCAAGATTGGCATTGGCAAAGGCAGGTTGTAAAACCGGGCATAACTGGACTTTATCAAGTCTCGGCGAGAGGTAATGTCCCTTTTGATGAAATGGTGAAAAAGGACATAGAATATATTCGCCAGCGAACGCTATGGTTTGATTTGAAGCTTATACTGCTTACAATAAAAGCAATATTCAAGAGAACAGGAGGCTAAAGAAATGCGCTTTAAGAATGCACAAGTTTTGGTTACCGGAGGAGCTGGTTTTGTCGGTTCGAATCTTGTTATAGCTTTAGTTAGGGAAGGTGCAAAGGTAAGGGTTGTGGATAATTTCTTTACAGGGAGTGTGGAAAACATACAAGAGGTTCTAAATGAAGTTGAGCTAATACGTGCTTCTGTTAGGTCGCGGGAAGCTATGGAAAAAGCCCTAGAAGGTGTGGACTATGTTTTTCATTTAGCCACTGTGAATATCCAAGCTGCTGTCAAGTATCCCGAGCTTGAGATGGAAACAAATGTTGGGGGAACGGTTAATCTTTTGAATCTTTGCAAAAACCTTCCAGTAAAAAGATTTGTGTACACCTCCTCGGTTTCAATTTATGGACAGCAAAAAGACTTCCCCATTAAAGAGGATGCTCCCCCTATTTTGAAGAGCTTTTATCCAGCGGGAAAATACGCTGGGGAAGCATACTGTTTCGCTTTTCATCATCATTTCGGATTACCAATAACCATCCTTAGATATTCCAATGTATACGGTCCGAGGCAATCGCCTTCCAATCCCTACTCAGGGGTTGTGAGTAAATTTCTCAATTCTGCTTTAAGAGGAGAGAAAATAGTAATTCATGGGGACGGTAAGCAAACGAGAGATTTCGTCTATATTGAGGACGCAGTGGAAGCTACCCTTAGGTCAGCACTTGAGCCCCAAGCAATAGGCGAGGTTTTCAATATCGCCTCTGGAAAAGAGACATCTATAGAGGAGTTAGCTGGGCTTATAATCTCTATGGTCAACAATAGCCTTGAGATAGAGTATGTAGAGCCGAGACAAATTGATTATGTGAAGAGGAGAGTATTGGATATCCAAAAGGCTCAACGCTTATTGGGTTGGTCACCAAAGACAGATTTAAGGGAGGGATTGAAGAAGACTTACGAATGGATGCTGGGGAATGGAAAAAGCAACTAAAACATAGAAATGATATGACAATTTTCAAGACTTTTTGTTCATTTTTAGGAAGGGCTCTTGACAGCGCCCTTTTTGATGTTCCCACTGAATAATTAATATGAGATATTAAGATATTTGATTAGACATCAAACAAGAGGACTTATAAAGGCGATTAGGGTTTTGGGTTCTTGAAAACAACGATTATTCCATCTCGCCAATAGCCTCCCCTCCAAATGACCCTTTAAATCGTATAACTCTTTAAATTTGTTAATGCGGTAAATGTTATTGAATTATTCAATGATTTGACGAAAAAAGCTGTTTTGTATATACTTATATTGAGCCGTTAGCTCAGCTGTGGTAGAGCACCGGCCTTTTAAGCCGGGGGCCGCGGGTTCGACTCCTGCACGGCTCACCATAAAAGTGCCCCCATCATCTAGCCCGGTTAGGATACAGGCCTTTCAAGCCTGCGGCAGGGGTTCAAATCCCCTTGGGGGCACCAAAAATGGGCGAATAGCTCAGGTGGGAGAGCGTCTCCCTTACAAGGAGAAGGTCGTAGGTTCAAGTCCTACTTCGCCCACCAATTAGGCGGGGTCGTGGCGCAGTCCGGCTAGCGCGCTTGCCTGTCAAGCAAGAGGCCGCGGGTTCAAGTCCCGTCGACCCCGCCAAAAACTGCGCCGGGGTAGCTCAGGAGGTAGAGCGCAGGACTGAAAATCCTGGCGTCCCCAGTTCGACTCTGGGCCCCGGCACCAACTCTAAAAGGATATCTCTTCGCCACTTCTTTTTTCAAACATCTGCTTTGCTTAATACCATTCTTCAAGGGGGGTCACCTTCAGATATCGTTACGATTCCAATCATATCTACCATTTTCTCATCTGGACCTCTTGGCTGGAGTTCCATGCGGACAAGCTCCAGTTGCTCTGGAGGTAGAATGAAAGCCTAGGGAGCGAGTTCACCTCTCTTCTCAGCGATAGCGGGAAGAACAGGACGCTGAACTCCTTTCTGACCGCAGTTTTCAGTGAACTTTCTCAAATGGGTGGAATTCCCACACTCGGGTTTATATCTTGTTGACTTCTTCTCAATTGGAAGCGGATAGCTAACTTAGGCTATCAAGACTCCGATTTACCCCACCGCAACCTGAACCCAAGGGAACTCCTCCACTTTATAAAGGAACCATAACTTCCTACGCCAACCGGTATCAAATAGAAAAGTTTCTCTTTTTGAGAAACGCTTTGATTTTCAAGCTTGGGAGGAGGGCAATCCCTCCTCCCAAGCTATTTTCAACTTTAATTAATCAGCGGGTCCACCGCCCCATTTAGACCAGAAAGTTAAATCGTCGTGGTCCCGCATTGGCCAGAAGAGTTTACCGCAGTTATCAGCTATCTTTAGGAAATGCATCCATTTCGTATGCCCGTCTGCGAATACGATGTTCTCCCCTTCGGAATGCCGCGTGTTTCTTCTCAATCTGTTGGCGGGCGTGCATGCAGCACCGCAGCTATTCGCATATACTGTCCTTGTCCCACCACAGGTAAAAGCCATCGCTGCATCAGCGAAAACCGCCGTTTCAGATGGGGTCGGCATAGAAGAGAGCTTACAAGCATACATTTTGTCGTTCCAACCGATATCCACGCTCGCTCCCAGAAATTCTGGCGGAAATGGCCAACCCCAACCAGAAGGGTCGCCACGAGCACAACCATTCGCCACAACTACGAGCTTATACATATCTGCGGAGGGACAGTCGTAAACACCCGTATTCTTCACATAAGGGTAAATCTTCCCTTGTGGTGTGCAAAACGGATTATTCGCATCGGGACCACTTCCACAGCCAAAACAACCCAGGAATGGGAATGTCTCATCCCAATCCTGCACATACATCATAAGCGCCATCCCTATTTGCTTCATATTTGATAAACACGCAGTTTGTCTAGCCTTTTCCCGTGCCCTGCTAAAGACGGGGAAAAGGATGGCTGCCAAGATGGCGATAATCGCTATCACCACTAACAGCTCAATCAAGGTAAAACCTCTCTTCTCGTTCTTCACGAACATTCAAAATACCTCCTCTTTGCTTTATTTTTTCTCCCTATCCTGGTTTCCGGTCTGTCCGGCGAGGGAGGAGAGGAGAAGCCCCTCCCTCCTTTCCTAAACTCTCATGCTACATCACCTTCCTTTAGCTGGAGTTTTAAAGATTGCATAGTGTAAATCATCATCGCCTGTTAGTCAACTTTATCGTATAATTCCATAACATTTGAAGCTCATCAGGAAACTCCCATATCGCTTAACAACAAACTCCATAGGAAAAGGTCTCCCAAGGGGATATATCCTATTAGGTAATCGCCGTTGCTTGGCAGGGAACACAAAGCACATCCGCAGATGTTAATGCAGAGTCTTCCCTGCCGACTTCACGCTCTTTTAAATTGAGACTTTTAAAAGAGCAATCTCAGCGTTGGCTCAATTATATGGAGGTTGTTGAGGAGGGGTTCGGTGTATTTTATATCTCCGAACTCCCTTCCGTTGATATGATGCTCCCGCCCTACGCTGTTTTGCCAGTCTACTCCCTCGGTGAGAAATCCATATTCCCCATAATGATGCTTGGCACAAGCGAGAAGAATTTCCTCCGCCTTTCTACGATAAATTGAATTCCCACTATCCTCATATGCCTCTATATAGGCGAGCGCCGCCTCGGCGTTCTCCCATAGATAGCAGGTCGTCCAGGAATCCTCCATATATAGTAGACCCGCCGTCTCGCACCCGTTTAAATCCTCCCTCAACTCAAATCTCTCAAGCCTCTTTAATAGGGAATAGGCAAAATCCCTTATATCCGCCCTCCACAATAGCTTCCCCACCCTGAGAAGTGAACGAAATCCAACCGCTATTGAGACATTCTCCTCCTCATCATAAGTATCCTGATTTAAAGAGCCCAAAAATCCGCCCACCCTCATATAAAGCTCCGCCTTTTCCTCCACCTCCCTACTATAATCCCCTAATCCCCTTAGAGAAAGCTCGGAAAGAAGAAAGAGAATATGGGAGCCATCCCCCGATATTTCCCTGATTGGGTCCAGCTCTTCCCCTTCCGCATTGAGGGGATAAAAGCTACCATCAGCCCTGCACCTCCTTGGATACCAGCCATTGGGAGCCATCTCAACCTTTTCAACTATCCATTGGGCGCATCTCTTCGCATATTCGCTCAAATCCTTCCCCAAAATATCCTCTATCCAAAGCATTTGGAGGGCAATCCTCGCCATAGCTCCGGGAGCAAACCACTCACCGTTCCCCTTGAAATTTAGGCAGAATCTATTCTCCAATAAATGTCTGTAGGGGATGATGAAGCCATCCTCTCTTATAAATCCACAATTAAGGGTGTGATTCAGCAAACCAAGGGCGTCCTTCTCAAATTCCCCATTCTTGATATAGCGGGAGAATAGGAGGAACTCGTAGGCTCCTCCCAAAGAATTAGCCGCCCAGCCCGGACCCTCCAAGGGACCGAAATCGTGCCAGAGCATCGGCTTACCCTCGTAATCGACGAAGGAGGAGATAGCCCTCCTTCCTCCGCATAATGGGCAATCCTCAAGACAATGGCGAGCGAAGTTAGCCGATTTCTCCACTGATTCAAGAAGAATCTCCTTCATAAGCAGGCTTCAACCTCCTTTCAGAGAATAGGGGAGCTTGGTCGGCGAAATGGGGAGATTCAGGGTTTTCGCTGTTGCCGAAGGGAAGGAGACTCCAAGAACGAACCCTCTCCCCAAGCTCCACTATCATCAAGAAGGATGTCCCCGATTCCCCTTCCACCTTCCCGTCCTCCCTCAATCTTCCTGTGGCGAGATGAAGCGACTCGGTCGTGGAAAAACCCGCGCCAGCGCTGGGATATTCCATATCCCCTCTCTTGATGATGTGAAAATCCCCCCACCTCACATCCAACCTGCCCAATCTCCTCAACATCTCCTCTCCAGCCGATAAGAGTTCAAGCAGCACCCCCATCTCATCCTTATCCTCCCTTTGCGAGAATTTATCCGCCCATAAGCCAAAAAGATAGCTTCCCCTGCTTTCCAAATCGTCCTTGTTATCCCATTCCCTCAAGAGATTAATCGCCTGCGCCAATATCTCCCTTCCTTCTCCTATATTGTGTATAAGGGCATTATATTCGCCTATCAAGCGAGGCTTCCATTCCTCGGCTGTCATATCCAAAACATCAAAGGAATAAGCTATCGCATCCTCCAAGCTTATCGCCGAGTTCCCCTCCAAAAGGGCAAGCAATCTCTTGCTCCTTCCCGTGTAGGCGGGTTCCAAGAGAAATGGCGGGAAATCCTCCCATCTGAGATATTGCTCAACCGTTATATGGGTTGGGTCAACATTGCAATTTTGCAGATAGCCACAGGGAGGGTTCTCTATCTGGGGAAGCTTTTCAAAGGGATAGAAACCCTGCCATTCCGTCTCCCTCAACCACCCAGGCACTGGCTTTGACCAATCATAATTGGGAGAGCGGATGGGAGCGAGAGCATTACAGAGATAATATATATTCCCCTCCCTATCCCCATAAAGGACATTGAACATATGGAAACCCGGTCTTTTGAACGCCTCCTTGAATTCGCTTAGATTTCTCGCTTTCGCAACTCTAATCAGGAAACTAAGTATAGATTCAGCATCAAACAAGCTCAGCCGGACGGAATAAGCCCTCCCATCTTCTTCATAAATTATCGGACCACGATGGGACCTTCTTAATTTAAATTTTATCTTCTTTATTCCGCCCCTCCCCATTACACTCAACTCAACTTCCTCTTCCTCAATCTCCCGCCAACTATCTTCATAAAAGTACTTGTCTCCCGCAAGGCTCAACCTCTCCTCGTATACATCTCCCACGTTCACGGGATTGACCGTATAGGACCAAGCTATATCCCTATTATGCCCCATAGTTATCATTGGGATGCCGAAAAACGATACACCCCGCACATCAAATCCCACACCACGAAGATGGGCTTCATACCATTGGAAGGGGCGCTGAAAGGGAAGATGGGGAGCTATGGAGAGAATAGTTGACCCGTCTTTTGTTCGTGTTGGGGATATGGCGAATTGATTTGAGCCGAAGGATGTCCAAATCTTGTTCAGAGTCCTGCCTTCCCCAAAGGGCAAGAGGCACCAGCGGAGAAAAGCAAGGACATCCCTCTCATCCACTTCCTCCCTTGCCCATTCCGGAAGGCTGTTCTCGTTCTCCCTTATGAATCTATTTATTCCTTTCACGAAAGCTCGCAAAATCTTCCTTTCCTCTTCGCTAGCCCATCTTAAATCCCTTTCCGCAAACCTATCCATAGCATATGCCCTGCTTCTTAAATCCCTCTCAATCCCCTCCTCTCCGAGGACCTCGCTCAGCCTTCCCATCGCCTCTCTGAAATTTAAGAGCATTGGGAGGAGGTGGTCCTCTGCTTGCGCATAGCCGAAGAGGAAGAAAAGTTCCTCTAAATCGTCAGCCTCAATTAAGGGAACGCCGAACTCATCTCTTTTGATTTTCATAATTGATTGTCCGATAGGAAAATTTTATTATTTAAGATATGGGAAATAAAGGAAAAAATGGCTATGCCTTTTTAAAACTCTCCATAGGAAGGGCAAGCACATTTCTTGTTTTCCTCTTCATCTGCCTCCTATTCTTCACTCTTGAGAGGATTTTCAGCCCAAATCCCCGCTTTCTTACCCTTGATAACATATCTAATATCCTTCGGCAGGTCTCTGTTTACGCTATATTGGCTGTGGGAGAAACCTTCGTCATACTCACCGCTGGGATAGACCTATCGGTTGGCTCCGTCCTAGCCCTCTGTGGAGCCATATCAGCTGGCTTATCCCTATCCCATCCCCTTTGGTTGGCGATTTTATCAGGTATATTGCTGGGGGTAGCGATTGGAACTTTTCAGGGGTTGATAATAGCCAAGGGAGGGGTGCCTCCCTTTGTCGCCACATTGGGAACTATGGCTATCGCTCGTAGCCTCACTTTAGTTTACACAAAGGGAGCCCTCATATCTCCACTGCCCAAAGGGTTCCAATTTCTGGGAAGCGGATATCTCTTCCATGAGCTTTTCTCCCTTCCCATTATCATAACCTTATTCATCTATATAATCGCTTATGTTGTTCTCTCACGCACTGCATTTGGGAGGAGGATTTACGCCATTGGAGGAAATGAGGAAGCGAGCAGGCTTTCGGGGATAAATGTCTCTCTTTACAAGCTCTACATATATGCGATAAGCGGTATGACTGCGGCGCTGGGAGGGTTAGTTATGACTGCGAGGCTCAACTGCGCCCATCCTCAAGCTGGGCTCGGTTATGAGCTTGACGCTATAGCGGCGGTTGTGATAGGCGGGACGAGTCTTATGGGAGGAGAAGGAGGGGTTGGTGGAACGCTGATAGGGGCTCTCATAATGGGAGTGTTGAATAACGGACTTAATTTGCTTGAAGTAAATCCGTTTTGGCAGCAAGCGGTTGTGGGTTCCCTAATCATCATCGCCGTCCTTTTAGATAGGTTGAGAAAAAGGAGAGATTGAAGTATAAAGAGAGACCGGGACTAGAATTTAGATAGGTTGAGGTGTAAGGATGCTCTCCCCATTATCTGTTCAAAAAACTCTATGAAGGTTAGAGGAGAAAGTATTAGACCCAGGTGATATTCCGAGAGCATAACGGTTTCCAACATTCATTAACCTCTTAATTGCGACTTCCCCTTAAATTATTTATAATACATCAGGAAAGGAGGCTGTCGTTATGAAAAGATGGATATTATATCTTATCGCTTGTTCTTTTATTCCCTTGCTCTTCTTTGGGTGTGCCAAGAAAAAGGAAAAGGAAATCGTTTTGGGGTATTCAACGCCAGCCCTTAATAACACTTTCTGGATTAGGGTTACCAATGGAATAAAAGAAGAATGCGCCAAAAAGGGAGTTAAGGTCATCGTCGCAGATGCACAGGATAATCCATATAAACAGCTAAACGATGTTGACGACCTAATTCAGAAGAAAGTTGATGCCCTCCTCATATCCCCCTACGAAAGCGACCCCATAGTTCCCGCGGTGCAATCGGCAAATAAGGCAAACATTCCCGTGATTATTGTTGATATAGGAACTAGCGGTGGGGAATATGCCTCCCTCATCATCTCGGATAACATAAAGGGAGGAAGACTTGCTGGCGAATATATGGTCAAGGCTCTGAATGGAAAGGGGAAAGTAGCTCATATTCAGTGCCAGCTGGGAGCAGTTAACGCCCAAAAGAGAGGACAAGGTTTTGAAGAGGCTTTGAAGGGAAGCAATGTGCAAGTGGTGGTAAAGCGTCCCGCTGATTCCCGCAGGGATAAAGCGTTGCAAGTTATGGAGGATATCCTTCAAAGACATCCTGATTTGGACGGCGTCTTCGCCCAAAACGACGAGATGGCTCTCGGCGCCCTTCAAGCGATAGAAGCTGCGGGAAAGCTGGGAAAGATAAAAGTTATAGGATTTGACGGAAACAAAGATGCCCTTGAGGCGATAAAGGAAGGAAAGATGCTCGCTACAGTCGCGCAACAGCCGGAGGAAATGGGCAAAATGGCAGTTGATATAGCCTTGAAGGTCTTGAAAGGCGAAAAGGTGGAGAAAAATATTTATGTCCCAGTAAAGCTCGTCACGAAGGAAAATGTTGACGAGTTCCTTAGCAAGTTCAAGTGATAGAAGATATCCCTTCTGAGCCTGGCAGCTACTTCTTCCATATCTTCCTTAAAAACGACATCAATCTTAATAGAGGGAGGCTTGGAGAAAACCTCTTCCCCAAAAGGCGATTATTTTTATGTGGGTTCAGCCCGAGGGTCTTTAAAAGAGGATCTCCCATCATCTTAAAAAGAGCAATTTTAGGCACATAGATTATCTCCTCCGATGAGTAAACTTGCTCTAAAATGAGAAGCGACATAGAATTTCAATGGAGGTGATAAGGTTATGAGGAGGATAGCGGTAGGAATTATTTTGTTTATTCTCACCTTGGTTTGCATTGCGGGGTGGTCAATCACCCATATAGAGAAGCCTAAGGTGCTCATAGTGATAGCCCAGAGGGATTTCCAGCAGATAGAATATAGCACCTCAAGGGAAGCGTTGGAGAAAAACGGTTTCGCTATTGTAGTTGCGAGCAACAGCAAAAAGGAAGCGATTGGAATGGATGGGAAAACAAAGGTTCGCCCTAATATATCAATTAAGGAAGCCAAAGAGAAGGATTATCTTGGGATAGTGATAGTGGGAGGAAGCGGGTCACCGAAATATCTATGGAACAACAAGGAGCTTTTGAAATTGGTCAAGGCCATGAATGAGAAAAAGAAGGTTGTCTCCGCTATCTGCTTATCTCCCGCTGTTCTCGCTAAAGCGGATATATTGAAGGGTAAGGAAGCAACAATCTATCCCTCCCCCGATGCCTTGAAGGTCTTTAAGGAGAAAGGAGTTAAATATAAGGATAAGCCAGTTATCAGGGCGGATAATATCATCACAGGAAGGGACCCCAAGGCAGCGAAATTCTTCGCTCAGGAAGTAGTGAAAGCCCTAAAAGAGAAACTACCTCATTAAGTTGGGAATCCATTAATCCAGCTCAAGCTTCATAATTAAGGAGGGACCTCTATTATCTACATATTCGGCGACTGGCTTGAAGCCAGCGCCAAGATAGAGGGAAATCGCTATCTTGTTCTCCTTCATAACCGTCAGCCTCAAACCTCTCTTATTCTGTCGCCTTGCTTCCTCTATTAGGCGTCCTAATAGAGCTTTCCCTATCCCATTGCCCTGATATTCGTCCCGAACGCAAATGCCGAGAGTTGGCATAGGAGAGGAGTTAGGTTCCCACCAAACATAACCCACTATCCGCCCATCAATCGTTGCGATGAAGCAAGTTATATCGTCTCTCTGGGCGAAAAGAAAAGCATGATCGAGAGGAAGGGGGTTGAAGGAGAAAAGGCGGATGGTGGAGGGAGAAAGGGACGAGAAAAACTCTTTAAGAACCTCCGCATCGTCTTTATTCAATTTTCTTATATCTAATCCTTTTAACAGCTTCATCTTTAAAAATTTCTAAAATTTTACTATAACTCTTTATTATGTGAATCCATTTTTAAAGTTGAAATCCCTGAGTAAATTTTTTATTTACACTCCTCATTTTCCAAACTTGCTCAAATCTACCTCACAGAAAACGCTTATTTCCCCTTCCTCTACCACAATATCCTCTATCTTCAC
Source organism: bacterium (assembly GCA_014360495.1). Classification (NCBI taxonomy): domain Bacteria; species bacterium. The sequence goes on from JACIXR010000007.1 coordinate 142,480, forward strand.
TGGTATCGTGAAAGGGATTAAAGTAGAGATGTCAAGGACGGGATTCAATCTATCAACAGCTAATTGAAGAAGGCTTTGAGGAATGGGAAGCAATAGAATCTCTCCGGTTGGCTGGACGAAATAGATTTTATCGCCCCTCCCCTCCAATTTCCCATATATCTCTATGGGGATTGCTATTGGAGGATATCCCACATTTAAGCTAACCTTTATTTTATCCTTTAGAAGCTGAATATTCGCCTTTCCCTTCATAACCTCGTTGATTGCTTCCTCCTCTAAAACGAGACTTACTTTTCCCTTTCCCGCCCCAATGAACTGCATCTTCCTATGAACAAGGAGCCTAGGAAGATTAAATTTCAAATCGGAAAGGTTAAGGGAAACGCTTTTTATGGGAATATCCTTATACCTTATATCGCTCCCCTCAAATCTCAGCATGCTTATCTTTCCTGCCATTACTTTCTTGGGCGTGATAGTTATGGGGAGAGTCTCGGTTTTGAATCCCCGCATCTCTACTTCCGCTTTCTCTATCCTTCCGAGCAAATCGCGGGGGAACGGCGCGAGCTCAACATCAACTTTTATCTCCTCCGCACCTCCAACATAGGATAAGAAGACATCCTTTATCTTGTTTTCTATTGAAGAGGGACGAAGGAGGGCTTTATCCAACAAAAAAAGAAGGGCAACATAAAGGAGCGTCTCCTTCATACCTTAACCCCCAAGATATACGCTCTTAATCGCATCAATATCCTTCAACTCATCCGCACTTCCCTCAAGAACGATTTCCCCTTGCTGAAGGAGGGCAGCTCTATGGGCTATCTGCAAAGCCATATGAGCGTTTTGCTCAACGAGAAGAATCGTTATCCCCCTCTCCTCGTTTATCTCTTTGATATAGCCGAAGATGTTCCTGACAAGAAGGGGAGCAAGCCCAAGAGATGGCTCATCAAGGAGAAGAAGAGTGGGCTCGCTCATTAAAGCTCTCGCTATTGATAACATCTGTTGCTCTCCACCGCTCAATGTGCCGGCGAGTTGTTTAAGCCTCTCCTTCAAAATCGGGAAGAGAGAGAAAACCACTTCAAGATTCTTCTTTATCGCCTTTTCCTTGGTATAGCCACCCAAAAGCAGATTCTCCTCAACGGTCAGCTTTGAGAAGACCCTCCTTCCCTCAGGCACCTGCGATATCCCCCTCCTCACCCTCGCCTCAATTGGTAAATAGGTGATATCCTCGCCCTTGAAGAATATCCGCCCTGCCTTGGGAATAAGGAGACCGCTGATCGTCCTCAAAGTCGTCGTCTTTCCCGCTCCATTTGCCCCCAAAAGGGCGAAGATTTCTCCCTCCTTCACCTCAAAGGAGACTCCTCTTAATGCCCTAACAGCATCATAGTAAACATCTATGTTCTCTACCTTCAGCATTACTCCTGCTCACCTAAATACGCCTCTATAACGGCGGGATTGTTTGCTACTTCCTCGGGTGTCCCCTCGGCAATTACCTCCCCATAATTCAAAGCTATTATCCTCTCGCAATAGCCCATTATCATTCTCATATTATGTTCAATCAAAATTATTGTCAACTTGAATTCCCCTCTCAATCTCTGGAGTTCCTCCATCAGGGAGACAGCTTCCTGATGGCTTAGACCAGCAGCTGGCTCATCTAATAGGAGCAATTTGGGCTTCAAGGCAAGCGCCCTCGCTATCTCCAGCTTCTTCCTCTCTCCATAGGGCAAAACTTTGGCAGGTCTATCCTTATATTGCTTCAATTCCAATTTCTCAAGAAGCTCAAGAGCAATTTTGTTTAGCGTTTCCTCTCCCTTGCGGAAGGAGGGCAGTAGTAAGGGCGGTGCGATTGCGGGATAGGGAGAACCTACCGGGAGCTTGACATTATCAATGACGGAAAGGTGGGAGAAAAGACGAAGGTTCTGAAATGTTCTTGCTATGCCGAGACGAGCTCTTTTATGGGGTGGAAGAGAGGTTATGTCTTTCCCCTCAAAAACGATTTTCCCCTCTTGAGGGATAACCGCGCCAGTGATTGCATTGAAGAGGGTTGTCTTGCCTGCTCCATTTGGTCCAATAATCCCCAAAACCTCTCCAGGGAAAACGGAGAAAGACACGCCCTTTAGGGCAATCAGCCCGCCGAATCTAACAGTTAAATTTTCAACTTCCAAAATCGCCTCTTTCATTCCTTTTTGCCGAAAATCCCTTGGGGTCTCAGAATGATGAATATCATAAGCAGGGAGGCGAAGAATAACATCCTAATGAACTCCTTATTTTGATATAGGAGGGGATTCTGCTCCAAGAGAAGCCTCAATCCCTCCGGTAGGAGAGTGACAATCGCTCCGCCGATAGCTGCTCCATAGATTGTTCCCATACCACCTATAACGCCCATCAATATTATCTCAATTGATTTCATAAATGTAAACGAATCGGGATGGATGAAGGATGTCCAGTGGGCGTAAAGTGCTCCAGCTATCCCAGCGAGGCAGGCGCTGAAGGCAAAAGCTAGGACCTTGTATCTCACTATATCCACCCCCATCATCTGAGAGGCAACCTCATTCTCTCTTATTGACAGAAGTATTCTGCCTTGCTGAGATTTCAGAAGGGAAAGGCATAGCCAGAGGGAAATTGCCAGGAGGAAATAGACGGAGAAGAAAGAGGAAAGGATAGGAATTCCCTTCATCCCCCTCGCTCCGCCAAGGCTATTCATATTCAATATGGCAACCCTAACTATCTCCCCGAAGCCTAGAGTGGCTATAGCAAGATAATCCCCTCTTAGGCGAAGCGAGGGTATACCAACGAGGAAACCGGCGAGCAGGGAAAGGAAAGCGGAGAACAATATTGCGAAAATAAGCGGTATGTGGTAGTTCAAGGTGAGGAAGGCTGAGGAATAGGCACCTATAGCCATAAATCCTGCATGCCCTATTGAGAACTGCCCGGTTACGCCAGCGATTAAGTCCCAGCTTATCGCTAATATCGCGTTTATCCCCATAAGCACGATTATCTGGAGGGCATAAGGGCTGAAGAGGGAGGGATTGGAGAGAAAATAGTTCAGAATGAAGAGAAAAGGTATGGAAAGAAGGAAAATTATAAGCGCCCTTTTGCTCATATCTTCTCCACCACACCCTTGCCAAGAAGTCCTTGGGGACGGAAAAGGAGAATGAGGATGAGGACGAGGAAAGCGAAGAGGTCTCTATAGCTTGATGAGAGATAGGCTGATACCAGAGTCTCCGCCTCACCGAGCACGAAGCCTCCCAACATAGCTCCCGGTATGCTTCCTATTCCCCCCAAAACTGCGGCAACAAAAGCCTTCAACCCCGGCAGAAGTCCCATAAGGGGATTGATTTGGGGTGTATATAGGGCTACCATAACGCCAGCTATTCCAGCCAAGGAGGAGCCGAGGGCGAAAGTGAAGGAGAGGATTCTCTCCCGCGGTATCCCTAAGAGGGCGGACATCTCGCTGTCCTCCGCAACAGCTCGCATAGCCCTTCCCATCTTCGTCCTCATCACTATGATATGGAGAATCCCCATAAGAAAGAGAGAGGTTAGAATGATGAGTAGCTGGAGATTGGTGAAGAGGATACCGCCGACGGAATAATTTTTCAAAGGGATTATCTGGGGGAAGGAGCGAGGAGCAGCACCAAAGATGAAGAGTCCACCGTTTTCCAATAAAAGGGATATTGAGACAGCGACAATCAGGAGGGAAAGGCGTGGAGCCTTCTTCCGCCATAGAGAGCGATAGCCAAATCTCTCTATGAGAATACCCAGAAATGTGGAGAAAAGCATCGCTGAGAGGAAAACCAAAACAACACTGGGAAAGGAGGTTTTGTTTGGGAGAAGATTTGCGACAACTAATCCAGCAAAAGCTCCCGCCATAAATACATCCCCATGGGCGAAATTAATCAACTGCATTACCCCATAAACCATAGTATAGCCGATTGAGATTAAAGCATATATACCTCCCCAGGCTAACCCATTTACCAACTGCTGGATAAAGATGTTCATTTAGGGCTTGATGGTCGCGAAATAAATGGGCTTTTGTTGCTCTATCTTTAAGATGACGATTGGCTTTTGGGCATTCCTGTTTTCATCTATCGTTATATCGCCTGTTACTCCTGGGAAGTTAGTAGTGCTTGCCAACTGCTCCTTCACCTTTTCGCTATCTGTCGTTCCCGCCCTCTTAATCGCATCAGCCACAAGGCGAAGGGTATCATAACCTAATGCGGCTAAAGCGTCGGGCTCCTCGTTGTATTTCTTCTTAAATGCAGAAACGAATTCCTGCACTCGTGGCTCTTTTTCCACAGGGGAGAAATGGGTTCCGTAATATGTTCCCTCCGCATTCGCTCCCGCTATCTCTATCAACTTCGGTGAATCCCAGCCATCACCACCCAAAAGCATTGCCTTTATTGAAAGCTCCCTTGCTTGACGAATTATTAAGCCAACTTCGGTATAATATCCCGGGATAAATATCAAATCGGGATCGCTTGCTTTAATTGAAGTGAGTTGGGTGCGGAAATCCGTATCACCCGCCGTATAGGCTTGCTCATTGACTATTTCCCCACCCATTTCCTTGAATGTATTTGCGAAAGCAGAGGCGAGCCCCAAGCTGTAATCGCTCTTAACATCCTTCAAAATGGCTGCTCTTTTGGATTTGAGATTCTCAATGGCAAAGCGAGCGAGGGCAGAGCCCTGAAAATCGTCTATAAAACAAGTGCGGAACACGAAATCGCCTGTCTTGGTAACATCAACATTCGTTGCGGAAGGTGTGATGAGGGGGATTTTATATCTTTGACAAAGAGGGGCAATAGCGAGAGTGGAGGAGCTTACAACTTCACCTATTATGAGGTGAACCTTGTCCTTGGTGATTAGCTTCATAGCAACGGTCTGTGCTTCGTCCGACTTGCTTTCGTCATCTTCAATTATACATTCAACCTGCTTTCCCAAGATGCCACCCGCTCTATTTATCTCCTCAAGCGCAAGCTCCACACCCTTCCTCACGGATTGACCAAAAGTTGATTGCAGCCCTGTTAGAGGAAGAATAACCCCAATCTTAACGGTTGTCTCTTCCTGTTTTTTGCCACAGCTTGAGAGGAAAACAGCGAGAAAGATAGCGGATAGAAGAGGTATCACCAAAGCTCGCCTCAAATTTTACACCTCCTTTAAAAGAAATAACATAAAATATTATAACAGAAAATGGACGAGAGAAAAAGGAAAATGTATAATTCCCTAACATAGTTCTCCATTATTTGAAAGTGGTGCTGTATTTACCGATGGGTATTATTGGCATTGCGAGGAGCGAAATAAAAAGGCGTCTCGTCTTTGGTTTTTTAAAGAAAGCACCCCGCCATCTGCTTCGCAGAAGGCTCGCTATGACAAAGCAGGAAAAACTAACCGCCCTTCTCTACCTCTTCCGCTGATTTCTCAACCGCTTTTCTCATCTCCTCCTTTAATCTTAGGAGATGCTCTCTCAACTCGGGATATTTGAGGCTGAGGATTCTCAAAGCCAACAGACCAGCGTTTCTCGCCCCGTTTATCCCCACAGTTCCAACAGGAACCCCCGGCGGCATTTGAACTGTTGATAGTAAAGCGTCTAATCCCAATAAACTTCCTCCTATTGGCACCCCTATCACGGGAACCAATGTATGGGAAGCAACGACGCCAGCTAGATGCGCCGCCCCACCAGCTCCCGCAATCACCAAATCAAATTCTCCCGCCTCGCATCTCTCACAGAGCTCCCTCACCCTCTCAGGTGTGCGATGAGCCGAGGCAACAGTGAAAAGAACCTCCACGCCTGCCTCCTCCAATACCTTCTTCGCTTCATTCATCACCTCAAAATCCGATTTTGAACCCATCAATATGAGGACTTTGCCCTTCTTTCCCATCATTCAACCTCCTTTAGCGCTCGCAGAACTCCTCTCCTGCTCACAATTCCCACCAATTTCCCTTTATCGTCAACTACAGGCAAGCATTCAACCCTTTTTATGGCCATTAGGGAAAGTACCCTCATAAGGGGCGTTTCCTCCCTAACAACCAGCGGAGGGGTGCTCATCGCCTCGGCAACTTTCTTGCTCAAAGACAAAGCAGCCCTTTTCTCCTCCACTTCAGATAACAATCCTTCCTCGGCAAGCTCTTCATATGATAAGAGAACTGCCCTGATGATATCTCCCTGTGTTATATAGCCTAACACCTTCCCCTCCTCATCAGTCACAACCAATCCATCAACCCCGAATTCGTCCATCTTTTCCACCGCCTCCAAGAAGCTGTTCTCCTTGCCGATAGTATAAACGGTTCTCTCTATGATATCCTTTACCCTCATCTTCTCTCCTCCTTCATCTTCGGCTTGAGATGCCGAGATATTTTTTGATTGATTGTGCCGCTTTTTTAGCCATACCCATAGCGAGAATGACAGTCGCAGCTCCCGATGCAATATCTCCTCCCGCCCATACTCCCTCAAGGGAGGTCCTCATCTCTTCATCAACCAAAATCTCCCCTTCCCTTCCCCTCGCCAATCTAGGCTCAAGGGATGGAATCAATGGATTCGGTCTCTGCCCAATTGCCACAACTACAACATCCACCAGCAAGCTAATCGTCTCCTCCGTAGGGAAAACCTTTCTCCTTCCACTCTCATCAAGCTCATCTGATAGCCTCATCTTCCTGCAAATCAATTCCTTCTCCTCATTTCCCCTTATCTCCAAGGGCGATAAGAGATAGAGAAAGCGGATTCCCTCTTCCTTGGCGTGTTCTATTTCAACCCTCCTCGCCGGCATCTCCTCCTCTGTTCGCCTATAAGCTATGTAAACTTCATCGGCGCCGAGCCTCAAAGCAACCCTCGCGGAATCCATAGCAACATTCCCACCACCTATTACCGCCACCCTCTTCCCTCTCTTTATCGGAGTGCCATATTGAGGGAAGAGGTCAGCACGCATCAAGTTGACCCTCGTGAGGAACTCATTCGCTGAATATACCCCCTCTAAATTCTCTCCCTTTATTCCAAGGAGCTGGGGCAATCCTGCACCCGTAGCGATGAACACGGCATCAAATCCCTCTTTGGTTCTCAAATCGGAAAAAGGAATCGTCCGTCCAACTAGCACATTACCCTCCATCCGCACCCCCATATCCTTTAACCTTTGAATTTGCCTATCTATAACCGCTCTAGGCAGACGAAAGGATGGGATGCCATATCTCAAAACTCCACCGAGTTGATGAAGAGCCTCAAAAACGAAAACCTCTACCCCATCCCTCGCGAGTTCAGCGGCGCAGGTCAATCCCGCGGGACCGGAACCAATCACCGCAACCCTTTTAGGCTTAGGCGGACCATTGCTTTCCTCTTCTGCTTCCCCACCATAATCCGATGCAGCTCTTTCAAGCGCCCCTATGCTAATTGGAGCGCCCAATCTTCCCAAAACGCATTTGCTCTCGCATTGATATTCACTTGGGCAGACCCGCCCGCAGATGGAGGGAAGAAGATTCTTCTCCTTTATCTTCAACAAAGCCCCTTTGAAATCCCCTTCCTTTATCCTCTCTATAAAAGCCGGTATCTCCACTCCCACGGGGCAACCCTCAACGCAGAGGGGACGACTGCATCCTAGACATCTTTTCGCTTCCTTTATAGCCTCTTCCTTAGAGTAGCCGAGGCTTACTTCTTCGAAATCCTTTACTCTTTCCCCAACTGGTCGCTCGGGGATGGGAGTCCTTTTCTCTATATCCTTGCCTTCCATTCCTCCAACGCCCTTCTTTCCTCTTCTTTATACATAGCGAGACGTCTTTTTAGGTCAGCGAAATCCACCTGATGAGCGTCAAATTTCGGACCATCAACACAGGCGAACTTCGTCTCCCCTCCCACCTTTACCCTGCAGACACCACACATCCCCGTAGCATCAAGCATCAAGGGATTTAGAGAGACAATCGTCTTTATTCCAAAGGGGCGAGTGAGATTCGCCACCGCCTCCATCATCGGAACCGGTCCTATGGCTATAACTAAATCAATCCTTTCACTTTTCAACAACCTACTTAAAACACCCGTAACGAATCCCTTCTCTCCATATGAGCCATCATCCGTGCACACAAGAAACCTATCGCTCACGCTCTTCGTTCTATCCTGAAGGATTAGCAAAGAAGCGGTCCTCGCCCCGATTATTGAAATCACTTCGTTTCCCGCCTCCCTCAATCCCCTCGCGATGTTGTATATAGGAGGAATCCCCAATCCTCCACCTATGCAAACAACCAGTCCATATCGCTTGATTTCCAAGGGCTTTCCCAATGGTCCAAGAAGGGCATAGGGTTCCTCCCCCACTTCAAGACTTGCCAGCTCGCTCGTTGTCCTTCCCACCACTTGAAAAACTATCTCAATTGTTCCCTTATTCCTATCCCAATTATGCAGGCTGATGGGTATGCGCTCGGAGGTCTCGTAGGGCATCAAGACGACGAACTGCCCTACCTGTGCGCTCCTCGCTACCCGCTCAGCCTCTATTTCGAGCAGAACCACCCCCTCCGCAAGAGGCTCCTTGCGAATTATCTTGCCCATTATTCTTCCCTTCCTATGCTCTTCAGGAACTCTCTGAGCTGTTTTATCGCCTCCTCTACTTTTTCCTCAGGATAGACGAAATCCTCCAACTTTCCAGACAAATAATCGTCATATGCGGCCATATCGAAGTGCCCATGCCCTGAACCGTTAAAGAGAATGACCTCCTCTCTTCCCTCCTCCTTACATCTTAAAGCTTCATCTACGACGAATTTTATCGCGTGCGCCGTTTCGGGGGCGGGAATATAGCCCTCCGTTTGAGCGAACAAAACTCCAGCCTCAAAAACAGCTTTCTGAGGGTAGGCAACAGCCTCTATAATCCCTTCCTTATAAAGCAAGCTTACAAGGGGAGCCATTCCGTGATAACGCAATCCGCCAGCGTGAATTGGGGAAGGAATGAAGTTATGCCCCAAAGTGAACATCTTTAAAAGAGGAGTTAAGCCAGCGACATCGCCGAAGTCATAAGTGTAAATTCCCTTTGTCACGCTCGGGCAAGCCGTTGGCTCAACGGCTACAACTCTTATATCCCTCTTCCCCTGCAGTTTATCCATAAGGAAGGGGAAGGATAGCCCAGCGAAGTTTGAGCCACCGCCTATGCAGCTGGTCACTACATCAGGCCACTCCCCAATCATCTCAAACTGCTTCCTCGCCTCCAAGCCGATTATTGTCTGATGGAGGAGGACATGGTTTAAAACAGAGCCAAGGGAGTAATTCGTATCTTCGTGCTTAAAGGCATCCTCCACCGCCTCGCTTATTGCTATCCCCAAGCTTCCCGGGCTCTCAGGATTCTCCTCAAGGACTTTCCTTCCCGATTCCGTCCTATCGCTCGGGCTGGGATAAACATCCGCTCCCCACAATTGCATAAGCACCCTTCTATAAGGCTTCTGATGATAGGATACCTTCACCATATAGACCGTGCAATCTATCCCCATAAATTTGCAACCCATAGCCAAAGCGGAACCCCACTGCCCCGCTCCAGTCTCCGTCGTCAATCTCTTCACCCCTTCTATCTTGTTATAATAAGCTTGGGCGACCGCAGTGTTTGGCTTATGGCTTCCCGCAGGCGAAACCCCCTCCCACTTGTAATATATCCTTGCGGGAGTTTTTAGCGCCTTTTCCAAATTCCTCGCCCTCATCAAAGGGGTGGGTCGCCATAATCTATAGACTTCTAAGACTTCATCTGGTATATCTATCCAGCGCTCCGTTGACATCTCTTGCTCAATAAGTGAACGAGGGAATATCTTAAGGAGAACAGAAGGGTCAAGTGGACCTCCCGTGACGGGGTCTAAGGGTGGAGGTGGAGGCGTGGGCAAATCGGCTACGATATTGTACCACTGTCTGGGCATCTCCTTCTCGCTGAGATTAATCTTCAAATCCATTAAAAATCCTCCTTTCTTAACATAAACTTTATGAAATTATAATGGGCTTTTTAGCCGTTGTCTATTTTAAAGTAAAAATACCCTGTTTTATAATAATAGGGCTTCCTATTGTCATTTCTTCCCCGTGTATATCCCCTTTCCTTATCGTTCTTTTGTAAAAAAGAGCAGATTCGCCAGATTCCACTCAACTCATCCTCTCCTTACCAATAGCATTTCGGGCTTTCCCTCATCCTGCTGATGATAAAAGCTTCTCTACGAGAAATGATAAAGCTTCCCTTGAAAGAAGTTCTTCCACCTCTTTTACACTGGTCGGGGAAACGGATGCACAACTCATATCATAAATTTAAAACCGAGCTACTCCAGAAAAAGGTAGCAAAGGAAAGCTTTTGGCGTTTCAAAAAAACATAATTCTCAAGAAGACCTAAAAAATCCGACTAAGAAAGATTCTTCTTGGGGTTTATAGTGAAGCAATATGGGAAATCTCCTAAGGGGTCTCAAATATTATTGAATTGCCCAAAAATTTGACCATCCCATCCCTTTCCCTTATACTTTTAAATATAAATCTTCAAGGAGGTTTCTATGGTTATCAGAGGATTTGCAAGGAGATTGCCCATAGATGATGATATAAACACTGATTACATCATCTCGGGACGATATAAGTTTCAAACTGAGGACATCTCCCAGATGGCTCGCCATATATTTGAGGATTTGGACCCAAACTTCTTTGAGAAAATCAAAGAGGGAGATGTCGTAGTTGCGGGCAAAAACTTCGGCTGTGGCTCTTCAAGGGAGCAGGCTCCCCGTGCCCTCAAAGCAGCGGGAATATCCTGCGTTATAGCCCAATCCTTCGCCCGCATATTCTACCGCAACTCCTTCAATATCGGTCTCCCCTTGATTGAGGCGGAAACCAAGGACATCCCCGATGGCGAACCTCTGGAGATAGATTTGGATAAGGGAATAATAAGATTACTCAATTCCCAAAAGGAAATTCCCTTTAAACCCATTCCTCCCTTTATGCAGAGGCTCTTATCCGATGGAGGACTCGTTCCCCATCTCCTCAAGCATAAGGGCTTCGCTATTGAGGATTGAAAAGGAGGTCTGATGATGCACAAGGTAACTTTCATTCCCGGAGACGGAATCGGACCGGATGTCGCTTTAGCTGCAAAAAGAGTCGTTGAGGCTACGGGAGTTGAAATAGAATGGGAGGAGAAAATAGCGGGCGAACCGGCAATAGAGAAATACAACACGCCTCTTCCCGACGACACACTTGATTCAATTAAAAGAAACAAGGTAGCGTTCAAGGGTCCAATCACCACGCCCATAGGCGGAGGCTACCGCTCCGTCAATGTTCTCCTTCGCCAGCTACTCAATTTATACGCCTGCGTTCGCCCTGCCCGCTCCATCCCTGGCACAAAAACCTCCTTCCAAAACATAGACCTCGTCGTGATTAGGGAAAACACAGAGGATGTCTATGCGGGAGTTGAGTTCCCTCCTCACTCTGAGGAAGCGAAGAAGATAATAAGCCTCTGCGATGGGAAGGTAAGGGAAGATTCCGCCATCACATTGAAGCCGATTTCATTCTATGCCTCCGAGAGAATCGTGAGGTTTGCTTTCCGCTATGCAATTGAACATGATCGGAGAAAGGTTACCTGTGTTACAAAAGCGAATATTATGAAGTTCACAGATGGTTTATTCTTGGAAGCAGCGAGGAAAGTGTCCGAGGAATTCCCTCAGATAGAATTTGAGGAGCGTCTCGTGGATAATATGGCTATGCAGTTGGTCCAAAAACCCCAACTCTACGATGTCCTCGTAACTCCCAATCTCTACGGCGATATACTCTCCGACCTCTGCGCCGGTCTAATCGGAGGGCTTGGTGTTGCTCCGGGAGCGAATATAGGAGATGAAGCAGCTGTCTTTGAGCCCGTTCACGGAAGCGCCCCAAAATATAAAGGCATGAACAAGGTCAATCCCACCGCGGCCATCCTCTCCGCCGCTATGATGCTGGATTACCTAGGAGAGAAGGAAGCAAGCCAGAGGATTGAGAAAGCGGTCAGGGAAGTGATAGCGGAAGGGAAATGGGTCACTTACGATTTAGGAGGGAACGCCTCAACCACGGAAATGACTGAGGCGATAATTGACAAATTGGGTGGATGAACGAATCCAATATAGTTGTTCCCAGCACATTAATCAGGGATATAGTTTATAAACTCACCTCCCAAGCAAGCGTTTCCCTCCATCCCCGCTACTACGAGGAGCTTTTAAAAAGGCTTCCCGAGGAGGATTCTCCAAATGCCCAGTGGGTTCTTGAGCAGTTGGTAAAAAATGTAGAGGTGGCGAAAAGAGAGAATCTCCCCCTTTGCCAGGACACGGGCTATGTTCTAGTATTCATAAAAATAGGAGAAGATATCTGTCTTCCGAAGGATATCAAATCGTCTGCCGACGAGGGAGTTCGCCTGGCATTTAAAGATTCTCTCCTCAGAGCCTCTATGGTCGCCCATCCTCTCAATAGGGTCAATACTAAGGACAACACACCGGCAATCCTCCACATAGAGAAAGAAGACATAGATGGAATGGAAGTTGATGTTATGCTTAAGGGTGCTGGCTCCGAGAACGCATCCGCCTTAAAGATGCTCTCTCCCAGCGAAGGGATGCGGGGCGTGAGGAGATTCATCCTCCAAACCCTAAAAAAAACCGCTTGGAACGCCTGCCCTCCACTGGTTTTGGGGATAGGGATAGGGGGAACGATGGAAAAATCTGCTTATTTAGCCAAGAAAGCGATTTTGCATTGGGCGAAGGGAAAGGACTTAAACGAATGGGAAAGGAGCTTGAGGGAGGATGTGAACAAACTGGGGATAGGACCTGGCGGAGTGGGAGGGAAGCTGACCTGCCTGGGGGTGAGCATAGAGACCGCCCCCTGCCACATAGCTACCCTGCCCGTCGCCTTGAATGTCCAATGCTACGCTATGCGAATCTCCAGCCTTCGCTTATCCAGAGAAGATATACTCGCCTCACTTGAGTCTGTATAAATGAACATCGTAGGGTTTGAAATCATCCTGAAACCTTCCATCCTGAAGGGGAATCTCCCTCTTCTCGCCTAAAACCTCAACCTTCCCTTTCCCCTTCATCCCCTTTATCCGGAAATCCGCTCTTGTCTGCCCATTTCTCATTCCCACAGCAAATATATAAACCGTTCCTCCGTATCGCTTGACCATTATATGCACCGGCACATCTGGATTGGTGGATTTCACTTCTACGAGGTCCGAAATCGTGGGGCTATTTAAAACGGGAGCTAACTCCTTTATCTGCTGGTTTATCGCACTGACCTCGGCGAGCATTTCGGGGTCTTCCAACAAAGCTGCTTCAATGAACTTAGGTTTGAATTGATGGACAAAGTAAATCAACCCCATTGAACCATGTATCAATGACATCCACACCTCAGCCCTAACCTGGTGAGGACTCGGCTTCTTCTCAAGATTGGATATGCGTGTGCATTCAATGCAATTCCAGACAATCTTCTCACCATCAGTTGATTTATTCCAATTCACCCAATTGAATAGTCTCATCACACCCTTTGCCACATACCAGAGAAGATTTTCATTATTCAAACCAGCAACGGGATAGACATCAAAGGAAACGATATCGCACCCCTTCACATAGGTGAAGTAATCATCGGGATGTGCACCTGGACCTCTTCCTACCCAAGTGTCGTTTGCTACTCCCTGCCCGAGGTTCAAGAGAATCGGCCTATCAGGGTCCTTTTCCCTCATCTTCTTATACCTATTTATTATTTCCTCGGGAGGAACTGGACCACCGTAAACGGGGTTTCCTCTTTCATTCCTCCCTATTACCTGCGCGTTATCGGGCTCATCCTGATGCATCCACCCCACGATTATGGGGTCATCAAGGTGGCGAAGACCAACCTCGTTCTGGTCACATATCACCATCATTTTTGCCTTGCGAAGCTTCTCCAACTGCTCCTCTGTTGGTCCCTTCCACAGACCAATATACATATTGAAGCCAGCCTGTTTATAGCGCTCCGCATTATCGGGATTCTGAAGCCAGACCGCAATGGGGAAGAAATTTGGGTCCTTGGGAGGTCCTTTCTTCCAGCGAGAATAAGGATTCATGGGGACATCCGCCCTAGTGTTTATAATCAAAACCTCGCACAAGAGGGCAAAAACAATTAAGACAAGCATTGTTCCGAAACGCATCTCCTTTCGCCTCCTTATTGAAAATCAATTCAATTATATAAACTTTGTTGGGGTATAGTGAATAACGAATCTATGGATTTATTACAACCCTTGACTTGCATTAAAACTTTTATGAAAATAAAAACAATGAAGGATACAAGGATTGAAGTTCCACTTTCCGATGTGGATATTGAGAAGCTGAGGAGCGGGGATAGGGTCCTCATCTCCGGCGTTGTCTATACCTTGCGTGATTCAGCAAATAAGAGGCTCCTCCAATTCTATAAAGAAGGGAAAGATTTCCCCTTCCCTACAAAAAATTCCGTCATTTATTACGCCGCCCCCACCCCACCCAAGCCCGGGCATCCCTTGGGGTCCCTCGGACCAACTACTGCGAGCAGAATGGATGTCTATGTCCCTTTTTTGCTTGAAAAAGGGATAAGGGGAATGATTGGGAAGGGGAAAAGAAGCGAGAAAGTGAAGAAATTGATAAGGGAATATAGGGCGATTTACTTCTTAGCAGTTGGCGGGGCAGGAGCTTTCCTCTCCCAATTCGTGAGGGAGGCAAAGCCAATAGCTTTCCTGGATTTAGGACCAGAAGCTATTTTTGAGATTCATCTGGAGGATTTCCCCGCCCTCGTCGCCATAGATAGCTATGGCGAAAGCATTTGGGAAAAGGAAAAGAGGTGAGCACGGTGGCAAGAGGAAAACATATCCCGAATAGAAGCTTTCAACCCGCTGAGTACCCTGAGTGCCCAAACTGCGGCGAGAGGAGAGCCTGGAAAATAATTGAGAACGGGGTGGAGTATTGCGAGAACTGCTATCCCGAGGAGCCTTGCGGAGAACCTCTTTGGGGCCAACAGGATAGTGATGACATTGATTTAAGCGATTTTTTCGGCGGAGATATCTGGGTTGATGAATCTCTGGATGAAGAAGATTTCCTCGGAGGAAACGGTAGGCATTAGTTGACAAAATTTGTTAACGAGGTGATTTTGAAATGAGAGAATTAGGCAAATTGCTTCTATTTTTGTTGATTTCTTCTTTAGTCTTGGGACAGGAAGTGGATTATGGCCCAAAGCATATCTCCCCCACGCTTGAAGTCATAACTCCTCATATCAAATGGCTTAAGCCTTATGCGAATGGTCCCCTCAATGTTCTTTTCATAACCCACAGAGGGGCAATGAGGGAAATCTCCGAATTAGTGGAAAGAATGGACATTAATTACACGGTCATATCAATCGCTCGCCCCGATACATTCTACGAGAGAGACCCAGCCAATCCCTCCACCCTCTCTCCAGAGTCCATAACAGCCGATGGGGAAAGAAAGCTGGAGGGGAATTACGACCTCATCGTCTTAGGTAACATCAATTGGACGTGCCTTCCCCTTTCCTGGCGCTACCTCATATTGAAGAAGGTGAAGGAGGGAACAACACTCTTGGGAATCGTCAGGGGAAGCGATGAATACCTCTCAAGGGCTTTGGAGAAGAAAATAGATGCAGATTTTCCCTTCCTCTATCCCTTCAAGGGGCTTCCCTATTTTGAGAAATACGAGAGCAAAGATTCCTTTCTAAAAGCCACCCTTGATGCTTACCAGTTCGGAGAGGGGAAAATATTCCTACTTAAAGGATACGATTTGCCCTATAGAATGCAGATGCTCACCCCTCCACCAGTGGGAAATCGCTTGGAGGTCAGCTATATTGAATACGATTACTATCTCGCCTACATCTGCCATCTTCTCAGCATCCCCAAACCACCCTCCCTTATCCTAAAGGGCAAGGATTACATAGAGACGGATAGGGATAAATTCACAGATATGGTTTTCTCCCTTGAAAGCAAAGAAAAAACGAAGGTTTCCTGCAAATTTGAGCTGAGGGGCAAGTATAACGGCTTCAGCCATTCCCAAACGAAGGAAGTATCACTTTCGCCCGGAGATAACCAAATTAGCTTTAAATTTGAGAAACTGCCAGCGGGCGAATATTTCGCCGATATATGGGTCTTTAAAGAGGGGAAAATCCTGAACTTCGGCTCCTCATTTTTAAAAATCAATTCCCCTACCCTCATAAAAAGCATAGATATGAAAAAATCCTTCGGAAAGGAGGAAATCGTCTCGGGAAAAATCACCATTGAGAGCGATTCACCCAACTGGAAAGGGTTAAGGCTCTTCGTTTTTCAAAAAGATGCCTACGGGAGAATAACGAGCGTTAAGGATATAGACCTCTCCTCATTCCCCTCAAAATCACCTCTGGAAGTTACTTTCTCCCTTCCCCAAAGCAAGCCCTTAACGGTTCTTCAGAATCTCTGGGCGGTGCTTTTTAAGGGAAGGGAAGCTTTGGATTGCAAAAGCAGACCATTCTTCATCTCCAATCTCTATCCGAAAGACGATATCAGGTTCATCCTCTGGGTAGGAGGCTTCAACACCTATCTCACTCCACACTTCTACACTTCCCTCTATAAAGCGGGATTTGACACTCAATATACCGGCTTCAATGAAGCATTGCTCCTCGCCAATATCTATCATCTTCCCTATGCAACGAGATTCATAGATAGAAAGACCGATTGGTATCCCCATCCAGATGTTCCGAATAGAACGAAGGATGACCATATAAGGCTTCCCTGCCTCAACGACCCAGCCTATCTCAATGAGGTTAGAGAAAGTCTGACGAAGACAGCGGAGCATTTGAAGGACTTCTCCACGAGGGAGTTCTCGATGGGGGATGAATGTCATTTCGTTGGAGGAAGCTATGAGCTATGCTTCTGTCCATATTGCGTTTCCGGATTCGCCAAATTCTTGGAGAAGGAATATGGAAGCGTTGAAAACCTCAATAAGGAGTATGAATCGGATTATAAATCCTTTTCCGATGTGAAGCCCGTTACTTTGGAGGAAGTTAGAGGGAACCCAAAGCTCGCCCCCCTATGGGTGGATTATAGAAGATATATGGAGGATGTCTGGGCGGGAATTTATCGCTTCAGTAAGGAGGTGATAGAGAAGGTTGTTCCCAATGCAAGGGTTGGCTATGAGGGAAGCGATATGTCCATAAACAGCTATATAGCAGCCGATTTTTACAAGCTTATGCAATCAATGAACCTCAACAATACCTATGACGCTTCCTTTATCCCATATGCGGTTTCCGATTTCAGCCAGCCTGGAACCCTCTTGGGATTAGGATGGTATGGAGGATATAACCCCTGCAGAAGCGAGATTTACAATAGATACATCGCCTGGCGTCATCTGTTCAGAGGGGCGAATTCCTTCTGGGTCTGGCATGGAGAGCCGGGCGAGGAGGGCGGAGTTGTAGCGCCAGACCTTTCTTTTTATGATTACTTCAAGGCAAATATTGAAGAAATCAAGGAGCTGAAGAGGGGAATTGGGAAGCTCTTGATGAACGCCAAACGAATCGGCGATGTCGCCATCCTCTATTCCGCAAGCAGCGTTCATCTCTCAACATTAACGGAAAGCTTCCCTCCTATTGAGCAGGTCCTTAATAGCCTCGTTGCCCTACTTGAGGATTTGAGATGCCCATTCAGAATTATCTCCTATAAGCAACTTGAGGACGGAATCCTAAGAAAGGAAAAGTTCCGTTTCCTCATCCTCCCCTATGCGCAAGCCCTTTCCCCAAAAGAGGTCCAGGAGATAAAGGATTTCGTCAAAAATGGAGGAATAGTTATATCCGATTTGCGACCGGGAATCTACGACCAACACGGCAAGCCTTACGAAAATTATCCACTTGAGGAAGTTTTCGGGGTGGAGCTTTCAGCGAACCCTCAAGCGAAAAAGGGAAGGATTACCCTCAATCTGGGAGCGAATTTCCCCAGTTCTCTTCCCGAAACATTCGCCGACGCCTCCATCAAATTAACAACCGGCAAGCAATACGGGGAGGTTGAAGGAATTCCCTGCCTCATCGCAAAAACATACGGCAAGGGAAAAGCCTTCCTCTTCAACTTCTCCCTCTCCCCTTACTCTTCGCAGGGCGAATCATCGCAACTTTGGCTATCCTTCATGAAATCTTTATTGAATTATGCTGGTTATAAGGAGAGAGTCAGCCTCTCACCCGATATCCCAGGGATTAGGACATATTGGTTCCAACAGGGTTCAAATCTTTATCTCGGCATCCTTCAGGAACTGCCCGAGCCCTCAATAAATTACGCGCTCGGAAAAGCAAAGCCGGTCGCCTCGTTGCCCGTCAAATTTTCACTTCCCCAGAAATATCACATTTACGATGTAAGGGCAGGAAAATATCTCGGCTACGCAAATCTAATAAGCACAAAAGTCGAGCCGGGAAGGGCTAAACTTTATGCCCTCCTCCCCTATAAGATAAATAAACTCTCCCTAAATATCCCAAGCAAAACGGTTCAGGGAGGCGAGTTAACTTATGACCTCAAAATAGAGGGGAAATCTTCCGCCTTGGGACTTCATATCGTTCATCTCTCACTCATCAGCCCAGAAGGAAAAACCGTAGATTACTATGAGGATAATCTCCTTGTTAAGGGCGGAAAGATTAAGGGCTCAATTCCCCTTGCCCTAAATGAAGAGCCCGGCAAGTGGCGAATAAGGGTTAGAGATGTCGCCACGGGAATCTCAAGCGAGAAAAGCTTCGTATTGGAGGGGATAAAATGAAGGGGAAAATCCCGATTTTGCTTATCTTATTGATTCCCCTTTTTCTCCTCTGCAAGGAAAGGAGGGAATATCCTTGCTACCTTCTTCCTGAGGCTCCCGTTATGGATGGGAGGGAGGAAAAAGCTTGGGAAAGCATTCCCGAGGCTACTGGCTTCTTCCTCTTAGGTGGGGAGAAATACGCTATGGAGAAGCAGACCTATTTCAAATGCGGATGGACAAAGGAAGGGATATATTTTCTCATCAAATGCGATGAACCGTCAATAGAGAAGCTTTCCGCAAGATTAAATGATGGTGAGGAGCTTTACAGAGAGGATAGTATTGAACTGTTCTTCTTCCCAAAGGATGCTCCGAATTATCTTCACTTGGCTGTGAACGCAAGAGGAAGCAGATGGAATCAAATTGACGCTACTGGTCAGCCTGCCACTCCCTGGAATTGGCAGGCAAAGTCTTTCGTAGGCAAGGATTTTTGGTCCGCTGAAATATTTATCCCCTTTGAGGTGCTGAGAAGAACAGCAAGGGATGGAGAAAGATGGCTGATTAACATCGCAAGGAACATCTATACTGGTCCAACCTCTGAGCATTTCACCTGCTGGCCGCCTCTGAGGGCGGGATTCCACGAAGTTCAAAACTTCGCCTTCCTAACTTTCAAGGAGAGGCAACTATCCCTAGAGGAAAAAGGAAAAATAGAGGAGGAGATAAATAAGCCTTTCTACGCATTCCTCAAAGGGGTAGTTGAGGGATTATGGAGGGAATTGGAGAAGGAATCGGGGAGGTATCGGGAAGCTATATCCTATGGATTGGGGAAAGAAAAGCTGAAAGAGGAAGCTAATTATTTGAATGAGGCTTGGGATGAGCTGGGGAAGTTGATGCAAAGAGAAAAGCCCTCGCTCACCGAGCTCCGTTCTTTCATCATAAATTACCCAAATCTTCCCGCGAGATTCAAGGAATTCAACTACAAAGTGCTTTTGGAGAAATTGTTCGAATGAAATTATACGCTTTCTCACTGTAAGCCCACCCAAGGCGGGCGTGGCAATCTCAAAAGGGAATGCGGACTCGGTTCTCTCAATGAACAAACCTCTTGCCTTCCCTTTCTAAAATGATGTAAAATCCAATCGCTATGAAAGGAATGAACCATTTGAGCACAGTCCTTTTCTTCCTCGTCTTATCTCAAGCCATCCCCTCTTTCCCCGCCCAGAAGTTCTGGCGAGGATGGGATAAATATCAGGTTATTATGTGGAGCACAGGTGATGTGCGGAACTTCCCCCTCTGGGTGCAGAGATTGAAGGAATTGGGATTCACCGCCGAGGAATGCTTCCGGGGGAGAGACCCTAAACCCTTCGTGGAACAGAATTTCGGTTTCTACGCGGAAAACCTCGTCTTTGAACTCTGCTTCCTCCATAGCCGACAGCCCCTTTACGATAACGACTTCAAATCCTACACCTCCACTCATAGCAAGGAATTCCTCGTCCGAAAGCCCTGCTTCCACGACCCCTCCTTCTGGGAGAAAGTGGAGAAGGAATTGAAGGACTTCGTCTCCCTCTATTCCCCCCATAAGCCCCTCCTCTACGACCTCCGTGATGAACCTTCAATAGGCTTTTTCGCCAACCCAATGGACTATTGCTTCTCTTCCTATACCCTCCAAGCCTTCCGGGAATGGCTGAAGAGGAAATATGGCTCTCTGGACGCTCTAAA
The DNA here is from genome assembly GCA_014360495.1 of bacterium. Classification (NCBI taxonomy): domain Bacteria; species bacterium. Next base: position 162,856 of record JACIXR010000007.1, read on the forward strand.
CAAGGAATGGGATACTAATTTCTCCAGCTGGGATGAAGTTGAGCCGATGACCACTTATGAGATAAAGGAGAGGGAGAAAAGTGATTTGGAAAGCGGTAGATTGGAGAATTACTCACCCTGGGCTGACCACAGGGCTTTTATGGATTTGACCTTCGCCCAAACCCTTGATAGAATGCGCCAGATAATCCATCAGCTCGACCCAGAAACGCCCGTGGGAATTGAGGGAACCCAGATGCCAAGCGCTTGGGGAGGCTACAATCTCTACCTCCTATCCCAAGCCCTGGATTGGGTTGAGCCCTACGATATCTGCAACAGCAGAGAGATATTCCGCTCCTTCTTCCCCCATAATGCCCCAATCATAAGCACGTTCTTCGGCACGGATTACAATCGCATCAAGAGGAGATTATGGTGGCTTCTCCTCCACGGAGACAAGGGATGCCTTGTCTGGGATGACGAGAATTCAAGATGCATTGAGAAGGAAAAGGATGATATGCCTATTACGGAAAGGGGCAGGGAATTAGCCAAGATAATCGCGGAGATAAAGGCAACAGCACACCTTTTCTTCCAGCTTCAACCGATAGTCGACCCCATAGCCATTCATTATTCACAAGCGAGCATTCGCGCCCATTGGATGTTTGATTCCCGCGAGGATGGCAATACCTGGCCACGAAGGTTCTCTTCCTATGAGAGGGTGCATTCCCGCTTCGCTAAGGCAAGGAATGGATTTGTTCGCCTCCTTGAGGATATAGGTCTCCAATACAACTTCATCTCTTCGGAACAAATAGAAAATGGAGAACTTATGAAGAAGGGTTACAAGGTCCTAATCCTCCCCCAATCAGTCGCGATGTCAAGGAAGGAATGCGAGGAGATAGAGAAGTTCGTGCGCTCGGGAGGAATCCTCATAGCCGACAATATGATAGCCACTATGGATGGGCATTGTAAGAGGTTGCCAAAGGGACAGCTTGACGATTTGTTCGGGATAAAGAGAAAATCTGTTGGCTGGCATCCCGATGCTGAAGGTGGAGAAATAAGCATTAATGAGCGATATGCACCGCTTCCCATATTTGAAGCCGATGTTGAGACGACAACCGGGAAAGCCCGATTTTCCGCCAAAGCGCCTGCGGTTATAGAAAGGAAAGTGGGAAGAGGGAAAGCGATATATCTCAATTTGGATGTGAGGGTTTATCCCAAACTACGCCTTTCCCCTCCTCAAGGATACGCCTTCAGGAAATTGTTCGGGGGTTTGTTAAAGGAAAGCGGTTTAGAAGCGCCAGTTAAAGTCAAGAAAGCGGATGGGGAATTGGCTGATTGTGTTGAGGTATGGAGATACAAGGGAGAGAAAGGAGAATACATCGCTTTGATTCGCAATCCCGAGTTCGGGGTGGAGGAATTGAAGCAAATCGGCTATCCCGGAAACGATGCGATAGAGAAAGAGGAAGAGTTAGAGATTATCTTCCCTCGCAAGGCGAAAATCAAGGAGATTCTGAGCGGTAAGGACTTCGGCACTACGAATAAGGTAAAAGCAACTCTCTCCCCCTGGGTTCCTTTAATATTTGAAATAGTGAGGTGATTTAAATTATGAAAAGATTTATCATTTTTCTAACCATTATTTTGGAGGTGTTATTTTTCTCTATGGCGAAGACAAACATTGAGAGCAAAGGCGATATATGGATTTTGGATAACGGGCTACTCCGTCTCACGGTTGACGCAAGTAAAGGAACGATAAGTGTTAAGGATTTGAAGAAGGGAACAACGTGGGAGCAACCGGAAAGGGAGATTATCCCCGAGAGAGCCTTCCGAGAGGTTAAAAAGATTGCCAATGGGATAAGCTTCAAAACATCCCTTCCCGAGCATAGCGGAAAATTGATAGAGGTTCAATATGAACTAACCCTCAATCCTCAACTCCCCCAAATCTATATAAAGGTCAGCAAGGAGGGAAAGGATGAGCAATTTTGGGGCTTCTTCTCCCTTGAGCCATTCCTCACCTCCTTCAAAAAGGGGGTCATAGCTATAACTGATTATTGCGATGGGCATCTTTACCCCGTTGAGGAATTCCCCCATTATGCATTTGAAGCTGCTCGCCTTGATATAAATTTCCTGGGAATTTGCGATTTGGATAGCGGGGCAGGCTATGCGATTATTCTTGATACCCCCGATGATGCCACGGTATATTTCCCCAAATTCAGATTCAAGGGGAAAGAGCTACCCGCTCCACGCATATACTGGGAACCAAGCAAGGGGAAATTCTCCTATCCAAGAGAAATCATCCTACATTTCACGAGCGATGGAAGCTATGTGGCTTTGGCAAAGGCGTATAGGGATTACGCGAAGAACAAGGGTCTTATAGTGCCGTTCAGCGAGAAGGTGAAGAAGAATCCCAACATCCGCCGCCTCTTCGGCGCCCCCGATGTATGGTTTGAGTGGGATAGAGGGGATTATCTATCTTTCGCTTTGGAGGCAAAGACCTACGGAGTTGAAAAGATGCTACTCCACGGGAGGAGCTCGCCGGAAAACCTTCTGAAGGTCAATTCCTTAGGCTACATAACAAGCGAATACGATAATTATACCGATATCCTTCCCATTGAAGAAGGGAAAGGGGTGGATTCAACTCATGGGAGAATCCCTGATGATGTTGTGTTGAAGGCTGACGGGCAGAGGATGACAGCCTGGCTAACCTGGGATAAGAAGACTCAATATATGAAACGCTGTCCTGCCCTCTGGCGTTCAGCAGCGCAAGAGGTCATCCCCAAGGTCCTTCAACAATATCCCTTCATCGGACGCTTCATAGATGTCACCACTGCCGAAGGATTATACGAATGTTATGACCCAAATCATCCCCTGACTAAAGCTGGGAAGAGGCAATGTGGGGTTGAACTCCTCTCCTATGTCCGCTCACTGAAGTTGGTCGTGGGAGGAGAACATGGTATATGGTGGGCTGTCCCCTTCCTTGATTACATTGAGGGAATGATGAGCTGCAATCCCTTCTTCTCCTGGCCAGCCGGTCATCTAATAAGACCGAAATCCAAACATGAGGAGTTCACCGACCCTTGGGGGCACAAGCTTCCAAGCTGGGAGACATATGAGAAATGGGGAATCGGGCATAAGTGGAGAGCTCCCCTATGGGAACTCGTCTTCCACGATTGCATAGTTCCCACTTGGTATTGGGGGGATTCAACCGATTTCCTGCTTGAAGCGGCACCCGAGATAACCCCTAAGAAGAACGCCTTCAATATACTCTATGGAACGATTCCTATGTTCTGGAGCAGAACTTGGAACAGCAATAGGGATTTGTTCCTACAAAGCTATCGTGTGACCTGCAAATTGCACGAAGTTATCGCCGATAAGGAGATGCTAAAACATGAATTTGTAACTCCCGACCACGATGTGCAAAGAACCCTTTTCAGCGATGGAACGGAGGTCGTAGTCAACTTCGGGGAGAAACCCTACAGATTGGAAAGGAATGGCAAGACCTACCTCCTTCCCCAGAATGGCTTTTATGTTAAGGGTCCAAAGATTGAGCAGTATATGGTTTTGAAGGATGGAAAGGTTATAACGAGAATAAAGGCGCCCGGATATACCTTCAGCGATGAGGAAGGAGTGGAAGTAGAGATGGCGTATGTAGGGACTAGAAGGGCAAGACTTCACATCGGAGCGGGCAAGGAAGTCTTGATAAAACCGAAGGAATTGAACAGCAATTGGAACCTTAACACAACGCGTATATTCCTCCTTGACAACCAAGGGAATAGGAAAGAAGAAATACAATTGAAGAGAGAGGGAAGCGGTTTTCGCATTGGACCCTTCGCCGAGTTCACCAATTTGGAGATGGTCTGCAGTGCGGGTTCTTAGATTAGATAGAGATAAGGATGAGATAGTAAAGCTCTTGAATCGCCCTCCTTTTGAGGAATCAGCTCTGAGCTTAGCGAAAGAGATAATTCACAAAGTGAGGGAGGATGGGGATTCTGCCCTCCTCCAATTCGTGCGGAAATTTGATTCCCCAAATGTAAAGAGCCTGCTCGTCTCGCTCCAGGACTTGGAAAGAGCTCATAAGAAGGCGAGCAAAAGCTTTTTATCGGCGATTAGGAGAGCGAGAAGAAATATAGAAAGATTTCATAAGGCTATCTTGAAGAATTTAAGGGAGACTACTTTGAAACTCCCTAATGGGACTAAATTAGCAAGCCTTATCCGTCCCTTAGAGAGAGTGGGTGTTTACATCCCTGGAGGAAGGGCTCCCTATCCATCCACCCTGCTTATGACAGCCGTTCCCGCTCAGGTGGCGGGAGTTAAGGAGATAATCGTCTGTTCACCACCTCAAAAAGATGGGGAAATCCATCCCCTCATTTTGGCAACGGCAAAGGAGCTCGGGATTGAAAGAGTGATAAGGGCGGGAGGCGCCCACGCCATTTCCGCTATGGCTTTTGGAACGGAGAGCGTGCCCAAGGTGGATAAAATTGTGGGTCCAGGTGGAGCAATCGTTGCGGGAGCGAAGAAAGAGGTCTTTGGTTATGTGGGAATAGAGAGCATAGCGGGACCGAGCGAAGTCCTCATCCTCGCTGATGAGAAAGCAAACCACCATTTCATAGCTTTGGACCTTCTCGCCCAAGCGGAGCACGACCCACTTGCTTGGTCGGTTTTGGTTACAACCTCTGAAGAGCTCGCCGAGCGAGTTTTGAACGAGATAGAAACGCTCCTTCCGGGAATGGCCAGGAGGGAAATAATTGAGGAGAGCTTGGGAAACAGAGGATACATAATAATAGCAAATTCTGTGGAAATGGCGATTGAATTCGTAAACGATTTCGCTCCTGAACATCTCCAGATAATGATGGAAGAGGGAGAGGAAATAGTTCCTCTTATAGAGAATGCGGGAGCGATTTTCCTGGGGGATTTCTCGCCCACGGCTATAGGGGATTATATCGCTGGTCCGAGCCATACCCTGCCGACGGGAAGGACATCTCGCTTCTTTTCACCCCTATCAGTTGAGGATTTCCTCAAACGAAGCTCTTTAATCTCCTATTCCATCCAGCAATTCAAGCGGGATGCGAAATCAGCGATGAAGATAGCGGAAAAGGAGAAGCTCATCGCCCATCAGCTTTCAATTTTGCGAAGGCTGGAATCGCTTGAGGGTAGTTAGAGAGTTTAATGGACAAGAAATGCGAGCCTGAACGCTTTTGCGTTCAGGCTCGCATTGACAGAGAGTCGCTTCCTCCTCAGGAAGCGGGTCATCTCCCTTCTCGCAATGGAAACCGACAGTTATTATGCATTTTTATTTGACTTGTTTAGGGTTTTATAAGATAATATTCTCACTATGAAAAGAAGGGCTTTTCCCACAATAATGAGGACTGTTATCCTGCCCTTCCTTCTTTTGGTTTGTTTGTTTTCGGGGAAACCCGCCCACCCACAAGGAGGAGAAAATATGGAGAAGAAATTCCTCAAACCCGTTTCCCTTAAAGATGTGGAAATCAGCGACCGCTTCTGGGCTCCCCGCCAAGAAACCCTGAGGAAAGTCACCATTCCCCACCTCTTCAAGATGCTGGAAAAAGCGGGGAATATAAATAATTTCAGGTTAGCGCGGGAAAAGGCTCACGAGGGCTATAGCGGACCCTACTGGATGGATTCCGACCTCTATAAAGCAATTGAGGCGACCGCTTATGTCCTCGCCAAGCATCCTGACCCTGAACTGGAGAAACAATTAGACGATTTAATCTCCCTCATCGCTTCCGCTCAGCTTCCCGATGGTTATTTGAACACCTATTTTGAAGTTGTTGAGCCAGATAAACGCTGGACTAATCTTATGGCTTGCCATGAATTATATTGTGCCGGGCATCTCTTTGAAGCTGCTGTCGCTTATTACGAGGCCACTGGTAAGAGAAATCTATTGGATGTAGCCATCCGCTTTGCCGACCATATAGATTCAATATTCGGGGAGGGAAAGCGGCTTGGATATCCCGGTCATCCCGAGATAGAGCTCGCTTTGGTGAAGCTCTGGAAGGCAACGGGAGAAAAACGCTATTTTGATTTGGCTCGCTTTTTCATCTTGAAGAGAGGAAGCAAATATTTCGCGCAAGAACACAACACCCCCCTTGACCAATATGACGGGAGCTACTTTCAGGATAATGCGCCAATTAAGGAGCAGAAGGAAATCGTCGGACACGCAGTGCGAGCGGGATATTTGATGGCGGGAGCGGTTGATGTGGGAAGGGAAACCAACGATGAGGAGCTCCTGCAAGCGGTTCTGCGGATTTGGAGAAATGCGACCGAGAGAAGAATGTTCGTCACCGGTGGGATGGGCAGTGCCTCAGCAAATGAGGGATTCACAACCGATTACGACCTCCCCAATCTGACAGCCTATCAGGAGACTTGCGCCACCTGCGCCATGATATTCTGGGCGCATCGTCTCGCCCTCCTCTACGGCGATTCCCAATTCGTGGATGTTATGGAGAGGGCGCTCTATAACGGAGCCCTTGCCGGCATTTCCTTAAGCGGAGACCGTTTCTTCTATGTCAATCCACTGGAAAGCAAAGGAGGATATAAGCGGGAGGAATGGTTCGGCTGCGCCTGCTGTCCTCCCAATATCGCTCGCTTGCTAGCCTCCTTGGGCAACTACATTTATGCCCAATCGGATGATGGAATTTGGGTGAATCTATATGTTCAAGGGAAAGCGAATTTAGAATTGAACGGGAAGAAAGTTGGTTTGGAGGTCATCGGAGATTACCCCTGGGATGGGCATATGATTTTATTCCTTCACCCCTCGGAATCATTTGAATTCTCCCTCTATTTGAGGGTGCCGGGTTGGTGTAAGGGAGCGGAAGTGAGGGTGAACGGCAAGAAGGAGGAGAATCCGAAGATGGAGAAAGGTTATATAGTTTTGCGAAGAGCTTGGCGGGAAGGAGACAAGGTCGAGCTGGAGTTGCCTATGAGCGTTGAGAAACTCGTAGCTCATCCTGAGGTGAAAGAGGATGTGGGGAAGATTGTCTTACAGAGGGGACCATTGGTTTACTGTTTTGAGGAGCAAGACCAAAACGCTCCCCTGGGATATATTTACCTCACTTTGGATTGTGATTTCAAACCGAGATGGGAGAAGGATTTGTTAGGAGGTATCGTGGTTTTAGACGGAGAGGGAATAGCATGCGAGGGATTGGAATGGAAGGAACAGCTATATCAAGCTGTAAGTCCCAGGATGAAGAAGGTAAAGGTGCGAGCTATTCCTTATTACGCATGGGATAACAGGGAGCCTAGGGCGATGAAAGTCTGGATGCCCCTTTATCCCTCCGCTATTTGGGAGAAATGAGAAGAGTTTTAACTCTATTTTTAACATCCCTCTTCGCTCTTAATCTAAGGGCGACTACATTGGGAATAAAAGGGAAAAATTTCGTCGTTGATGGAAAGCCCACATTTCTATTGGGGATAAGCTATTATGGGGCTTTGGGTGCGCCGAGGGGATTCATTCGGAAGGACCTTGATGATATGAAGAGATTCTCCTTCAATTGGCTTCGGGTATGGGCGACTTGGAGTGCCTTTGGAGAGGATGTATCCGCTGTGGATAGGGAAGGCAATCCCAGGGAACCTTATTTCAGGAAGCTGGAATGGATAGTTAAAGAGTGCGATAAGCGAGGGTTGATTGTTGATATAACATTGAACAGAGGGGCATTTGCCAACCATCAAGCTCATTTGAAGGCTGTAAGGGAAATCGTTTCCGCTCTGAAATCATATAGAAATTGGTATATAGATTTAGCGAACGAACACGATATCAGGGATGCGAGATTTGTGAGTTTCTCCGAGTTGAAGGAGTTAAGAGACGCTGTTAAGGCGATAGACCCAAATCGCCTCGTCACAGCCTCGGGAAGACCCGGCGATGTGGAAACGCTTAAAAAATATCTTTTAGAGGTTGAAGTGGATTTCATAGCTCCCCATCTCGCGAGAAATCCCGAAGCGCCTAAACAAACGGAGGAGATAACGAAAAGATATTATGAATGGATGGAGAAATTGGGGAAGGTTGTGCCAGTTCACTATCAGGAACCATTTAGGCGAGGGTATACTCCGGGATGGGAACCCAAGGCGGAGGATTTCCTCACGGACCTTGAGGGAGCGAAGAAGGGTGGTGCGGCGGGATGGTGTTTTCACAACGGAAGCCAAAGAGACACCCCCGACCAGAAACCTCGCAGGTCATTTGATATGAGAGAGAAGCGGCTATTTGAACAGCTGGACGAGGAAGAGCGCAAACTTCTTAATAAACTACGCAATTCCACAGCATCTGCAACTCCCTAAGATGTTTTCCAAGATGAAGATTTTCTGAGCCGAAGACTCTCCTTTAGAGTTTATAGTCAAGCAATATGGGGAATCCCCTAAGGAATCTTCCAATGCTATAGATCATACACCCTTACACCATCTTCTCTCCGTATATCGCGGGTCATGTTGGGCAGCTCTATTCGTGCATATTGATTGACACCTACTGTCCAACACTTAAGTCATACATATAGATGTCCCAGTAGCCGTTCCTTAGATCTTCCCACACAATCTTATCACCATATATCGCTGGGTTCGCCTGGCGCCCTGGAGCCTTGCAGAATTGATAAGAACATAAAGCCGATGCACAAAAAGATAAACAATAGAAAGAGCAAGAAAACAACAGTCGCTCTTCCCAATGTCCAACGCCTTGCTCTCTTGCCCCTCGTCAGCATATGCTCTAAACCTTACTCTTTAAAATGATAATTGCTTAATTCTAATCCAGTTTCGCTAATCCTGTCAACAACTCGCCTTACTTCTATAGGGTAGGTTTTAGGACATAATCGCTATTTACTTCTCCATCTTTCGCTATACTCTGAAACCCTTACCAACACTTACATAGACGAGAAAGAATTAATCTGAGCTATTTGCTGGTCTTCTATCTCGTCCTTGTCAATATCTCCTCTCGCAACTCTTCTAAAGACACAGTGGCAGTGCCTATCCTCCCTACAGCTATCCCCGCAGCGATGTTGGCTAACTTGGCGGAATCGTATAAATTCGCTCCCGCGAGTAAAGCGAGCGTCACCGTAGCGGTAACTACATCTCCCGCCCCAGTCACATCAAATACCTGCCGAGCAACTGTTGGTATATCCATAATCTCGCCCTCTCGGGGAAACACCATCATCCCCTTAGCGCCCCTCGTTATTATTACGCCCTTGGAGGAAAGTTTATCTAATAGAATCCTCCCATATCTTCGCACATCCTCGTCCTCCCGCCCCTTCTCACCCACAGCAAGCGCTGCCTCGTTGTCATTGGGAACAATATAATCTATCCCTTTGAAATAACCTACCCTTTCCCTTGAATCACCAACGGAAAGTGTCCCAGCTTCAGCAACTAACTCTATGACCTCCTCTCCCACGACCCCATAAGAGTAATCCGCCAAAACCACCGCCTCAACCTCGTTTATATACCTTTTGATTCTTTCAAGGAGCTCCCTTTTCGTTTTTTCCTCTACCTCCCCCTGATGATATTCATCTATTAGAGCAAGCTGTTGAGTGGGCGAATGTTCCTTCGTTGCAAGTAGCTTCGTAAATGTCGTCGTAATAAATGATGGCTCCACTATTATGCCCTCTACATTTATCCTATTTTTACGCATTAGCTCTAAGAGGATTTGCCCATGATAATCGTTTCCCACTATCCCCACTGCGAGAACCTCCCCTCCCAAACTTCTTACACAGTTGCATACATTAGCTCCACCTCCAGGGGTGTAATCCCTCCTAATAAGCCTCATCCTTGGAACAGGAGCTTCGGGGGAAAGTGCATAGGCTTCCCCAAGTATATATTCATCAAGACACATATCCCCTATCACAAGAACCTTTCTTCCCTTAAAACGGGGAAGAAAGGAAAGAAGCTGAGGGGATATCTCCGCCTGCATAAATCAATTTGGAATGGGACCGAGTTTCTTCTTGATATAATTGATTGAATCTATCTCCTGTGGGTCTACACCATAGAGAACGGCGAGGTAAAGGCTCAAGAAATCGCCGAGATATAAAACTGAGAGAAGCCTCGCCAATTTCCCTTCGCCTTTAGTCCAAACCTCGTAAATCTCAGTCTTATCGGAGAGAAGTTCCTTCGTTATCTCTATCCTCTCCTTTATCCTATCGTTTTCTCCCTTATCCCGCAAAATAACTACCACGAAGTTTGCGACTTTCTCCTTGGACTCCCACGCCATTATCTCATTGTGATGGAGCTCAGAGAAATAATCCACATAGGCGTGCGCTTTTGCGTTCTCGTTTATCTGCGTCTTCCAGCGAAAGGCAACCCCAAAGAGTAGAGGAGAAGAGGCGTAAATCAAGGGAAGTTTGCCCTTCAAACTATAAGCCAATTGTTTCGCTCTATTATCCTGCGTGGGAGTTAATGGGGAGAAGCTTTCCCTTAATTCCCTTAGCAAAGCAATTGCTTCCTTCCAATCGTTTCTTTTCTTAACCACTCCTATGCTTTCAAGGGACCTCACCAAGGGAACGAATATGAAGGGGAGAGCTGAACGAGGCGGAAGACCCGGAGGTAAAGATATGAAGACATCCTCGTTTACGATTTCCTTCAATTTTCCTCCGCTTGATATCACTACTCTCCTTGCGCCTCTCGCCTTTGCCTCCCTGTAGGCGCTAATTGTCTCCTCCGTGTTTCCCGAGTAGCTTATCGCATAAAAGAGGGTGTTCCTGCTCACGAACGCAGGGAGGTTATAATCCCTGATAACGAAGAGTGGAACGGGCAAATTCTCTCGCAAGAGGGAGTACGCGAGGTCGCCTCCAATTGCTGAACCTCCCATTCCACAGACGACTATATTAGCAGGATTGAAACGAGAGAATGTCCTCCCTTCAAACTCAGCCAAAGCCTGTTCAATATCCTCTGGCATTCTCAGGGTAAGGGAGAACATATCTCCCTTATCAACTTTCCTTATAACCGAAGAATCGTCAAGGGAGATATTTTCCGGAGAGCAGAACTCACAGCCCATAAATTATTCACCTACGAAGGGAAGAAGAGCCATTATCCTTGCCCTCTTAATCGCCCTTGCCAGAGCTCTTTGATGCTTCGCACAAGTTCCCGTCACCCTTTTAGGGATTATCTTGGCTCTCTCGGTGATGAATTTCTTCAAGGTCTCAACATCCTTATAGTCAATCTCCTTGACATTATTAGCACAAAAAACGCAAGACTTCTTCTTTCTGGGTCTGAGAGTTCGGGCTGACATAGCTATTCCTCCTTTCTTATCTTAGTTTCAACCTATATCCTCGTCGAGGCTGTCCTCTTTAATTATTTGAATGTTCTCATCTATATCCTCTACCCCTATTTCCTCCTCAGGAGGATATTCCTCAGGAGGGATAACTTGAGGCGGCTTATCCAGGAAGCGGAATGTATCAGCGACAATCTCTACCACCCTTCTCCTCGTTCCATCAGGAGCAGTCCAGCTGCGCTCCCTCAACTTGCCCTCAATGCAGACGAGCCTCCCCTTCATAGCGCTTGCCACCCTCTCCGCAAGCTCCCTCCAAGCAACGATGGTGAAGAAATCCGCGTCTTTCCCATCGGGAGAGGGAACGGGGCGGCTGACGGCAAGACGAAAGTTTGTGACTGCTACACCATTGGGAGTGTAGCGCCTCACTGGCTCCGTCGCTATCCTTCCTATCAATATAACTCTATTCAGCATTCCTTTCGCCTCTTTCTTTTTTTATAACTATATTGTAAAATCCCATTATAGTCAAGTTTTTACATTCCTCCCCCTTAACCTTCTCTGAGCCTCACGAAGAACTCTATAACCTATCAGTTTTATCCCCTCATCAGCTATGATTTCCCTTATCTCTTCGTCCTCCCTGAATAGAAGATAATCCTCCGCCCTCTCCCGCCAGCTACCCGCTATATTTTTTATCTCCTCCGAAGGCAAAGCGGGATGAATGAATAATTCGTTAACGCCCTTCGGCAAATTCCTCAAAACTCTCTTGTAATACTCCCGCAAACTTTCCCCTTCTTTCCTTTGCCCGATAATTAATCTATCGGGGAATAAAATCCCCTTCTTCCTTAGCAGTGGACGAAGATGAGCTCCTCCCAACAAGCTTTCCAACTCGGGTGTGCCCATCCTGATTGGCAAATCGTATTCCTCCGCAAGCTTTATGTAAACTGGGAAATACTCTATGTTGTATTGGAGCGTGCCCATATGTGAATCCAAATGGGTTATATCTATGCCAAAATGTAAGGCCTTCTCTATCTGTGCTCTCGCCTCTATTTCAGCCTCCCGAATGTTTGAATGCGCATAAACCTCTCTTATATCCCTCCATAGATATCCCTCCTCATCAATCAATCCTCTTACCTCACAACTATCCGCCACCGGTCCCCAACGATAATTATCCCATTCACAGGTATGAGTTAAATGGATGCCAAAATCCAAAGAAGGGTCTTCCCTACATATCTTTGCGATATGGGGAAACCAAGGACAAGGCACCATTATTGAACCGCTTGTCACCAACCCGTTTTTCATAGCGTCAACAGCCGCTATATTTGCTGAATAACACAGCCCAACATCATCCGCATTTATTATCAGGATTCTATCTTCAGGAGAATAGCCCAGTATCTCGTTTAGTGAAAGGGAATCAACCATTTCAACCTAACACCTCTCCTTCCTTAACTCTATAGCCTCTAACGAATTCCTCTCCGCTCAATGCCCTTTTCCCCTCCATTTGAAGGGAAGTCAAAATCAATGCCCCTTCCCCACAACCAACGATAATGCCTCCCTTATCTATTCCTATCACCTTCCCTGCCTCTCCCTGAATATCCACCAACCTCCCCTGCCAAACTTTGAGCCTTTTACCCCTAAAGAATGTGAATGCTCCCGGTGTGGGATTCCCCGCCCTGAGCAATCTTTCAATTCTCTTCGCTGGGGAATGCCAATCTATTTTGAAATTCTCGCTTTTCAAGGCAGGAGCGTAAGTTGCCTCCTCTTCGTTTTGCGGGATGCGAGGAGCTCTTCCCTCTTTTATCAATTCAATCGCTGTGAGAAGGAGCATTGTGCCCTCTTTAAAGAGCCTTTCGCCAAGGCTTCCATAAGTATCCTCAGGATAAACGGGCATCTCCTTTTGAAGAATGATGTCGCCCGCATCCATTTTCTCGCTTGCATAATGAATCGTCACACCGGTTTTCTCGTCCCCTTCCAAAATCGTCCATCTCACTGGGTCAGCACCTCTCCAGCGGGGAAGAAGGCTGGGGTGAAGATTAATGAAGCCAAGGGGAGGGATTCTCAATATCTCGGGAGGAATATACTTTCCATAAGCGGAGATGACGCAGAGCTCGGGCGAGAGCCTTTCTATTTCCTCATGAAAAGAAGGCTCCCTCAAATTGTCCGGTTGGAGGACAGCGATTGAATGAGCGAGGGCGAAGTCCTTGGTTGGTGGAGATTGGAGGGAAAGACCCCTTCCTGCGGGTTTATCCGGCTGGCACACAACGGCAATTACTTCTTCCCTCTCTGTCAATGCCTGTAGAGGATACAACGCCCAATTGGGGCTGCCCCAGAAGATGATGCGCATCTATTTATCTTTTGCTTTCCGCCTTTTCTGCCTTTACCCAGCGGAATGTATCTGGGTATGCTTTGTCAATGAAAAGGACACCATCAAGGTGGTCTATCTCGTGGCAAAGGGCTCTCGCCAATATACCTTCCGCTTCAACACTAACCGCTCTTCCTTTTGGATTGAATCCCGAAACTTTCACATGGGCTGGACGAGGGACGATGGCGTAAAGATTGGGAATGCTCAAGCAACCCTCCTCATCCTCCTCCATGCCCTCGGCGTGGATGATTGTTGGGTTGACAAGGGCAAGGGGCTTATCGTTTTCCTGCAATACCACAATAACCCTCTGAGAAACGCCTATCTGGGGAGCAGCGAGCCCTGCCCCATTCGCCGATTTCATCGTCTCTATCATATCGTTGATAAGGCGCCTTAGATTGGCGTCAAATTTATGCACCGGCAATGCCTTCTCTCTCAAAATGGGAGCGCCCAATGTTAGTATTTTCCTTATCATATCAGAGTAATTCTACCTCCTTTGATTAAAATTGTCTACGTATAAACCTGCAATATATTTCTCCTTTCTTTGGCTGAAGGCTTGCATCTATTGTTATAAAGGAAATGTTTAAAAAATTTGAATTGATAGCATAAGGGAGGATTTCAAATAACGAAAAACAAAATGTCTCATATAAAAATCTATATCCAAAGACGCGAGTCCGACAAAGGAAGACCTGACAATTGCATTCCTTCTCCATGATTAAATATGAGATTGCCACGCCTTCTGCGAAGCAAAAGGCTCGCAATGACAGTGGGGTTCTTACCCCGCTACGGAAGGAATTGTCGCTAAAACCTATACCCATAGATGCGAGGAGCGAAGCAAGAGGAGAAAAACGATAGACAATCAGAAATAAAGAGGGAAGAATCTGCAACTTTCTTAAGGTGGTAGGCTCACCTCTTACTGGAGGAGGTAGTGTTTTTACTTCCTTTCGGAAAAGCAATCTCGCTTATCGTATTTCTTGCGTAGGTCATAGTCCCCCTTAAGAAGCCTTTGCGATACCTCCTACCCGAAAGCGAAGTGGCGTATCCCTAAACGAGCCAAGAGAGGTCCGCTGTATAATGTATAAAGCCCGCCAAAGGCGACTAACTTTTCGTCCTTTTTGAACTCCTCAGCTATGCGTGAGAGCCAATTTGGAAGGAGGATTGCTAACAACTATTATCTCAAAATCCTGAAAATCCTGTTGAAGAAGGCTTTGGAGGGTTCTGCCGATGTAGTTCTCCTCGTTGTAGGCAGGAATAACCACAGATATTAGGGGATTATCCGGTTTTTGCGAACATGGGCATCATACCCATCTCATCAGCAATCATCCCCAATCCTTTTCCCAGGAAAAGGAAAGGCAAAGCTGGTCTCTTTCTAACGAGCAAAGAGATTAAGAAAAAAGAGAAAACAAGCAGGAAGTGAAAAGTTGAAGAACGGTATATGGGTGCCTGCTCGGTGCGAGGGAAGAAAAAGGCTAAGCTTCGCAGGAGGAGTATTGTGAACCAGAAGGAGATGTAGGTTGTCGCTATTTCCTCCTCGCACTTGGAGAAACCAGATGCTATCCACTTCTTCATCTTGCTCGTGGCATCTCCTCCATTCTTCTCAATTCCCTTCTCATATTAATCATTGAAAAGATGCCCACGATGAAGGGTAACCAATAGGAAAACAAGCGATAGAGGGTGCCCGAAAGAATTACGATATGGGCGGGAACGCCGAGGGCTGTAAAAATCAAGCTCAGCGAGGCAAGCAAAACGCCGGGAGTTTGAGGGACAAGCGTTAGAGCGCTGAGGAGAAGGGAAAGGGAATAGCCGAAGACGATGTGGAAGAAACTCAACCTATGACCGAAAACGAAAAAGGAAAAATAGAGGGTAAAGATGTTGCCGAGATAGAATAAGATAGAGGCAAGGAAGGCAAGTGGAAGCTCGTTATAATGGCTTCTCAGCATGCGAAATGTCTCGTAAAGGCGGGG
This sequence comes from bacterium, assembly GCA_014360495.1. Classification (NCBI taxonomy): domain Bacteria; species bacterium. Next base: position 178,343 of record JACIXR010000007.1, read on the forward strand.
AATTCCCCTCCTCACTCGCTCAGGGTCCATTACATCTCTCTTTAGGAAAAAATTGGAGAGCTTGTTCAAAAACTTTATGATTCCTTCCCCGAATTGGGAGAGCTTCTTTCCCTCCTCCTTGAAGAGATAATAGAGAAAGAAACCTATCAGAATGAGGACGCCGGCGATGACAACGAGAGCGTAAGGAGGAAGGAAATAAAGGGGAGAAACGGGAGCGAATAATAGGCTGAGGAAGAAGAAGACAGCATAAACAACATAGATGATGAATGTCCAACTAATGACAAGGAATAATATCGCCTCATGGGGAAGCTTAAGCTTTCTGTAAAAGTAATAGGAAATCGCAACCCCTCCCAAGACGGGGAAAGCCTGATTTCCCACTACCCCCAAAATGGCAATTCTCAATGTATCCTTTAGGCGAAGGGTATACCCTCCCATCCTCAGCACAATTAGAGATAGCCAGCCATCGCCGAAATAATAAAGAGATTGAGCAACCAGAAGCAACGGTAAAAGTTCTAAGTTCGCTCGCTGGAATACTATGGGTATTTCCCGATATGACTCCCCTATCTTTGGTAAAATAACCCAAATAGCTATGGCTAATAAGATAAGGGCAAAGATATAGCGCCAATATCTCATCTTTTGTCAACTGGCTGAAGCTGGAAGTTGACTTCTTTCTGATAATCGGGAGGTGAAAGGGTTATTTCCTTTGTCTGCTCCTGATAGCCTTTACTGGATGCCTTAACCACATAAGTTTTCTGGGCTACAGGAACCCAGAGATAGTATTTCCCATTTTTATCGGTTGTCTTAGTGTCCAAAATGTCATTTGGATTGTCTTTATAGGAGGCAGAAACCGTAGCGCCCACAATTGCAATTCCCCTTGTATCTGTTACAGTTCCATAGATGTTGTAGGGAGGTGGAGGTGGATTGTTATCAGTGGGTGGGGTGAGTCCGCCGCCGCCTCCTCCACATCCCGAGAGGTAAAGAAGAAGCATAAGAAGCCCAAGATAACAAAAATAACGCATAACATAAATTTAATACGGAGGGGAGAAATTGTCAAATTTTTATACAATTCCATAACATTTGAGACTCCTAAGGAGACCTCCTATGTTGCTTGACCATAAACTCCAAAAGAGAGCCTTTCTTGGATTTTTAGGTCTTCATGAGAATTATGCTTCTTGAAACGAGGAAAGCTTACTTTTCCCTCTTCTACTTTTTTATTTGAAATTGTTCAATTTTTCAAACTTCCTGTTTTCTGCTACATTTAAAGACTCTTGGGTTAATTAACTCCAAATCAATACCTTCTACCTCAATTACTTTTTCACGACCAACTAAGCGGTGAGAATCTACCAATATATCGCTATCTAAAATTATTCTTTTAATAGGGCGGGGAGGCTTCGCCTCCCCGCCCTATTAAAAAAACTATTT
>JACIXR010000008.1 GCA_014360495.1 bacterium
CATCTATGAAATATTCTTGGATAGTTCTCTGGAATCGCTCCACATAGCCGTTCTCTTGCGGTCTCTTTGGATGGGTGTAGAAATGGATAATACCCTTATTCCTGAGAAAATCTTCAAATTCTCCCACGAACTCGCTCCCGTTATCCGTTTGAACACACTTCACAGGGAAAGGGGATAACCAAATCTTGAGACAACATCTATACCGCTAATGAGAAACATCTTTACGCCATTGAGCAAAATCAAGATTGAGTCAATCTGGACTAAATCTCCGGGACATTTGGGGTAAAAATTGCCTCTTCTTAGTTTTTCTTGGGTTTTTAGGACTTCTTGAAAATTGTGCTTATTGAAACGCCAAAAGCTTCCTTTGCTGCTTCTACTCCATACTTATCGGAAAACTCCATTACTTCTAACCTAAACTTAACTTTATCTTCTCCTTTCAAATCTCTCCTCTTATCTATATATTCCAATATCTTTTTGAAATTATTCATCCATATTAGTTCTTAATTGCAAAAAATAATCCTTATGTTATGATTAATTGTAAAGGATGAAGAAGTTGGATAAAGAAGAAGAGATAAGGCTCATCCAGCGTTGTCTCTCAGGAGATGAGGAAGCGTTGGAGGAATTCGTGAGACATTTCCAAAAACCGCTTTTCAATCTCGCATACCGCTTATGCGGGAACAGGGATGACGCTGAGGATATCGCCCAAGAGTCGCTCGTCCGCGCCCTGGAAAATTTAAAGCTTTTCAAAGGCGAATCCTCTCTTTTCACTTGGCTCTATCGCATAACGGTTAATCTCTTTTATGATTATACGAGGAAAAAGAAAGAGTTCTCTTATGACCAAATGAGGTATGGGGATGAGGAAGATGAAGGCGGGGTAGATTTCCCCTCAGAGGAGACGGTTGAGGGAGAGATGGAGAAGAGGAATATCCAGGAAATAGTGCAGGCGGAAATCGCTAAATTGCCAACATATTATAGAACTGTCATTGTCCTTTACGATATAGAGGGATTTTCCTATGACGAAATATGCGCTATGTTGCAGAAACCCTTGGGCACTGTTAAGTCTCGTCTTAACAGAGCACGCCAACTTTTGAAGCAAAGATTGGAAAAATATCGGGAACTTTTTGAGGGATAAATATGTCTAAAGAAATGGAAATGAAATGCGAGAGAATTAGAGAGCTGTTATCGGATTACATCAACGGCGACCTTACCCAAGCGGTAAGGTCGCTTGTTGAAATCCACTTGGAGAGCTGTGCCTCTTGTCGTGCTGAGCTCGCCAAGCTGGAGAGAATGCGTTTAATACTGCGTTCTTTCCAGCCAGTGGAGCCACCCTATGGCTTCACTCAAAAGGTATTAGCGAGCTATAGGGCGAGAAGGGAAAGGGAGGTATCTCCTTTACGGCGCTTCTTACTAGGCGAATTACAGCCGAGAAGAGCTTTAGCTTATGCTATCATTTCCCTTCTCCTCGTTTTTTCTCTTTCCCTCCTCGTTCTTCTGCCACATTGGCCTAAGGCAAAACAAGCCCTATCTTTCCCTCCCTCTCCCACCCTTAAAAGAGCTCCGTCCATCATCTCAGCAAAAGGAGTTGGTAAAGTCCTCATATTGCCTCAAACACCCTACCCGAATCAACAGGGGATTTTGCGATTGGAGATTATGATTTATCCTCCCTATCGGAAGGAGAGAGTTTGGCTTAACCTTCTCCTATCGCCTGGGCTCTCCTTAGCGAACGGGAATCCTTTCCTGCCCGGTGAGAGGGAAATCTATCTGGGCACGATAGATAATCCGGTGGTGTTTGTGACGGATGTGAAGGTGATATCGGGTGGAGTGCAATGGGTGCGTGTTTCCTGTGTTAGCGATCACATTAAATGGGCTGAGGGATTTCTTTTCCTTCCACCCCCTGGTCCTCCCGTTCATTATCTCGCAATCTCCCAAAACGATGTGGATGCCCTTCAGCTCCTCGCCAATCTTGTGGAAAGATGTAAGAGACCAGTTGCATTACCAGTTGCGATTTCCGCTAGGCTGAATTTCTCCTATCAGGGAGATGCTGAGGGAGCCATCCATTATTACGCTTCCCTTCTCGGGCTAACTTCGTTAAAATATAATAGCGGTTATATCTTGGAATCGCCTTGAGAAGGGAGGCAGAAAAATGAGGAAAGCTTTTCTTTTAATCCTTTTGAGCGGGTTGCTTTTCGCTCAAATTTCCATAAAACAGATAAACTATAAAGGATGGGCGGATTCCATCTTATTGGAGAGAGGAGACACAAGATTGGTTATAGTGCCGAGCATCGGCGGAAGGATAATGGAATTCTCCCTGGAAGGTAAGAACCCCATCTGGCAGAATCCCGATGAATTTGGCAAAGTTTATCCCTTAACCAATGTTTGGCACAATTATGGTGGCTATAAGATATGGAATGCTCCCCAATCTGTTTGGGGATGGCCACCCGACCCCTTCTTGGATTACGGAATGGCGAGCGTTGAGTTGATAGATGGTGGGGTGAGGGTTTATGGGGCGCCTTCCTTAATGGCAGGAATTATGTTTATTAAGGAGATAACGATTGTTGAGAGGGGAAGGGCAAGGATAGTTGAGAGGATGAGAAACATCTCGGGAAGAGAGGTAAGATGGGGAATCTGGGAGGTTACACAGGTTGAAACCCCTTGTTTAGTTGTCTTCCCCGCTGAGAAGAATTCAAAATTTCCTGAAGGGCTTTATTTCTTTGACGAGCAATCAAGGAAAAGCAAGCAATGGAAGATAAAAGGTGGATTGGTGATTGTGAACTATTTGGGCGAGGTTGGGAAAATCGGGTTGGATTCCAAAGCGGGTTGGATGCTCTATTTAAAGGATAATCTCGCTTATGTGAAGCGCTTTCCTGTGGTTGAGGGGCAGGAGTATCCTGATGAAGGATGTAGCGTGGAGGTTTATACTAATTCAAAGGATTTGCCTTACCTGGAAATGGAGGTTTTGAGCCCCCTCGTTACTTTAAAGCCGGGCGAGGAATATTCCACCTGGGAAGAATGGTATATCAAGATTTTATCCAATCCAGTGAGGACGGAAGCTGATATCCCTTCAGCGATAAGAGAGCTCGTCCTTGCAGGAATGCTTCCCTGGGATGCCTTGAAATTCGTCCCCTAAAAATTAAGCTGGAACGAGCCCTCCCAAAGGGATAAAATAGAGATTTCCCATCATATCTCCGATGAGCATGCTCTCTTCCACTATTATGGGTGTAGAAATACAGCAGCTATCTTTTGCCAGAGCTTTTTTGTTGAGGATTTTCCCGCTATTCTTATCAACGCAGAAGAGAACATTGTTAAAAGAGACTATATAGATAATTTCTCCCTTTATAACTGGACGGGAGTTAAAGCAAGGATTTGCTAAATTGGTTTTCCAAAGAACCTTTCCCTCGGGAGAGACGCAATAAAGATTCCCTTCCATTGAGGCGATAAAAAGCCTATCCCCATCAATAACTGGAGTTGAATAGCCGAAATTCCCATCTATTTGCCAAATCAATTCCCCCTTATCGTCTAGGGCAAGGAGTCCTCCTTTCCTGGTTGAATTATCATAGGGTTGGGTAAGCAGGAGTTTATTGTTCCAGAGAAGGGGTGAACTGGTAGCGGGTGAATAATAGCGAGAGCGAGCTTGTTCCTTCTGCCAAATAATCTCGCCATTTTCAACATTTAGAAAATATAAATTCTTATCCCAAGCTCCTATTAAAAGATTCTTTCCCATTATTAAGGGGCGGGATTCAAGGTTTCCGCCTAATTTCCTTTGCCAGATTATCTCCCCCTTCTCGTTCAGGGCGAATAAATACTGGCTCGCAGGGACGAAGAGCTTGCCATCAGCAAAAGTTAAGTGACCTGATATCGGTTGAGGCAATTTTGTTTCCCAAAGCATTTTCCCGTTATTAGCATCAACGCAGCGAACGAAACCGTTGAGAAAGGGAACGAAAAGTTTCCCACCATTTAATATCGGAGAGGTTAAAATTGGTGAATCAAATCTCTTTCGCCAAGCCTCTTCCCTAACCTTTGATTTGATGGCAACGACTTCTCCAGCCCAATTGCAGGCAATGACGAGGTCATTATAGGAGAGCAAATCCGCTTGGATCGCTCCCGAGAGCCTTTTGAGGAGAAAATTATCGTTAGATTTTGTGGGAAAGGGGGTAGGCTGAGTTCTCTTTAGGGGGAAAGTGAATTTTTGATTTTGTATTTCATTGCCGCTTAAATCAAAAGTGGAAATTCCTATTGTATCGTTTTTAATTTTTATGAGCCTGAAGCAGGCATTAGCGTCCATCAAGCCCTTAGTCATAATGAAGTTAATTCCATCCACCTGCCAGGTCTGATTTGAATGCCCGTGTCCGGTTAAAATGAGGACTACATTATATGGTCGCAAAACCTCCAATAAGGCGTCCTTTCCGATGAGGAAGTTCCTTGACGGCATAATTGGATGGTGAAAGAAGATTATAATCGGCTGTTCAGAAGGGATTTTCGCGAGGGTGTTCTTCAACCAGGCGAGTTGAGATGGGTCCATTAAGCCGTATTGACTGAAGGGAAAGGAGGAATCAAGGGCAATGAAGGTGATTCCTTCGTTTGTGAAAGTATAATTGCGCTTGTAGTTTGGAAGGTATTTCTCTCCAATAAGCCAACCTGCTCCATTCCATCTGACATCGTGGTTACCCAATGTGTGATAGAAAGGGACATTTAGCGATTTAATAGCTTGGGAATAAGCTTTGAATTCTTCCTCACTGCCGAACTCGGTTACATCTCCCGTATGGATGACGAAGTCAGGTTTCTCGGGAAAGTTTTGCACCAATTGGATGAAGGAATTCAGATTTTTAAGCCCATTAGCCGTCCCTATGTGGGTATCAGTTATGTGGATGAACTGGAGGGCAAAGGCTCTGCAAATGAGAAATAAAAGAAGCAGGAGTTGCTTCATCAAAGGTTCACCTCGCAATTAGAAGCGATTTTATGGCGGAGGGTGGAATGGGAAGCTTCAAGCTTTCTCCCATAGGCAACAATTCCTCGCCTCTGCTTTCGTCTAAATTGGAGATATAGATTTTTCTGACGGGGAGGTTCAATTTTATTTCCCCTTCTCCATTTTCCCTTTCAGGCAGCCAGAAACGAATAATCCAACCATCGCCATAATCTCTCTTCTTCAAAGTTGTTAGTAGCGCTCCCTTTATCTCAACGAAGGAATGATTATTCTGTTTGAGAACTCCCTCTTGCTTTTGAAGGGAAAGGCAGAGAAAGGGATGGGAGAAGCTCCAAGCCAACTTGCTCGCCTCAAGATTTGATATTTCACCCCTCACGGGAAAGATTGCGTAGCGAAAGAGGAAATCGCCTCCTTGCGATGCCTTATAATTCGTATCCCAATGATTGTGCATTAGGTAGGAAAAAAGAGTGGCTTTATTGAGCTTAAGTTCATTTAACCAGAATTCATGTATCGGTTTCCCTAAAGAGATGAGAGGTGCATCCTCACTGCACCAGATGATTGCCCAAGTTTTGCTATAGAATCCAACCCATTTGTGTATAGTGAACCAATTTTTACACGCTTGAGGAAATTGCTCCTTCTCTGGCTCAATCACGCAGGTGGGATATTCAAGTTTAATCTTCGGGTTTTCAAGGGAAAATGGGAAGGACAAGAGAACCGATTCTTTATCAAGCGTTTCCTCCTTGTTTATCTCCACAAATAAATCCATTCTCTTTATATCCTTGTAAAGCCTGAGACGAAGGGAGAAGAGGGGGGTTTTATAGGCTGAAGAGGAGAAGCGGATATCGGCGAAAATCGGTCCCATATTCTCCACCCATATTTTTCCGTGTTCCAGAGAATGGAACGTTTGCTTCCCCTCTGGACCCGATAAGTAAAGATAATCGGCGAGCCTTTTCCCTTTCTCCAACAATTCAAAATTCAACGCCTTGTCTTTTATTGAATATATCCCTTTTTCATCAAATTTAATCAAAAAGAAGGGGGTTTCCAAAATTCCCTCCGAGCTTTTGAAGGTAATGGGAGTGGAAGAGGGTTTTGTTTTAACAATCTTGATTTTCTTATATCCCAGAGGTGGGACATCCTTAACGAAGAAAAGGACATCCTTTCCTTCTCTTTGCCAGGGGATTTCCTTCTCGCCATCGTAAAGAGCGAACTCCTTATAAGGAATCTCCACTCTGGCTATATCGGAACGAGAGAAGGAGAGGGGATTGAATACGAGGATTGATTCCTCATCGCTATCTACGAGCGTTGAGAAGTTCCTAATCGCTTCGTCCCTTAATTCCTTCGCCTCCTCTAAAGCTTTATGGGCGAAGGAAGCTTTTATTTCCCATTGTCGGAGCGTTGTCTCGGCATTGGGGTCGGAAACGCTACACCAGGCTCCCCAGGTATGCTCATCAAAGAGGAGGATATTTCGCCAGAGTTCCTTGAATTTCTGCTTTGGATACTCAATGGAAGGGTTGAGGAGAGAGGCGAGAGAATAAATCGTCTCCGCTTCCACCGCCCAATCCTTCGCTTTTCTGTTCATAGCTAATTCCTTAGCCGTTGAGACAGCACCATCCTCCCAATAAGCTCCCGCATCAAGTTTGTATGTGGGGATTTGGGCTTTATATTTTGCCTCAATGTACTTGAAGAAATCGCTATAAGTTGAAACGATGATTTTGGGATAGGCATATTTTGCGTTCCATTCATCTACAAGCTTCATAAAGCGCGGTTCTATTAGCTCATTATCATAAAAGGCACCATAGAGAAGGTAGGCGTCGTAGGGATAATTGCTTTGTTCCAATCCCTCAACGAGAGAGACAATCCTATTTCTGAGCACATCAAGGGATTCCAAAAGCCCTATTCCTCTTGCCAAACCGTAGCCTGGAGAAGCGAAGAAGAGGACCTTTCCTCCATCAGGACCTTCCCAGTAAAAGGGATGGGATGGATAGGGAAAACGTGCCCTATAAGTGTTTATTGCCTCAGCAAAATATTTGATTCCATATGCGTTGAGAATGCTGGGTATGGGGAAGATCGCGGAAGGGACATCTGAGAGAACGGCGGAGTCAAGTGGTAAATTTTGTAGCCGAGAAATTTGTTTGCTGAAAAGGCAAACGCGAACAAGGGATTCCGGGCTACATATACCTGTGAGCATGTTGGCATAGAGGGCTTGAAGGGAAAGCTGTCCTTTCCTCAAAAGATTTAACAACTCTTTGCCGAGTTCCGGCTCGTCTTGGAGGAAATTTTCCAATTGCCAAGCGACTTCAAGATTCCATTTGAAGTTGGGATTTCTCTTCGCTTCCTCTATCGCTATCTTCAAATTCTCGTCGTGGCGTAGGATTACATTTGTCTGGACATCCGTATAGCCTATATCTGTATGAACGCTTGGGGCAAGGAAAAGTAGCCATTTTCTCTTGGGTCTTATGTCGAGGGTAAGCAATTTGTCCTCCGCTTTTATCTTCACATCGCCTGCTAGCCCCTCCGGCAGAGGCACTTCAAAACGATTATCTCCCTCAGCTATTCTGAGGGGGATCTCTTCCCTTCTTTCCCCTTTTTCAATTGAGAGGATAATATCTCCTTCTTTACCCACATTAGATAGCCAAACTTCTAAGATTTGTCTCATTTCCTCTTTTTCCTTTACGAAAAAGGGAGTGGCTTTCGCTTTCATAGCCTTTATTTCCGGTTTATCCAATTTCAACCCCTCCTCTAAAAGGATGGCATCGTAAAGAAGCCAGCTCCCTCTTGCATTTTCTATTCGTATCTCGTTTTCCCCAATACGAAAATCCTGCGGATTTAGGGGGAAAGAAGCGACCCAATTTTCTCCTTTTTGGGGGTCTGTAAGGGAGGTATCTCCTCCACCGGGTGGAAGCTGGCTTTGAGAGATTTTCTTATCGTTAAGATAAACTGCGATGAGCGGTGGACCGGAGTAATGGGTATTGACTAGATAGAGATTCAGACGGATGATGGGTTGGGGTATGTGGTCAAGGGTGAAAATAATTCGGAATGTATGTGGCTTGGCTCCAGCCCAAAAATCGGCTGGACCAGGATGAATGTAGGGGAAATCCTTATTTTCTACACTGGAACCTATTTTGAAGACTGGGTCGTTCGGGAATAAGGTTGGGTAGAGGGAATAATTCCCTGCTATGGCGAATTCATCATAAGAGGAATTAGGCTTCCCGATTTGGAAAACGACAGAAGGGAAAGCGCTGGCAAAGGCAAGGAGAGCAATGAGAAAGCGAGCCCAATTCATATCAATATGATGATAGAGGCAAAGATATGTTAAAGCAAGAAAATTTCAAATAAAATTGGTCACACCTTGTAGGGTTTAAAGGTTTTCAGAGTAATACGGAAGACAAGGAGATGAAATTAATTAGAAGAATTAGGAGCAGTTAACGCTTAAAAATATACCAATAGACGAGAGAGCTCTCGTAAGGAACCAGCGCAATCTTGCTTAAAATAAAAAAGAGATTGCAGAGCTATCGCTCGCAACGACAAGGAGCTGGAGTTATTGTGATGCTTTCCGTAGGAAAAGCATCACAATCTCGTTTTCAGAATCAGAGGATTTAAATCTGCTAATATTTACTTGATTAAAGGGGATTTGGCTTTGTAGAATTATTTCAGTGAGTCGTGAGAATAAAAGGGAAGGAGAGGAAGCAAATGAACAAGACGTTTTTCACTTTCCTTTTTTTCCTTATCTCTTCCTTTGCTATTATGAATGTAAACGGTGGAGAGAAAGCGCCTAAAATCCACGCCTTGGTTGACATCGCACACGAATTCACCTTCTATTTCGATGGCAGATTTGGAAATGCCTATCTTAAACCGATTGGCGGGATAGATGCCCGATGCTGGTCGGTTCTAAGCGCCGCTGACCTAAGCAACATCAATCTTCTCGTCATTCCCCAGGGGAATACCCCCTGCCCTTACACTGCGGATGACCTCAAAGCTGTCCTCAGATTCGTTAGGGAAGAGGGCGGGGGACTTTTGATGATTGGAAATTACGGAATCTTTAAAGGGGAGAATGAGTTCAAATTGAACCAATTGGCTAAGAGATTTGGCATAGAGTTCGTTAGGGATAAGCCCAAGGGAAAGCTCAGGATTTTGGCGAACGAGATAATAAAAAAGGAGGTAAGCGAGGTGCAGGGGCAGGCGAGCGGTGTCTTGCACTGGAGGGAGGGCTTGCCTTGGAGGAAGTTGGTGGTAGATGAGGAGGGAAGGGCAGTGGTGGCGGTAAGGGAGTTTGGCAAGGGAAGGGTTTGTGCCATACACGGAAGCGGTTTGATGGGCGATAAGCCCAAGGACGGGGAGGCGATGAATTCAAAATGGCTGTGTCCTCTCATTCAATGGTTGTCGGCTAATAAAACAATTGACCCCGCGAAGCCTCCAAAAGGAACCTCTCCCGAGAAGGAAAAGATAGTGGAAGGTGGCTTAAAGGTTCAATATTCCGCCTATCTGGAATCCTACGCGGATGAAATAGTGAAGCTTTATTTTCAGGTAGCTGAGCAATTGAGGGAGATAATGGGTGTTCCCCTTGCGGAAGGGATGAACACGACCCTAATTTTGCTTCCCACGGGTGGTGGAGGTTTTTCCAGTGGGGTTGCACTGGGGATAGGGGTTTGGTGGGGAGGCTTCCCGGAGAATCCCTACTATATGATTGAACTGATTGGTCATGAGGCGACGCATTCCTGGGTTCTTCCCTTTCCAGAGCCTATGTGGAATGAAGGGATAGCCACATACATGGGTATTGAGGTGGGCAAAAGGTTGGGATATGTAAAGGAGGCGGAGGAGAGCAGGAGGGGTTGGGCGTCCGCTTGCGAGAAAATAGACCCAAATTACGATAAGATAGACATCTCCCAGCCCGAACAGCCTGGTTTTCACGAAGTTTATATGGCTAAACCCATGTGGATTTGGGATAGATTGAGGGAGAAGTATGGAGATGAAATCATTGCCCGCTACTTCCAGACGAAGAGGAAATTGATAAAGGAGGGAAAGCTGAAAAGCTATACGGCAGATGATTGCGTGGCTGTTTTGAGCATAGCTGCGGGCGAGGATTTGTTTGATTGGTTCAACAGTTTGGGTATAAAGGTCTCTCGGGAAAAGGCTTCCATCAAATTCGAAAAATGATTAAAAAGCATGTAGAATTTCTTCAATTTCTACACTCATCCGAAGAGACCGCAAGAGAACGGCTATATGGAAATATTCCAGAGAACTATCCAAGAATATTTCATAGATGTATACCCGCTGGGCTCAACGGATATTGATGAATTTAATAACCAAAAGAGTCTCAAATGGTCTGGGATTATACAATGAAGTTGACTGGGGTGTTTCTTTGTTATAAAATAAGGAAGATATATCCACGATAAAAAGGTATCTATAAATTAGTAAATGCCATAAAATGTTTGTGGATATTTTTAATAATTGGAGAGGAGCAATCCTTTTAAAAGGGGATAGAACTCTCTCTGATATCTTTGCTCTTTCTTCAAAGGTTTTAAGGGAGCTCCAAGAGTCAAAAATGCTTGGAGCTCCTTCTTTTATGAGAGTGGATGAGAAGAGGTGGTGCCAAGCAAGTGTTTAGAAAGGAGGGAGGGGCTTTTGCCCCCGCTTCTCCCTCGCCGGAAAGACCGGAGGAAGCAATGGGGGTAAAACAACAACTAAAAGGAGGTGTTGAGAAGGATGTGGAGAATAAGGAAAGGGTTTACATTGATTGAATTGTTGGTGGTCATAGCTATCATCGCCATTCTCGCCGCCATTCTCTTTCCTGTATTTTCCAGAGCTAGGGAAAATGCAAGGAAGGCGCAATGTATGTCCAATATGAGGCAGATATCTATGGGCTATATGATGTATCTTCAGGATTGGGATGAGCGATTTATCTCGGAGTGGTTATGTGGTTGCTTTGATACGAGACGAGGCAACGCCAAGGCTTGTGCGAACTACGACCCTGACAGCCCCACAGGAGTTTCCTGTATCTGGGGTTGGGACCGCAAGATTGAACCCTATATAAAGAACAAGAAGCTTTTCGTTTGCCCAAGTGATGTGCTTATGGCCAGCGGACAAACTGCTTGTACAAATTGCAGGTTCAATAGCCAGCAGGACACGAGCTATGGTCTCAACGAGCATGTAGTTTGTCCACCTGGAGCGAAATGCCATGGAGGAACGACTTTAGCAGCTATTCGCAATCCCGCTGATGTGATAATTATCGGGGAAACGAAAGGTTGGCATAGGGTGGACCAGCCCTGGAACGGAGGCGACCCAAATTTGGTGGATGTGATTCAAGACATAACTGGGATGTGCGATGTTGAGAGGCATCAAGGAGGAGCTAATTATGTCTTTGCTGATGGGCATGTGAAGTGGCTGATGCCGAACGCTACCCTGACGCCAAAGAACCTCTGGAATAATCAATAAAAGTGTAAGGGGGTGGAGCTCCTCATGGAGCTCCACCCCCGATAAGTTTATAGCTATAAATTCTTTGATGAAAGTCAATAGTGAGGATGAGAAATCGAAAATAATTGCAAATGTTAAGAGTAACTAGTATAATAAGCAAAATCAGAAAAAGGAGGGAGCAAGATGAGGAATATACCTGTGATGTTTCTTATGATGGTTGCCTGTGCCTTTTTGCTGGCGGATAACTGGAAGAGCGTTCTCGTGGCTATCACGCCGGAGGAACGCAAGGCTGAGGTGGCTGAGAAGGAAGCGAGAGTGCAGAAGTTCCTCGCTGAGCACAACCTTTCTGCCCTCTTAATTCAAGCGAAAAACAACTTCGCTTGGATAACGGGTGGTTGCGATAGCGAGATAGTTATAACCGATAGCGGTGGATGCGCAGCCCTTTTGATTAGAAAGGATGGGCAGAAATATCTCATCGCCAACAACATAGAGGGGCAGAGGTTCATGTTCGAGCAGGGACTTGCGGATTTGGGCTATAAGTGGGTTAGGTTTGAGTGGCCTAAGGAAAGGATTGACCCCTCTACATTGAGCAAGATTGTTAAGAGGATGTCCTTGGGCGGAACCGTTGGCTCCGACCTCCCTCTTGAGGGAACGGTAAATGTGGCGGAGGAGCTGAAGAAGATAAGAGTTCCTCTCACGCAAGCGGAGATAAAGAAATACCGCTGGCTCGGCAAGCAATGCGGAAGAATAATCGGTGATATCTGCCGTGATATCAAGCCCGGTATGACGGAGATGGACATCGCTGCCCTTGCCGACTGGTATTTCAGGAGGGAAGGGATTAAGGTTACGGTGCTTCTCATTGGCACTGATGAGAGGATGTGGCAATATAGACATCTTCCTCCAACGGAGAAGAAGCTGAATAAGTACGCCCTTATTAACATCTGTGCGGAGAAGTGGGGATTGATAATCGCCGTCTCCCGCTTGGTTCACTTCGGTCCACTAACCGATGAGTTGAAAAAGAAGATAAGAGCCTGTGCCTATGTTGATGCGACTTTGATAGATGCGAGCCGTCCCGGCGCAACACTGGGCGAAATTTTCCAGAAAGGGATGCAGGCTTATGCTGAGATGGGATTCCCCGGAGAATGGAGGAATCATCACCAGGGCGGAACGATTGGCTATGATGGAAGAGACCAATTTGCCTTTCCTCATTCTCCCGTGAAATTGATGGTTGGCAGCGCCTGTGCTTGGAATCCCACGATAAGGGGAGTGAAGGTTGAGGATACCATATTGATAACGGAGAATGGACCGGAAATCATAACTCCCACTCCCAACTGGCCAATGATTGAAGTTACGGTTAACGGCAGGAAATATCTGAGACCGGATATATTGGTGAGGTGATGAAGACATGAGGAGGTTTCTTCTGCTCTTCACTGCTTTTGTCATCGCTTTAACGCTGACGGGGTGCGGAAAAAAGAAAAAGGAGGAGACAACCGCTCCCACTAGGGTAAAGGGCGAGAAGACTTATGTCTTTGCCCTTGTCCCCAAATCGGTTGGCAGCCCTTACTGGTCCGCTTGCGAGGAAGGGATGAAGGAAGCTTGCAAGGAGTTGGGCGTTGAAGGGTATTTCGTTGGACCTGAGACGACGGATGTGGAGAAGCAGATAAGGATAATAGAGGATTTCGTTTCCAAGAAGGTGGATGGAATAGCCATCTCACCTAACGACCCCACCGCCATCACTCCCGTCATAGATAAGATTCTATCCCAGGGGATTCCCGTGATAACCTTTGATTCCGACGCGCCGAAGAGCAAACGACTTTGCTACATTGGAACCGATAACTACAAGGCTGGTTATGCTGCTGGGGAGGAGATGATAAAAGTTTTGGGCGGGAAAGGGGAGATAGCTATAATGACGGGGAGCCTTGGTGCCTACAATTTGAATGAGAGGATTAGGGGTTTCAGGGATGCGATAAAGAAGGCGCCAGGGATAAAGGAAGTAACTCTTCAAGCTAACAATGACGATGAGGAGCTATGTTTCTCTCAGGCGGAGAATGTTTTGCAGGCTCATCCCAACCTCGCTGGTTTCTTCGGAGTTAGCGGAACGGGAGGTCCCGGCTCAGCAAGAGCTGTTAAAGCAGCGGGCAAAGTAGGGAAAGTAAAAATAGTTTGCTTTGATACAGTTCCCATGACCGTTCAATTCATAAAGGAAGGTGTTATCCAAGCTACAATCGCCCAGAAGCCAAAGCAGATGGGATATCTTGCGGTCAAGACCTTGTATCAGTTGGCGAAGTCGGGTAAGCTGGAAAAGCTCCCGGATATTGATACTGGCATAACGGTCGTAACCAAGGAAAATGTGAGCGAATTTGAAACTCCCCAGTGAGTTGATTGTATGAAAGGGGTTATCGGTTTTCTTTTAAGAAGGCGGGAAACAGCTGCCTTCTTAGCTCTTGTTCTTTTATTCGTTGTCCTCTCAGCCGTCCGCCCCAAATCTTTTCCCACTGCGGAGAATCTCGGCATAGTTGCCCGCCAGTTCTCTATGATAGCGACTATGGGGGTGGGTATGACGATGGCTATCGTCCTCGCGGGAATAGACCTCTCCGTGGGAAGCGTCTTAGCTCTCTCGGGATGCGTGACAGCACTTTCAATGACGAAAGGGATAAACATTCCCCTTGCTGTTTTATTTGGGCTTCTTTGTGGAGCTTTTTGCGGTTTCATAAACGGAATAGCTATCGTCGGAGTGAGAATGCCTCCTTTTATAGCCACGCTTGGAATGATGAGCATAGCGCGGGGGTTGACATATGTCATAACAGGTGGGTGGCCGATAACAGGGCTTCCCGAGAAGTTCTTCTTCCTCGGTCAGGGAATGATAGGGGCGGTTCCTATGCCAGTTGTTATTATGTTCTTTTGTCTTATTATCGGGCATATCATAATGAGCAACACTGTTCTGGGGAGGGCAATCTATGCTATCGGTGGGAATGAACAAGCTGCTTTTCTCTCGGGAATAAATGTGAACAGGGTAAAGATAATAGTTTACACTCTTGCGGGTTTACTTTCCGGTTTAGCTGGGGTGGTTATGACCTCTCGCCTTTCTTCCGCTCAGCCTAACTCGGGATTGGGAATAGAGTTGGATGTGATAGCGGCTGTGATAATAGGAGGGGCGAGCTTCGCAGGGGGTGAGGGAACGATAATTGGGACATTCATTGGAGCAGCGTTTATGGGGATTTTGCGAAATGGGTTGGTTCTCCTCAATGTATCCGCTTATTGGCAGCAGGTCGTCATCGGCGCCGTTATAATGGGCGCAATTGCTATAGACTTCCTGCGCACCAGTAGAATGCAAAGATGAAGATATAAGAATGAAGCTCTTTTTATTAATGATTAGTTTTTATTTGGTTTCTCAATTTTTGGTAAATGCTGGCGCCGTATCATATAAGAACGGGGAGGAAAGGAGCGGTATCCCTCTCGGAGGGTTGGGCACGGGCTATATTGAGCTATTCTCCTCCGGTAGTTTTGGAAAATCCACAGTTCAGAATAATTTTCTTTCCCCTTCTCCCTTGCCTTCCAATTCCTATCTCTTCCTGGATATAGATGGACTCCACATTCCCCTCCGAACAGGTGAGATTAAAGAGATAACCCTTCACGGACATTTTCCCATTGCCGACCTCTCCTATTCCGACCCAAAACTTCTCTTCCCTCTTTCCCTCAAAGCCTTTTCTCCATTCATAAAGGGAAACGCAGACGATTCCTCCCTTCCCGTTATCCTCTTTCGCTTTTCAAGAGAAAAAAGACCGAAAACTAAAAAACTGAAAATCGGACTATCTTGGGCGGTGGAGGAGGGAGAGGAGAAAGCGGGCAATTTGGCGGGCGTTTTATCTTGGAAAAAGGATGCTCTCCCTCCGGGCGAGGAATTGGTATGTGTTTCAGCCATTTGGGTGGGTGAAAAGGAGGGAAAGCCGGGCTCGCCTCCCATATTTGAGGCGAATTGGAACCGCAAAGGGGAAAGGATAAGGGATGAGGAGACCGAGTTCGAGATTGGTGAATACGGCGCCTTCAATTGGGAGAAAAGGAGGCAATTCACCCTGCCGATTTCTGGAGTGGGTAATCTATCCGCAATCTTCTATAACATCCGCTGGGATGGTGGCTCCTGCGGGACTTACTTTTCTCCCGGGGGAATTCTCAAAGAGAACCTGGAAATAGTGGATGAGGACAGGATATCGGAGGATGGCAAGGGCGTTAGAAGGAAAATGAGGAGCCAGGATGCTATGGTGGAAATTGTGATGACCGATATGTTGAAAGAGGGTATCCTTTGGAGAGAAACGAGGTTGAAAAATATATCAAACAATGTCCTGAACAATGTTTCCCTTTCGCTTTTCGTCAACCTTGATATCGGCGAATTGGCTGGCGCTGAGAACAACATAGGATGGGTTAAAGAAGAAGGCTCTATTATTGTCATCTCGGATAGGGAGCGGAGGCTCAAAGGATTTATCTATGGAATTGGGAATTCCTGTTATTTCTTGGGGCATTGGCAGGATGCTCATAGAAGAGCGAGAGAAAATCGGCTCATTCCGGTTGGGCAGATGACCCAATGGAGAATTGAAAAGCGGGAGAATGGATTGGTCTTTCGTTCAGCAGAGGGAGAATATGCCATTTTATTTCATTCTGGACAGGGTAAAGTTGGCAAGAAGGTGGAAAAGGGAAGGGGAATGGCTTGGTGCGAGTGGGATACATCAAGAGGAAAGGATATATGGATGGCTCTCTCATGGTTTTTCCCCGACTACATTAGCACGAAGGGGCAAAATTTGGGGCATTATTACGCCAATAGGTTCTCCTCTGCGGAGGAGGTGGCGAGTTTCGCTTTGGAGAATGGGGAAAGATGGCTCCGGGAGATAGAAAAATGGCAAAGCGAGATTTATTCCTCGGATTTTCCCGACTGGCTTAAGGATGCCTTGATAAACGGGCTCTATCCTATTGTCAAGAATTCTTTGTTCATTAAGGATGGGAGATTCTCCTTGAGCGAATCCTTCACTGGTTGTCCGATTAACGAAACACTTGTCTGTCGTTTCAATGGTTCGCTTCCCCTTCTGTTTTTCTTTCCAGAATTGGAGAAGAAGGTTATGAGGGAATTCGCAAGGTTTCAGAAGGAGGATGGAGAAATACCTTTCTGTTTCGGTATGCAGGACAATTACGACTCACCAGTTTATCATCTTCAGCATCCAATTGTCTCAACTGAGTTCGTGTTGATGGTTTGGCGGGATTATTTCTTCACAAAGGACGAAGAATTCCTCAAGGAGATGTTCCCCTACATAAAGAAAGCGATTAAGTTCGTTCGCACACTGGATAAAAATGGTGATTATTTGATAGAAGAGGACCCTCAACCTGGTGGGCTTGCCAACCAGTATTACGATGTCTGGGAATGGCAGGGAGTTTCCTCATATGTGAACACCATCCTATTGGCAAGTTTGAGGGCTACGAGCAGAATGGCGGAGATTATGGGGGATGACGAGACGAAGGAGTTCGCTGATGAATGGTTTGATAGGGCGCAGGAAGAGTTTCAGAAGAGGCTTTGGAACGGCAGATGGTTCAATCTCTATGCGGGAGAGAAGATATCGGAAACCTGTCTTGCGAACCAGCTGGTTGGGCAGTGGTATGCTTACTTAACTGGTCTGGGTGAGATATTGCCTAAGGAGAGGATAATCTCGGCGATTAGATGGATTGGAAGGCTCAATTGCCAAGCTAGTCCCTATGGAGTGGTCAACGGGGTTTTGCCGGATGGAAGACCAGATGAATCTGGGAAGAACCATCAATCCGATGGCATATCGCCTGGCGAGGGCTTCGCCTTCGCAGCAACGGCGATATTCGCTGGGGAAAAGGAACTCGGTCTTAGGGCTGGAGAGAAGATATATCATAACATAGCCCATCTTCGCAAGAGCCCCTGGAACATCTATTTCAACTATCTTTCCTCAACGGGGGAGGAATGCTGGGGCTCTGATTATTACAGTAATATGTCCATTTGGAGTATAGTGGTAGCCTTGAAAGGAGGTATGATGAAATGAAAATCATACTTCCTCTAATCCTCTCTGCTGCTCTTCTGAGCGCCTCGCCAGCTATCCCCTTAATCGTTAAGGACCCCTATTTGAATGTCTGGCAGATGTCCGATAACTTGTGTGAGGATTGGACGAGACATTGGACGGGAGGGATAAAAGCAATAGCGGGGATGATTAGGGTTGATGGGAAGCCCTATAAATTTATGGGGTTAGCTGGGCAGTATCCCGATGTTGAGGTTCTTCCCTTGAAATCCGTGGCTATCTTTTCCACGAAAACCGAGTTCGTCTTAGGAAACGACGAAATCAACTTGGAGCTCACGTTTCTCACCCCATCTTTGCCCGATGATTTGAAGCTCTTGTCTCTTCCAATCACTTATATATCCGCGAGCGTGAAATCGCTTGATGGGAAAATGCACGAGGTTCAGCTTTACTTTGATATCTCTGGGGAATGGGCGAGCGGGGCTTCGGATAAAGAAATAGTTTGGAATTTTGAGAGATTGTATAATGGGTCATTGCTTTGTTTCAAAGTTGAACAGGTTTCCTCCAACATATTGAAGGAGGTAAACGATTATGCCGATTGGGGATTTCCCATTTGGGTAACCGCTGAGGCGACGAGTTGGGAGGCGGGTGCGGATTCAGTCGTTCGTCCGAAGTTCATAAAGGGGGAGGTTCTCTCTAAAGATATTGATTGGAATCAGCCACGAAAGATAAACGATAGGTGGCCGGTTTTCGCTTTTCAATTTGATTTGGGCAAGGTAGGGGCAAATCCTTCCACCAAGAAGATAATCATTGGGCACATAAGGGAGATAGTAGCCTCTTGTGCCGGTCGCATTATTCTCCCTCTTTGGAAAAGCTATTTCGAAAATTGGGAGGAGATGCTGAGTTTTGCTTGGGATAATTACAGGGCGATAGCGTCCGCTTGCGATTCCTTTGATAAGAGGCTGGTAGATAGGGCGAGGAAAGTCGG
Organism: bacterium; assembly: GCA_014360495.1. Classification (NCBI taxonomy): domain Bacteria; species bacterium. Next base: position 18,338 of record JACIXR010000008.1, read on the forward strand.
TGGAGATGATTACGCTTATCTTCTATCTCTGACTCATCGTCAAGTACTGGGCGCTTGCGATTTAGGCTTTTCCGGTAAGGACAAATTTATGTTCATGAAAGAAATAAGCAGTGGGAGTTTCATCCAAACTGTTGATGTTATATTTCCCGCCTCTCCTCTTTTCCTTGCAACCAATCCCGAGCTACTGAAGATGCAATTGGAGCCGATTCTCTTGGTAAGCAATAGCGAAAGTTGGAAGGAGCCATTCGCCCCCCACGATTTGGGGCGCTATCCCGTAGCGGGAGGGCAATCCTATGGAGCGCCCATGCCTGTTGAGGAAAGTGGGAATATGCTCTTAATGGTTTCAGCCTACACAAAATATAGCAAAGACGATAGTTTAGCTAAGGCTAATTTTGAAATCCTTCAGCGTTGGGCTGATTATCTCGTTGAGAAGGGTTTGGAGCCAGAGGAGCAGTTATGCACGGACGATTTCACTGGACCATCTGCCTTAAATGTGAACCTTGCCGCTAAAGCAATAGCGGGAGTTTCAGCTTTTTCCAAGCTCTGCGAGATTTTAGGGAAGAAGGATTTAAGCGAGGGGTATATGGCTAAGGCGAAGGAGATGTTGGATTATTGGCTGAAGAAGGCTGATGCGGGAACCCATTTAAGTAGGATTTACGGGAAAAACGAAACTTGGTCTTTGAAATATAATATTCTTTACGCTAAGCTCGTTGGATTGAACATCTTCCCTCAGGATGTTATTGAGCGCGAGGTGGAATTCTATATCTCAAAGCTGAACAAATATGGAGTTCCACTTGATGAGCGATTTACCTATACAAAGGCGGATTGGCTTTCATGGGTTGCGTTTATGAGCGAGGATGGAGGCAAGAGGGAAAAGATTCTCCAGACCCTTATGGCTTTCGTTAGGGAAACGCCGGATAAAGTCCCCCTTACTGACTGGTATGATACGCAAACGGGGAAAGTGGTTGGTTTTCGCGCCCGCCCTGTTTTAGGGGCTCTCTACGCTCTTCTTTTATTGTGAGGGCGACTTTTCATCCTCGGGGAGGAAAATCTCTTCCTCATCTTGGTCATAACCTATCAACTCCGCATAGCGTCCCCAGCCTATGGCGGTATGCAAAAGCCTTTCCGCCTCTTCCTCCGATAAATCCTCCTGGAAAGCCTCCAAAACATCCTCTTTTGATATGGGTTCTCCCTCGTTTTCCTTGAGCATATCCAAAATCTTTTTCATCCAGGGCACCTCCATTGCCGCCCGGGCGAAAATCTCCTTCCTTTCCTGCACATTTCCCCGCAGGAACTGATAGCCCCAGTCTGTAATCTCTATATCACCACCCTCCGCTACGACGAAGCCTAAGAGCTCCGCCGCTCTAATAACGGGGAGGAGGTCATCCAGCTCAAACTGCAAACTTCTCGCCAGCTTAGGAATGTCCTCCTTCCCTCCTAAATCATCAAGTATCTCAAGCAAACCTATTATTTGTTCTACCTCCGCACTCGGCAGAGGTTCACCGTCCATAACAGATTCCTCCTTTCTCATTATACAATCAATGTGTAGACCTCGTCAACGATTTTCTGGAATTCCTCATCACGCATATTTCGGGGACGAGGAAGTTCCACTCTTAAATCTCTAATTATCTTACCAGGGTGAGTGGACATAATCAACACCCTATCGCTCATAAATATCGCCTCTTCAATGCTGTGGGTAACCATAAGGATTGACACCGTAGGCAGTTCCTTATCGCCCCATAATCTCAATAGTTCTTCGCGTAGGTTTTGGCTTGTAAGCGGGTCTAAGCTGGAGAAAGGTTCATCCATACATAAGAGTTCCGGCTCAAGGGCGAGGGCTCTTGCGAAGCCAACCCTCTGCTTCATTCCACCCGATAATTCCCTTGGATACGCGTTCTCGTGTCCGTCCAAACCGACCTTCTCCAGCCAATATCTTATCCTTTTCTCCCTTTCCTTTTTATCTATCCCTCTCGCCTCTAACCCCAGTTCCACATTCTGCCAAACGGTTAGCCAGGGAATGAGAGCGAAGTTCTGAAACACTAAGGCAGTTTTAGGATTGACCCCCTCTACTTTTTTCCCTCTATAAAGAACTTCTCCTCTCGTCGGTCTATCCAAGCCAACGATAATCCTCAATAGCGTGCTCTTTCCACATCCTGAGGGACCAACTAAGGAGACGAACTCGTCTTCATAAATGTCAAACGAAACATTCTCCAGCACCACGATATTTGTGTCCTCGTGGTGATATGTGCGAAAAACATTCTTAACTTCCAATACTTTAGGCTTCAAAATTGTATTTTCTTGCTGCGAGCTCATACATCCTTCTCCAGAAGTATTTATTTATAAGTATAATGGTTAGGCTCATAGAGGCTAAACAAAGCAGTATAAGGGCAACATTTCCCAATTCATAGGTAGCATAATCCAAAAGATAACCGATGCCGTAAGCGGTGTAAAGTTTTTTCTTGTAAGTGATCCATTCGGCGACTATAAGGGCGTTCCAAGCCCCACCCCATGCGGTTATGCTTCCCGTTATGAGCGAAGGGAAGACAGCTGGCAGAAGAATCTTTCGCCAATACCTCCAACCCCTAATTCCCAAAACAGCGGAGGCTTGTTTTATATCGGCTGGGATTGCCTTTACGCCTCCAATTAGATTGAAGAGTAAATACCATTGCGAACCAGTCAAAATGAGCAGAATCGCTGCTAAGTTAACATTGCCCGTAACTCCTACGATGTAGCGAACCATAAAAGGGAAGAAGGCGATGGCGGGAATGGAAGCGCAAGCTTGAATTATTGGGAGAAAGAAGCTTTCCCTTTTCTCGCTTGATGCTATGAAGACCGCTGTGGGCAGTGTCCAGAGGAGAGAGATTAAGTAAGCGGCGGCTATTCTTCCCGCAGATGCTAAAACGGCGAGAGGGATTTTCAAAACGAAGGAAAAATGTATCTGAAGGAGGGAAGAGTAAAGTGAAAGGAAGCCGATTACCGTGCCGAAGGCAGCGAGGAAGAGGAGTATTGTAACGAGGGATAATTGAATGAGGGAGAGGGTAGGGGGTGAAAGGGAAACTTTGGGCTTTATGCGGATGGTGAGTAAGGGTTGAATGAGGCGATGGAAGAAAGAGGAGATAAGGGAGAAGAATTTTGTTCTGGCGATTCTTAGCCATAGATAGTAAGTTAGGGGTGGTTCCGAGGTAGACGAGACCATTTCGTAGCGGAACTTCTCCGCCCAGTAGGAGAGAGGCTGCCAGATGAGGAAATACATGATAAAAATAACCGATATAAGGGCGACTATGGAGGCGAGGGCGAGGTCTATTCTTCCTTTATCAACTGCCTCTTGCATCAAGCTTCCCAAACCCGGCAAGTGGAAATTCATAGGACCTATGGCGATTATCTCGCAAGCAATGAGGAAATACCATCCTCCCGCCCAGGAAAGCATTGAGTTGTAAACCACTCTGGGAATAGAAGAAGGGACTATCAAACTGAAGAATTTCCTCAAACCAGATAATCCCACCAAATCAATCGCTTCTCTGATTTCCTCGGGGATGGTCTTTATGGATTCATAAACGGCGAAGGTGATATTCCATGCCTGGGAAGTGAATATCAGGATTATTGAGGCTATTTCTACTCCAATTCGTGCTCCTTTGAATAGATTGACGAAGAGAAGGACAACGGCAGGAAAGAAGCCTAGGACGGGAACGGATTGGAGGATGTCCAAAATGGCGAGCATTATTCCCTCTCTGCGGGGATGGGTGGCTGCGAGATAGGCATAAGTATAGGAGAAGAGCAGGGAAAGGATGTAAGCGGCGGTCATTCGCATTAGGGACCATAGGGTGTAGAGGGGGATTTTTTTATATTCAGTAGGTATATGGGGAGCTACTGGTGGGAAATGGAGGCGCTCTTTGTAGAGAAAATAGGCGAGCGCCATAACCAAAAAGAAAACGATTATTCTCGTAGCTGTTTCCCAGAGGTTTCTTCTCATCCTGGAAAATTCTTATATCCTTAAGATTTCGCCCTTTATCTGGTTTTGGGTTATATGTAATATCCCCACGGAATTGTAGGGGGCGAAAATCCTGTCGGTTGGGCTTCCTGGGTTGAAAAGAAGTATGCCCTGAACCTCTTCATTGAAAGGCTGATGGGAGTGCCCAAAGACAATGCATTGCACATTCTCTCCCGAGAAGGCCTCAAACACCCTCTTGGGCAATCCTTTTGGGTCACCCCATCCATGGATGAGCCCTATGTTCACTCCGCCTGCTTTCACTATTCTCTTAGTGGGGAAGTTTTCTTGGAGCTCATAAGGGTCCATATTTCCGATGACAGCCTTCACGGGGGCGATTTCCTCAAGCTCGAAAATCACGCCGATATCCTCAATATCGCCAGCGTGGAGGATTAAATCCACTCCTTTGAAAAGCTGAAATACGTCCTCGGGAAGGCGGTCAGCCCTCGTTGGGATATGGGTATCGGAAAGGACTCCTATCTTCACAAAAGAAATTATGTTTTTAAGGAAATATTTTGGCAAGTTAAATGTAAAGTAATTTTATTTTCGCTAACCGCCCGAAATCACAAAGAGATTACTTCGGAGAAAAACAACAGACACTTTTTCACAAAGCCACAATTTTTTCTTAATTGTTTTTTAGACTTTTGTTATAATTTCTACCCGAAAGGAGGGATTATCTATGAAAGAATTAATTTTTATCTTCTCCATTCTTTTCGCCCTGAGCGTTTTTCCTCAGGGTCAAGGGGTTTACAATGTAAAGGATTTCGGCGCCAAAGGAGACGGAGTGACGGACGATACCGCCGCTTTCCAATCAGCCCTTGATGCTTGTGGAAAAGCAGGAGGAGGAATCGTCTTTGTCCCTACGGGCAATTATCTTATAAAGGGACACCTTGAAATCCCCTCTTATGTGACCCTTGAGGGAGTCTGGACTGCGCCGAGCACTTGGTCCCAATATAAGGGAACTACTCTCCTCGCAGTTGAAGGCGAAGGAAATGAAAATGGCACACCTTTCATCACTCTTCATACCTCCTCAACGATAAAAGGAATAACGATTTTCTATCCCAACCAAAAGGCGGATAACATAAAGCCCTATCCCTGGACGATTAGGGGGAGGGGAGACAACTGCTCAATTATAGATGTCTTGATAGTGAATCCCTATCAAGCGGTTGATTTCGGCACTTACCCTTGTGGTAGGCATTACATAAGGGGTCTGTACGCTCAGCCTTTAAGGAAGGGGCTTTTCATTGACCAGTGTTATGATATAGGGAGGGTTGAGAATGTCCATTTCTGGCCGTTTTGGACTTGGGATGAGAAGAGCGGAATTCGGGATTATCTCTGGAAAAATGGGGAGGCTTTCATAATCGGAAGAACGGATTGGGAATATGTCTTCAATACTTTCTCCTTTGGTTATAAGATTGGCTATAGATTTATAAGGACGAAACACGGTGTAGCGAATGGGAATTTTCTCGGCATAGGAGCCGATGCGACGGAGATAGCCCTCTTAGTTGAGGACTGCGCCACTTATGGATTGCTGATAACGAATGGCGAGTTCGTTAGCTTCGCCGGTGAGAATCCGATAGAGGTTGTTGTAGCTCCCACAAATACGGGTATGGTGCTTCTTCAAAACTGCGCCTTCTGGGGACCGTCAAATCAGATTGCAAGAATTGAGGGGAAGGGAACGGTTTCCTTTCAGAATTGCAACTTTGATTTCTGGGATAAAGATAAGAAAAGATTGCCCGCTATAGAGGTGCTAAGCGGAGATGTGATAGTTAATGGATGCCTTTTCAATCGTGATGCTCCCCAGGTTTATCTTGGGGAAAATGTGCGCTACGCGGTGATAACGAGCAATCGGTTCATTGGATTTTCCCGCATAATCAATAAGGCGAAGGGGAACGTCCAGATAGGCTTAAATGCCTCTTTTGAGATAAAAGAGGAGGCAGGAAGCATCGTGATAGACGATAGCTTTCCCGCTCCCTATTTCAAACTTGAAGGGCGATGGCATTTAGCGAGGGCGGGAGGAGATTATGGTGGGAGCAGTCATTGGACTGAGAAGGGGAATGGTGAGGCGAAGGCTATTTGGTCGCCCAAGATTGAAAAGGCGGGCTATTACGATGTTTATATATGGTACGGTGAGGACCCAAATAAGGACCACGCTTCTCAAGCTGTAGTTGAGATATTTTCGGCGAAGGGAAAAAGCAAGAAGATGGTAGATTTCACCAAGAATTTCTCTAAATGGAATCTTTTGGGAAGGTTTTATTTTAAGCCTGGTGGACCAGCGCAGATAGTTCTCACGAACGAAGCGAATGGGAATGTTGTAGCTGATGCGATTAAACTTGTTTTCGTGGGGAAAAAGTGATGTAAGGCGAGGAGGGAGGATTCCTCCCTCCTCGTCCTATTGAGCTCCTCAGTATCCTCCGTCGCTTGTGAGGGATGGGTCGCAGAAGCGCAAGCTGCCACCGAATCTTTTATCTCTGATTTGGTCCGCCTTATACCACTTAGCGTGTCCGTCGCCAAAGATGAGGATATTACCTCCATTGTGGCGAGCGAGGTTAGCGATGGCGTAATTCCAGTCAACGACTGTGAGAGGGCAGCCACATTGGATAGCTGATTCCCCATTCCAGTTGGGGAAGGCAATCCTTATCCCTACGCCCTTCGTTCTTTCCGTAGCATAAGGATAAAAGCAGCTGTCAGTGGAGTCTGCTAGGATAACAGTTTCGGCAGGAGCGATTAAGCGGGCAAGCCTATGACAACCATAAGAGCAACCCCAATACATATATCCACCGTTAAGCATCGTTTCATTGTAGCCATAGCTTGACCTTGGGAGGCTATTATCATATCTCCCGTGGCAGCAGGCCCAGCAGGTTTCTCTCCAGCCACTTGTATGATTGTCGCTTGGGCACTTGAAAACATCTTTGTTCTTGACGTAAGGTAGTAGCTGCTCCGTCCAGAAAAGTGAGTTCCAGGAAGCGGACAAGCCTTCAGCGCAGTTGCCATCGGCGCACCAAGCAATCCAGAAGGGGAATGACTCATCCCAATCTTGAGCATACATCATCAAAGCTGTACCAATCTGCTTTGCGTTTGACAGACAGGCAGTCTGCCGAGCTTGTTCCCTGGCCCTGGAGAAAACAGGGAAGAGAATAGCGGCGAGAGTCGCTATGATAGCTATGACGACGAGGAGCTCTATGAGCGTAAAGCCTTTCTTTCTCATTCTTTTTCACCTCCTTTCTTTTTAGGATTTCTCATCAAGTGAGTTGTAAAACATCAATATCTCGGCTCGCTAAATCCCAAAATAAAAGACGCAGAAAGAGAAGCTTTCTCCTTTTTCAAGAGCAACGCCATTGACCTCCCGTTTAGAATGTCCAGCACCATAAAGGGAACTTTTTTATATCTAAGGTGTATATCTTTGTCAATACTATGTCAATTCAATCCATTGAGTTGAAGAAGGGGTTAGTTTTCTTTAAAATAAAAATTGATGGCGAGAGATTATTATGAGATTTTAGGAGTTGCTCCCACGGCTTCGGAGGAGGAGATAAAGAAGAGGTTTAGGGAGCTTGTCCGTCGCTACCATCCCGATGTCCACCCAGATAAGCTCTTTAGCCACGAGATATTCCGCCAAATCCTTGAAGCATACAAAGTTTTAAGCGACCCTGAGAAAAGAAAATTATATGATTCAGCAAGAAAGGGAAAGGTAAGCTACGCACCCGTTGAGGTTAAAATCCCTCCTCGCCCTCCCGTTGATATAGAGGGTCTCCTTTTGAGAGCGGAGATAGCTTTAATCAGGGGCAATTTCAGGGACGCTATTGACATGTGCAACGAGGTTCTTAAAAAGGACCCGAAAAACGCCTTCGCTTACAATCTACTGGGCGATATCTTCCGAGCTCAGGGAAGAAGAAAGGAAGCGATAGAAATGTATTCCTACGCCGTGCAGTTCGACCCGTATAAGCCAATCTATGTTGAGAAGCTGAATCGCTTGCTGAAAGGGGAGGGGATGGAAGTTGAGAAGGGAGAGGTTAAACCAAGAAGATTTTCCTTGCCTCTTTTCTCCCTCGGCTTTCTATCCCTCATCCCTTTGGTATGGTGGCTTAGGCTTCACCCCGGGGTAATTCTAAAGAATTTCCCGTTTTCCAATTTCACATTAAACCTGATTTTAATCCTCGCTTCAGCGGGATTTGTTCTCGGCTTTTTCTCTGGCTGTTCCCGCTTCCTTCGTCCCCACGATGAGGAGTTGATTTTCGCTTTGAGCTGGATTGGCAAAGGCTATATGCCATTGGGATTGATTCTCTGTCTCTTTTCACTTGGCTCTTTCTGGGGTTCCCTCGTTTTATACGCCATTTTATCCCTTATTCAGGAACACACTTCCCCATCAGCTTGGAAAGCCTACGCTCTTTCCTTTCTGGCTACAATCGTCATCTCCCTTTCTTTTCCCATATCCTGGAAAAGCCCACTCTTATGGGGTGGGAATTTCGTTTTTCCCTTTTTCCTTCTCGGCTGGCTAATCGGAGATATCTTCCGCCCAGTGGGAAGTTAGGATTTAGAAATGAGCATTCTTAGTGCGAGGAGAATAATCACAATTGCAAGAAGTTTTTTGATGAGCCCAGCGGGAAGATAGGAAACGAGGGTTGCTCCCAGAAAGGCGCCCAAAAGTGAGCCTATCCAGATGATGGCGGCTGTTTGCAAATCAGTATGTCCGTAATGAGCATGGCGAATCGCTCCCATTAAAGCGGTTGGAACCATAACCGCGAGGCTTGTTCCCAATGCTGTATGTGTTGGCATTTTGAATATCTCCGTCAGGATTGGTATGACTATCACGCCTCCGCCGAGCCCGAAGAATCCGCTGAAAGTTCCAATGAATATACCAAATAAAACTAAACTCACTACTCCGAGCCAGGTAAAAGTTGCCATATTTCCTCCCTTTCCAACAAAGCCTTCATCATAGGTTCACTGATTTTTAAGGGACCGACCTTTCTAACCTCCTCGGTCATCTCGGTCACCACTTGGGCAAACTTCTTTCCCTCCGCTGCGGAAACATATCTTATCTGCAGGCGTTCAGGTTCAATTCCTGCGAACTGCATAAGCTCCTTGAGAAGCACGAAGCGACGGCGAGCGTAGTAGTTTCCTTTTGAGTAATGGCAATCACCGGGATGACAAAATGCAACGAGAACCCCATCAAATCCCTCTCTAAAGCCCTTAATTATGAAATAAGGGTCCATACGAGCGGAGCAGGGAAAGCGGATGACCCGTATGCTGGGAGGGTAGGGTATGCGGGATATCCCGGCTAAATCCGCGCCCGCATAGGCGCACCAGCGACAGAGAAGGGCAAGGATTTTAGGTGTCCATTCCTTATTCTCTTTCAACTCTTGATAATCCCTCCAGTTGGGCAATTAATTGTTCAGAGGTGAAGCCGAGGAGGTCAATCGCTTGAGACCTGCAGGCTGAGGCACAATTCCCACATCCTTGGCAAAGCCCCTCATTCACCTTTGCCACCCTTCTTTCCAATCCCGATGTCTGCTCTATGAGCACTTCCTCCTCAATGGCGGAGTAGGGACATACCTCCTTGCAGTAGAAGCAACCGACGCATTTATTCTTATCAACCCTTGCCACAATCGGTTCGGAGAGCAAGTTCTCCTGCTGAAGCACCTCTATGGCTTTAGCGGCTGCAGCAGATGCCTGCGCTACGCTGTCGGGTATATCCTTGGGGAATTGACAGGTTCCAGCGAGGAATATCCCCTTCGTAAGGGTTTCAACAGGGCGAAGAAGCTTCGGGTGAGCCTCCATTAGCCAGCCATATTCATCAACTGAGATATTCAGCTTGCGTGCGAGCTCCTTGACATCCTTTTGTGGTTCAAGCGCTGCGGCAAGGACAACCAAATCCGCCTCAATCTTAACCTGTTGACCGAGGAGGGTATCTGTCCCCTGCACAATTAGTTTCCCATTCTCAGGGTATATCCTTCCAACTCTTCCCCTTATATATATGGCGCCGAATTCATCCTGCACCCTCCTCACAAATTCCTCATAACCTTTTCCGAAGGCGCGAATGTCTATGTAGAAGATATATGTCCTAACATCTGGCAGATGCTCCTTTAATAAAAGGGCGTGCTTCGCTGTATACATACAGCAAACCCTTGAGCAATAGGGATAGCCTTTTTGCTCATCCCTTGAGCCAACGCATTGGATGAAAACGACACTCTTTGGATGCTTGCCATCCGATGGCCTCACTATTTCCCCTTTTGTTGGTCCAGCGGAGTTTATCATTCGTTCCAGCTGGGCTGAAGTGATGACATCGGGATATTGTCCATATCCATATTCGCCATATACTGAGGGGTCAAAGACATTTGCCCCAGTAGCGACTATAATAGCGCCAAATTTTTCCTTTATGTATGTATCCTGCTGAGAATAATCTATTGCCTTCGCAGGACAAACCTTTTGACAGAGCCCGCATCTCCCCTTCGTGAAATAGAGGCAGGCTTCTCTGTCTATAACGGGGACGAGGGGGACGGCTTGAGGGAAGGGGATGTAAATAGCTTTTCTCTCTCCCAACCCTTCATCAAACTCGCTTGTTGCCTTACCCGGGCATCTCTCTATGCATAATCCACAGCCTGTGCAGATATTCTCGTCAACTGAGCGAGCTTTTTTCTTTATGGTTACTTCAAAGTTCCCAACAAATCCCTTTACCTCCTCAACTTCGCTATAAGATAAGAGGGTTATGTTGGGATGGCGATAGCAGTCAACCATTTTGGGGGAGAGGATGCACATAGCGCAGTCAAGGGTAGGGAAGGTTTTATCAAACTGCGCCATCCTTCCACCTATGCTCGGCGACTTCTCAACCAGATAGACCTTGAAACCGGCGTCCGCAATGTCTAGCGCCGCCTGTATTCCCGCTATCCCACCGCCAATCACGAGCGCCTTCTTCTCAACTCCGAACTGCAAAGGTTCAAGCGGTTGGGCTCTTTTAACCCTCTCCACGGCGGCTGCCACGAGCTCAAAAGCCTTTTCCGTTGCGCTCTCCCTGTCATCGTGCACCCAGGAGTCCTGTTCTCGGATGTTCGCCATTTCCATAAAGTAAGGATTGAGTCCTGCTTCCTCAACCGCTCTCTGGAAAGTTCTCTCGTGCATAGCAGGAGAGCAGGCGGCGACAACGACCCTATTGAGGTCATACTTCTTTATCGCATCCTTGATTAGCTCCTGTCCCGGGTCTGAACACATATAGCGATAGGAAGTGGAGTAGACCACGCCGGGAAGGGTTGAGGCTTGTTGCGCTACTTTCTCAACATCTACCGTTCTCGCGATATTAACTCCACACCAGCAGATGAATACTCCTACCCTCTGCATCTCTACCTCCTTCTAAGGGCGGGTATGAGGAATGGGCTGACGAGATGGCGGCTCAACCCCAACTTCTTCGCTGGAATCCCTAAAGCCAATCCGACAGCCTGTGTGAAATAAAGGATGGGGATATTGAAGATTTCTCCTTTTACTCTATGTATATCCGCTTGGCGCGCGTCAAGGTTAAGATGGCAGAAGGGGCAAGCTGTGACTATCGCATCTGCTCCCGCTGATTTTGCCGATTTCAATATCCTGTAGGTAAGTTCAACGACGAGGTCCGAGCGAGGAATCGTCAAGTTGGCGCCACAGCATTCAGTCTTAAAAGCCCAATCCACGACCTGCGCTCCACAGACTCTCAGCAATTCGTCCATAGTTTGGGGATTTTCTGGGTTATCAAATTGGCAGATATGAGGAGGACGAAGGAGGAGACAGCCATAATAGGAGGCGAGCTTTAGGTCGGAAAGGGGATTTTTGACTTTTGATTTAATCTCCTCAATCATCTCGCTGAAGAGGTCAAGGAGATTACGCACTCTCAATCTATTCTCCCAAGGGATTGGAAGGAGTTCCCTTACTTTTTTGAATGTCTCCGCGTTCTGGCAAACAACGGCGGAATGTTTTAGGCGATTGAAACAGGCGGCGCAAGGAGCGACTACATCCTCAACATCCATCCTTTCCGCAAGGGCGAGGGAATAAGCTGGGAGGGCAAGGGAGAGGAGATGATTGGTTGCGTGGGCAGAGGTTGCTCCACAGCAAACCCATCCCTCTATCTCCTGGAGTTCAATTCCCAATGCCTTACAAACTTCCCGCACGGAAATGTCAAACTCTATGCCCGTTGAATGGAGCGAACAACCAGGGAAATAAGCGACCTTCATCTTTGGCTTGCCTTTTCAATGAGCTTTCTCACTTCCTCGCTGTTGGGGGAGGAAGTGGGAATGGGGTTTAGCTTCCCATTAATGAACATCTTTATTCCCATTAATATATCGTTGAACCACTGCCTGCTTCTCAGCTTATATTCCATTATGAAGCCTAATTCGTAAAGCTTGCCAAGCCAGCCTATCCATCGGAAGAAAACCCTGTGGAATAGGGGGATATTTGGCTCCTTCGGAGGGATGTTTTCCTTTAGAGCGATTTCCCTCAGGGCATCCATAACGAAGGAGATTCGGATTTCAAGGGGGCAGCGGGCAGTGCAGGAGGCGCAGGAGGCGCATATCCAGATTGTTGAAGATTGAAGAACCTCTTTTAAGCCCAGCTGAGCCATTCGCATAACCTGATTTGGCTTTACATCCATAGCGAAGGAGAGAGGACAACTGGCTGTGCACTTCCCGCATTGGTAACATTTCTTGACATTTTCTCCGCAGATTTCCTTTATTTGATTTGATAAAGAATCATCCGCTACGAGGTCAATCATAAAAAAATCACCTTTAAATTATTATACAGTTGGAACCCCATAAGTCAAAGAAATTTAAGAATTAAGAGCAACTATAATTATTATTCTTTATGTAGAAAAGCCCATAGGAAATAAAATTCCAGTATTGTCACGGTCTCTCTATGGGGAGTCCTTGCAATGATAGAAAGATTAAGCTTTGGCAAACTCTTTCCTTTAACACCATAACTATTCCTCGGTTTTTGCTTTTTTCTATTGACTACTCTTCAAAATGTTTTATTCTATTGACTAAAAAATAAACTGGAGGTGATTCAAGTGAAAATAGCCTGTCAGGAGAGCCTTCTTCCCGGAAGAGACCTTCTGGAGAGGGCAGAAAATGCTAAGAAGTTTGGGTTTGAGGGAATTGAGCTCTGGGGAAGCGGTTTGAAGGAGAGGGTATGTGAGATCAAAAAGGTTATGGATAAGGTGGGGATTCCTGTATCCACTATTTGCGCTGGCTTCAGGGGAACGCCTCTGGATGCCGACCGCTCCCAGCGGGAGCTGGCGATTTCGGATTCCAAGGAAATCCTTTCCGTAGCCGCCGATTTGGGAGCCGTGGGAATGATTTTCGTCCCCATTTTTGGTGGTCCCCGTGTGCCTGACCTAAGCCCCCTTTACAATCCCTATGAGCTAGAGAGAGAGTTATTGTTGAAGCTATTGGATGACCTGGGCGCCCATGCTGAGAAGGTAGGAACCTACCTCCTCTTAGAGCCTTTAAATCGCTACGAGACACACTTCATCAACAGGTTGGAGCAAGCTGTATGGTTCTGCGAGAAGGTTGGGAGAGAGGGCGTCAAGATAATGGCTGACTTTTTCCATATGTCCATTGAGGAAAGCGATATAGCTCAGGCGATAAAAGCCGCCGGACCTTACATCAAACATGTGCATCTCGCGGATTCCAATCGCCTCCTTCCGGGCTGGGGACATACGGATTTCAAGGCTCCCTTTGCCGCCTTGAAGGAGATAGGATATGAGAACTTTATGGCTATGGAATGCGGCGTGCCGGGGAATCCCGAGGAGAGCTTGCCCAAGAGCGTCAACTATCTCAGACAATTTATTTAAAAGGAGGACGAGAAGATGAAAGTTAGGGTAGGATTTTTAGGCTGTGGAGGAATCGCCCACGCTCATATGGAGCGTTTGGCGAGGATGGAAGATGTGGAGATGGTCGCCTTCTGCGATGTGGTGAAAGAGAGAGCGGAGGGTTCTGCTCAGAAATACGGAGGAAGAGCTTATACAGACCATCACGAGATGTTGGAGAAGGAGAAAATGGATGCGCTCTTTGTCGCCCTCCCTCCCGTTGCCCATACTGATGGCGAGATAATTGCAGCTGAGAAGGGAATCCACATCTTCGTTGAGAAACCGATTGCCCTGACGCTTGAGAAAGCCAAGGAGATAAATGAAGCGATAAAGAAGGCGGGAGTGATATCCTCCGTTGGCTACCATTTCCGCTACATGGACACAGTTGAGGAGGCGAAGAAGCTGGTGGAGGGAAAGACGATTGGGATGATTTTGGGCTATTGGATAGGTGGATTTCCTGGCGTTTATTGGTGGAGAAGGATGGATATGTCCGGAGGACAGATAGTTGAGCAGACGACCCACATCTTTGATTTAGCTCGCTACTTCTGCGGTGATGTTGAAGAAGTCTACGCCGCCTATGGAAGGAAGATTCTCTCGGATATCCCTGAGTCAGATGTTCCCGATGTGGGAACGGTAACAATGAAATTTAAAGATGGCACGGTTGGAACGATTTCCAACTCCTGTATGATATCTCAGGGCTACAGAGTGGGAGTTGAGCTGTTCTTAAGAGACCTAGTTTTGGAAGTCGGCTGGCGTTTGAAGATAATAGAGCCTAACAGAACGATAGAGAGGAACTGCACGGTTGATGCATATTGGGAGGAAGATAGGATATTCATAGACGCGATAAAGACGGGAGATGCCAGCAAGATTAAATCCCCCTATGAGGATGGCTTGAAGAGCTTGGCGATAAGCGTGGCGGCTAATAAATCTTGGAAGGAGGGGAAGGCGGTTAAGGTAGAAATTTAATCTGGATGCATATCGTTGATTTACTATTTGTTTCCTATATCGTAGCGCTGGCTTTTGGAGTTGGGGGGCGGATTCTTCAAAGAATCCGCCCCCTCAATTTGAAAGATGGCGAGAATATCGTCTTTGCTATCGGTTTTGGGCTTGGAATAATCTCTCTCCTCGTCTTCTTTATCGGAATATTAGGGCTTTTCTACAATTGGACTTTTATAATCCTTCTCTTCTTTCTAACTCTCTTCGCTCTTTGGGGAGTAAAAATTAGAGGCAAGCCAAAGCTGGGGGCTTTTCCCTATGAATTATTGGTTTTTCTTCCATGGTTTATCTTAGTTATCCTTGGAGCTTTATCACCTCCCGTTGATTGGGATGGCCTCGCCTATCACCTCGCCGTTCCCAAGCTTTACCTCCAAGCGCATAAAATCTACTGGGTTAAATTCATCCATCACTCCAATTTCCCATTTCTTATGGAGATGCTCTACACCATTCCCCTTTCCTTCGGTTTGACAGATGCTTGCAAGCTTTTCCACCTCACTTTTGCTCTCCTCATAATTTTCCTCCTATATTTTGAGCTGAGAAAATATGGAAAGATAGCGGGGTTAATTGGGGCTCTCCTTCCGCTTCAAACCGTCATTTTCTCCTGGGAAAGCACCATAGCCTACAACGATTTGACCTTCGCCTTCTATGTCCTCCTCGCCCTTTCCTCCTTTCTTAAGGAAGAGTTTCTTTTAGCGGGAATAGCGATGGGTTTTTCCTTGGCAACGAAGCATCTTGCATTATCCTATCTCCTTGCTTTATCTATCCTTTTGCCATTTTATAAAGAAGGAAAGCTTATCATCAAACCAAGATGGAGCGAGTTTCCAAGGAAATTGGTTATTCTCCTTCTTCCCGCCCTTCTCCTCGCTCTCCCCTGGTATTTGAAGAGCTACATCTATACGGGAAATCCCGTTTATCCCTTCTTCTACAGCATATTTGATGGCAAGCTTTGGAACGCAGAAGCGGCTGAGGCATATAGGAAAGCCCAGCTATCTATGGGGATGGGAAGGGGAGTAACGCATTTCGTCCTTCTTCCCTGGAATCTGACGTTTCATCCGGGGAAATTTTTTGACCCAGGAGCCAATCCTTATTTTGTCCTAATAGGTCCTCTTTATCTCGCTTTTCTTCCCCTCATATTATATGAGCCTTTCTTTCTCGCTTTCCTTTTCCTCTCCACAATCCAATGGTTTATTCTAAGCCAAAACATCCGTTATTTCCTTCCCATCCTTGCCATTCTTCCCATTCCTTTGGCTAAGAATTTACTTAGATTTTGGAAAAGACCTTTCAAGATGATTTTCGCTTCCCTTTTAGGCATCTCCTATCTGTTTCATCTCTTCTTCTTTTCCTGGATGTCCTATCCGTGCTGGGCAGTTGCGCTGGGTTTGGAAAGCAGGGAGGATTTTATAAGGAGGGTCTTTCAACCTTATCCCGTTTACGAATATGTGAACGAGAATTTGCCGAGAGACAGCAAAATAGCCCTTTTGGGTGAGCCTAGGGGATTTTATTTGGATAGGGAATACATCTGGGCTGACCCTGGTCATCATACGTTGATTCCCTATGAAAAATTCCGAAGCGTTCAGGAGCTGATTGAGGGTTATAAAAAGCTCGGAATCACCCACATAATAATAAACAGACTTTTCGCTCCAGGAAATCCCGAGAGCGAAAAAGCAATTGATAAATTTCTTTCTAATCCCTTATCTTCTCCTAATATAGAGCTACTCTTTGCGGAGAGGGAAGTGTATTTGTTTAGAATAAAATGAGGAAGAGTTTATTATGTGTTATTTTAATGCTTTTATTTGCCTCATTTGAATTCTGTCAAAGTAGTCCAGTGGGAATTGTTGTTGTGAAGGAAGCTAAGAAAATACAAGAAGAATTGGATAGATTGGGAAGGGAGGGTGGAGGGATTCTTTTTCTCCCTGCGGGAACATATAGGATTGAGAAAACGCTGAAGATTCCCTCCAATGTCATATTGAGAGGGGCGGGAGCGGGAACGATTTTGAAGCCCACGATAGCTATTGGGGAAAGGCAATATCCTGATAATAGGGTGATTTCAAATGCTGATGTTGAGGGCGGCAACAAAGGGATTATCATTGAGGACTTAGTCGTTGATGGGGAGCTTTTGGGCGAATATCATAAGACGGGAATTTATGGGATAAGCCTAAACAATTGCGATAATTGCATAATAAGGAATGTTGTAGTGAGAAGATGCAGTGGGGAGGGAATTCTCGTGGCTTATGGGAAAGGGAATACAATTGTGGAGAATTGCATCGTGGAGGAGAACAATCACGGGATAAACATCCATCATATTAAGGGGGCGGTTCTATTAAGAAACAATATCTGTAAAAGGAACGGCGTTCATAAGCCGCAGTATGGAGGGATAGGGATATTCGTTGAAGGGGTGGAGAATATAAGCATAATCGGGAATATCTGTCAGGATAATGCCTGGGCGGGGATAGTTTGGATGGGAGGAGCGGATGAGGCGAGGGGGATAAAATATCCCTCAAAGGATTGTCTCATAGCGAATAACATTTGTGTTGGTAATGGTTCGCAGGGAGGTATTTTCCTCAATGGGACATATTCGGATACGAAGCGTTTTTTGGTGAGCGGGAACCTTTGCAAGGAAAACAAGGGAAACGGCATCTGGGGATTCAAAGTTAAGGAAGGAGTTATAAGCAATAACCTGAGCTTAAATAACAATGGTTGGGGCATCTCATTATTGGGAAGCGAGGGTGTAACCATTTCAAATAATTTAGCGTTGGAGAACGATAAAGGAGGAATTGAGGCGAACAGTGAGAAAAATAAAATCCTGAACAACATTGACTTGATGGGAAATAACGGATAAAAATAATGAAAAAGAGGTTGAATAAACGATGAGAATTGGAATCTGCTGGTTATATGCGATAAGCAAGTATGGGTATCCTCCCTCACTCGCTGATACTTTCAAGGTCATCAGAGAGATGGCGGGTTTGGGATTTAAATATATTGAGCTGGAAGGGGTAGGGGAGGAGAATTTGCGGGAGATTTATGAGAATAGAAGGGATTTGAAGAGCCTTTGCGACGATTTGGGGCTCGTTGTGCATAACTTCTGCCCTGTCCTTCCCGATATCGTGAGCTTGGAGAAGGGGAAAAGAGAGCGCGCGAGGGATTCGTTCAAATTGGGGATTGAATTGGCTAAATTCTTCGGCTGCGAAACAATCCAAACGGATAGCTTCACACCTCCTTTGAAGTTCATCGGCGATAGACCATATAAGGAAATGGTTGATTTCGGTCTTCAATTTAAGGTGGAGATAGACCCTTCCTTCAGCTGGGATGAACAATGGAAGGTTTTGGTTGAAACATTTAAGTTCTGCGCCCAGGAGGCGAGGAAAGCGAATCTGCGCTTCTGCTTGGAGCCGAGGGTAGGGGAGATGATATGCACTACCGATGGTATTCTGCGTCTTATGGATTGGGTGGATGATGATAATTTTGGAGCTGTCCTTGATACCGGACATTTGAATGCTCAGAAGGAGATACTCGCCCTTTCGGTTGAGAAATTGGGGAAGAGGATATTTTATGTCCATCTATCCGATAACGATGGGAAGGTGAACGAACATCTTGGGTTGGGAAAGGGAAATATAGATTTTGAGGAGATAATCAAGGGCTTGTTGAAGCATAATTTCAAGGGCGTTATAGGGTTGGATATAGGGAGGATACCCAATTTAGATGAAGAGGTAAAGGCTTCAAAGGAATATCTTCTAAATATCTTTGAGAGATTGGGAGTTGAGGCGGAATGAAGTGCAGGATTTGCGGGAAAGAGGCGGAATTTAAGATAAAAAGCTATAACCTCGCGATTTGTTCGGATTGTTTCTTGAATAGGCTTCATAAAAGGGTGGAGGAGACGATTAAAAGGTATCGGTTGTTTGATAAAGGGGAGGAAATCTTCGTAGTGGCAGGAGGAAAAAATAGCGATGTTTTGGCTAATTTGCTTTCTGAGATGGGTTATAGGGTTGAGTTTGCGAGCTCTGAGGAGGAGGTGGCGGAAGGGAAGATAATAGCGATGGGGGATGTTTTGGAGGATGAGGTGGCGAATGCCATCTGGAAGATTTTGAATTGGGAGTTGAGAGAGGATGCTCTCCCATCTTACTATGAGAGAGGGAGGAAGATAGTCAAGCCTCTATGTCTATTGATTGAGGAGGAAGTTTTTATATATAGGAATTTGAAACGGATTGAGGAAGTTAGGGAAAAGGAAGAGGGGATAAAGGAAAAGATGAGTGAATTAGGGATTTTGTCTGCGGGTTTCATGCTTTCCTTTTATAAGTCTTTAGTCAAAGAGATAGGCTTATTGCGGGATTGAAAAGGAGGGATTGCCAGACCTTCCTTCGTCGGACTCGCATCTATAGGTATAGGTTTTAAATGACAATTCCTCGCCATAGCAAGCTCAGAACCTCTCTGTCATTGCGAGCCTGACTGCGTACGCAGTCAGGCTTGGCAATCTTGTATTTAAATGCAAATACATTCTTTAAGAAGAGATTGCCACGGGCTCCCCGTAGGGAGCCCGCGCATCTATGGGTATAGGTTTTAGCGACAATTCCCTCCGTAGCGGTGTGGATGAAAAGAGCAAATGCAATGTAAATTTGACTATTTGAAAAATGTTGTTATTATTATAAATACCCCCTAGGGGTATTTTGAAAGGAGGTTTTATACTATGAGGTCTAAGCTTGTTTTATTAGTTCTGTTTTTGGTTGTAGTTATAGGGCTCGTTGTCCTAATGAGTGGAAGAAAGGAGAAAAGTTCTACTACTGTTCCGCCTGTGATTTCAAATACTCCCGCCGTGAATGTTCCCACTGCGGGAGGGGGAGCGAAAAAGGAAGAAGCAAAGACGCAGGAGGGGGATGTTATCAGTTTGGATGAGGGCAATTTTAACGAGTTCATAAATTCTGATTTGCCAGTTATCGTTGATTTCTGGCAGACGGGCTGTGGAGCGTGTATGATGCTTGAGCCGATTTTCAAGGAAGTGGCAGGAGAGATGAAAGGGAAGATGAAATTCGCAATGTGTCAAATAGATTATAATGGCAATGAGAAATTCGCCTATAAATATCACATTGAAGCCACGCCCACTATGATAGTTTTCAAGAAAGGGAAGGAAATCGGGCGAATAATCGGGTATAGAGAGAAGGATTCTCTTATGGACGCCTTGAAAGATTTCCTTAGAAAGTGATTTAATAAAA
Organism: bacterium; assembly: GCA_014360495.1. Classification (NCBI taxonomy): domain Bacteria; species bacterium. The sequence continues at coordinate 38,343 of JACIXR010000008.1, forward strand.
ATAAAAAGGAGGTTATAGGATATGGCGATTATCTCGGATAAGGACAAGGAGTATATCAAGAAATTGTTTTCCGAGAAGTTGGACAAGGAAGTAAGGATTTTGATGTTCACACAGAAGGAGAGTCCATTGGTGGTGCCAGGTGTTGAGGAATGCACATACTGCAAGGAGACGAGGCAGATTTTGGAGGAGCTATGCGAGCTCTCGCCCAAGCTGAAATTGGAGGTTCATGACTTCTATGGGGAAAAGGAACTTGCCGCGAAGCACGGGGTTGATAAAATACCCGCCACATTGCTCATTCCCGAGGGAGAGGAAACGGCGAGGGTGAGATTCTACGGCATACCGAGTGGATACGAGTTCGGCTCCCTTATAGAGGATATAATAGATATGTCAAGGGGCGAGACCTCGCTTTCCCCGGAAAGCAAACAGAAGCTTGCATCTCTAACGAGCGATATCCATATCCAGGTCTTTGTGACGCCGACCTGTCCCTATTGCCCATCCGCTGTAAGGACGGCGCATCAGATGGCAATGGAGTCAAAGCATATAAAGGCGGACATGATAGAGGCAATAGAATTTCCCCATTTGGCGAACCGCTATAGGGTGAGAGGAGTGCCGAAGACGATAGCCAATGATATTGTGGAGATAGAGGGGGCTCTTCCTGAGCAGATGTTTGTGGAGAGGGTTTTATCGGCTGTTAAGAAATAACAATTTTATGGCGAGGCTTCCCGCAAGGGAAGCCTCGCCATAAAAATACTTTATAGCTCTAGCAGATGCGAGGTAGCTCCTCGCCGATTGGCATTTCTACTATGCGTGAACCTCCTATCTTCGTCCGAAGGACGACCTTCCCCTTGGGTTGCCTTTCAATCCTCCCTATTATTTTTGAATCTTTCCCTTCCTCCCTTTCCCTCATAACTTTTAAGACCTCCTCTCCCGCATCTTGGGAGACAATCGCTATGAACTTTCCCTCATTAGCGACATACAAAGGGTCTAATCCGAGAATTTCACAGGCGGATAGGACCTCGGGTTTGATTGGAACCGCTTCCTCTTCAATGTGAATAGCCAAGCCCGTCGCCGAGGCGATTTCGCAGAGAACCGCCCCCAATCCTCCCCTCGTCAAATCTCGCATCGCTTTAATCCCTTCTATTTTTACCATCTCTTCAACTATGTGATTCAGTGGTTGGGAATCGCTTTTTATATCCCCCTCCAAAGTTATTCCCTCTCTCGTCATAAGTATTGCTATTCCGTGCTCCCCGATGGGACCATTTATGATCACAAAATCGCCTTCTCTAATGTTTTTGAAAGAGAACGATATATTGACCGGAATTATCCCTATTCCCGCCGTGGTTATGTATATTTTATCCGCCATTCCCTTTCCAACCACTTTCGTGTCGCCTGTGACTATATAAACTCCCGCCCTTGAACAAGCTTCTTTCATTGAGCGAGTAATCCTTTCCAATTGTTCCATAGGAAATCCTTCCTCGATTATCAGGGAAGCGGAGATGTAGAGGGGAGTTGCTCCCATCATTGCCAGGTCGTTTACAGTTCCGTAAATTGACAAACTTCCTATATCGCCCCCGGGAAAGAAGATTGGGTCAACGGTATAGGAATCAGTAGTGAAGGCGAGCTTGAGATTTTCAAATTCTAAAACGGCGCTATCCCCCAGCTCGGAGAGGATAGAATTCTTGAAAAAGGGGAGAAAGAGCCTCTCTATCAGCTCTCTTGTTAGCTTTCCACCTCCTCCGTGAGCAAGAAGTATCCTATCCTCTCTCTTCATTTCTCTTTTACGAATAGATTCGCCCTATGGACCTGAACGAGCTTCATTTGGGGTAGAAAGGATTGCAAAGCTTCAACTACCTCTCTCGGTTTAGCCGAGCCATAAGGGGTGAGGGAGACGAGCAGTTCCAGGCTAGCTTTTGAAGGTTGAAAATCCCTCAATTTCAAATCTCTAACGAAATCCTTTAGATTTATCTCCTTAGTTTTTCCTTTCTGTTCTCTTTTCATTGGGAAACTGGGTGCTTCAAGGAATTTTTTAATCGCTTCTTCCAAAGCTTCCCTTTTAACCTCGGTGGGGAGAATTATGGTCAAGATGAAAAGGGTGCTATCGGCTATTATTCCCTTTTTGTTCAACTGGGAGACATCTTCTATTCTTATTCCATTAGGGAGGAAGCGATTGAGACGCTCCTTGATTTGGTGAGAGGGAAGGGGTTCTTTAAGGGTGATAATAGCCTTCTCGCAATCGCTCGTTGCGCCGAGCTCTAAAGCGGTGAGGAAGGATATTTTGGGATGGGGATTGTAGCCCTCGGTGAAGGATATGGGTAGAAATGAGCGTCTCAATGCCCTTTCAAGCGCTCTATAGAGGTCAAGATGGGATATGAATTTAGCTTTCCCTTTTTTGGATATAGTTAAGCAGTAATCTCTCATTTGGGAGAGGCTATTTCGTTTTTGATTTTAAAGTTTAGGCAGATGCCGCAATTGGAGCAGGAAGAGAATCGGCAATCAGGGGTGGTTTCTCCCCTTTTAGCTCGTTCGTTTTCCTCTATTAAGAATTCCTTGGATATTCCCACATCTATTACATCCCAGGGGAGAGGTTCGTCATAGGGGATTTCCCTTTCAACATAGCGATGAGGGTCAATATTCGCTTCGGCGAAGGCTTCAAGCCAACGGGAGAAGTCAAATTTCCCTTCCCAGCTATCCATCCTACATCCTTTCTCCCAGGCTTTGAGAATCACCTGGCTAACCCTTCTATCTCCTCTGGCAAGCGCTGTTTCAACGAAGCTCATATAGGGTGAATGGAAATCCATATCCACCCTTTTATCGCTTACTGACTTCCTCAACATTTGCATCCTTTTCTGGAGTAGTTCTATTGGAAGCTGTGGACGCCATTGAAAAGGTGTATGGGGCTTGGGCATAAAGGGGGAAACGCTCAAGTGGAGGCGATTGAGTTGTCCCTTGCCCAATTTAAGGATTTGTTTGAGCAGATTACCCAGCTCTTCTATATCTTCTTCAGTTTCCTCTGGAAGCCCAATCATAAGATAGAGCTTCAATGTTCTCCAGCCGAGGGAGAAAGCGGTTTCAATTGTATTGAATATCTCCTCATCGGATATGTTTTTGTTTATTACCTTCCTCAGGCGTTGATTTGTTTCAGGGGCGAAGGTCAGGGTTGTCTTTCTAACCCTCTGGATTTCCTCGGCTAATTTCAGGGAGAAGGTATCCAAACGGAGGGAGGAAAGGCTTATTCCCACTCGTAAGGGGAAAAGCAAGCGGGATAAGCGAGCGGTTATCTCCTCTATTTGGGAATGGTCGGCTGGATTTAGGGCAATCAAACCCACTTCCTCTCCACCGCTGAAGGAGGATAGGGAAGAAGCAAGGGAGATAACCCTTTCCGCCGAGCGCTCCCTCACAGGGCGATTCACCATTCCCGCTTGGCAGAACCTACATCCCCTAGTGCACCCTCGCATAATTTCCACCGAGGGGCGGTCGTGGACAATCTGTATATAGGGTATAATCCAACATTCAGGATAGAATGCTTCCTCCAATGACTGAACGACTCTCTTCCTCACTCTCTTCTGGGCGGGTGGATAGACCTTGAAGGAAAGAAACTTTCCCTCTCCATCAAATATAGGTTCATAGAATTTTGGAACATAAACTCCCTCTATCAGGGCGAGCCTCTCCAGTAAATCCTCGCGTCTTTTACTTTTCCGAACCTCATCTATTATCTCTCTTATCACTTCCTCGCCTTCGCCGATGACGAAGGCGTCAACGAAGGGAGCGAGAGGCTCGGGATTAAAGCAGGCGGGACCGCCAGCTATTATAAGTGGGTGGCTATCGTCTCTTTGAGAGGAGAGGAAGGGAATTTTTGAGAGATGGAGGACTTGAAGGAAATTGGTGTAATTTAGCTCGTGCTGTAAAGAAAAGCCAAGGATTGTAAACTGGGAGAGAGGTCTTCCAGTTTGAAGGGCGAAGAGGGGTATATTTTTTGAATTTAAAATGCTCTCCATGTCTTCCCAGGGGGAAAAGGCTCTGTCGCAGAGAACTCCTTCCATTTCGTTGAGAAGATAGTAAAGGATGTGGATAGCGGAATTGGACATCCCGATTTCGTAGATATCGGGATAAATCAGACAGAAGCGGATAGGGTTTTCCTCCCATCCTTTCTCTACAGAGCCCCATTCGCCATTGATATAGCGAGCAGGTTTCTGGACAGAGAGGAGGAACTCCTCCTCAATGGGAGGGAAGGACATTTTGGAGAATTTTTTAGATTTAACCGCCTTCTTCTCCCTCTATCTCTCCTACTTTCAGCTCTAATTTCTCTCTTTCTTCTATTCTTTCTATTTTTCCGTCTCTAATCCAGACTACTCTATCGGAAACATCTATCATTTTCAGGTCGTGGGTAGCGGAGATGATGGTAACACCCTTTTCCTGATTTAGTTTCTTAAGGAGGTTGATTATTTCCTTTCCTGTGCGGAGGTCAAGGTTTCCCGTGGGCTCGTCGGCTAGGACGATTCCCGGGTCATTGGCGAGAGCTCTTGCGATTGCCACTCTCTGTTGCTGACCGCCGGAGAGTTCGTTTGGCTTATGATGGAGCCTATCTCCCAAACCGACGAGCTTCAGTAGTTCTACACCCTTTTCAATCGCCTCGTCAGTGGTCAAACCAGCGAAAATCATGGGGAGGGTCACATTCTCAAGGGCGGTCATAACGGGGATTAGGTTGAAGGTTTGGAAAATATAGCCGATACGTCTGCATCTCAGCCAGGCAAGCTCATAGGCATCCAGCTGGGCGATATCCACCTCATCTATGAAGACGGAACCCGAGGTAGGTCTATCCAAGCCACCTATCATATTGAAGAGGGTGGTCTTACCGGAGCCTGAGGGTCCCATAATGGAGATATATTCTCCTCGGCGGATATCAAGGGAAACACCATCCAAAGCCCTGAGGACGGTATCTCCCATAACATACTCCTTGACTAGGTCTTTCGTTCGCACAATATATTCGGCAACAGCCATAAATCTTCGCCTCCTTAATAGATATTATTTACAATTTGTAATTTTCGTCAAATCTTTTTAAACCTCAACTCGTAGAGCAGCGGCGGCGGGGAGCCGTGAGGCTCTGTAAGCTGGCCAGATGGTGGCGATAACGGTGAGGACTACACCGATTGCGAGAACCAAGAGGAAATCGTGAAGAGTTCCACCAATAGGTAGGGCGTGGATGAACTTCCTCCATCCGTATTTACCCCAATAGGCGAGGAAGGAGAAAATGAAGCCAAGTATTGCGCCTCCCACGGAGGCAGCAACACCCAAAAGCAATGCTTCAAGGAGGAAAAGCCTGACGATAAGGGAATCCAGAGCGCCGAGGCATTTCATCGTCCCTATCTCCCTGAACCTTTCTGAAACAGCGATGAGCATTGAATTTGTAATTCCAATCGTACATACAACCAAAGCAACCGCAGCTATCCAAACCGCTCTCGCTTGGATATCAGGAGGGAGGTTCTTTTCAACGGCGTGTAGGACGCGATTCTGCATAAAGGTGGACATCAGAAAGGCGGTTCCAAGGAAGGTTCCTCCCGCTGCCAGTATCTCCCTCCCAAAGCGAATGCGAATGTTCTGAAGGGTGAACTTCAGCGCTACTCGTAGAGGTAGCTGGCTTATCCTTCCGATTTTGCCTTCCTTAACGGCTTCGGGTATTCTCCTTTTTTTCCTCATTTTTCTCCTCCTTTCTAACTGCTAAAACTATTAGTTTCCTTTTTCCTAATTCTCTAAGGAACGCTGCTACACCTACCTCAGCTTCTCGTCTCGTTAACTTGAACTCCTTCTTTATCATCCTCACTATTTCCTCAAAAGTATGTTTGCCATCCGCTAAATCCCAAACCATCGTCCCTATCTTGTCAAGCACAAGTTGTTTCTTCTCAGGAGGATTAAAAACAAAGGAGAGCACCCTCCCTACCCAATCCTTCCTCCTCGGTATCTGAATCACAACTTCACCTTCCTCGTTTTTGCTCCACTCCAAATACGGATTGCGAATGGGAAGCGTCCAAAGTGCCTCCTTTTTGCTTAACGCCGGCCTTTTCTTCTTCAGGAAGAATGGCATCTTATGCTCTCTTTGACCTCCTCAAATATCATTATATCTTTTTTCGCCTTCATTTCCAAGAGGAAAATTTTATCTTCCTGCTCGCAGTACCAAGAAAAAAGCTTTATTATCTCTCCAACGAGGGGAAGTTCTCCAAACAATCTTCTCTTCCCTTTCGCACCTAAAGCCGAATGTCCTCTAAAGGACTCTTCGTAGAGGGAAAGAGAGAAACCCTTGCTCCTCTTTAGGAATTCTCTTTTAGCCCAATCGCTGAACTCGTAGCCAGCGAGAAATCTCTCCGCTATGCTATATCTCTCCACTTTCATCTTCGTCTTATGGGGTCCGTTAAAGGATAATTGAATGAAGCCGGCAAGGAGTTTCTGGTCGCTGAGTTTGAATTCCTCGGGGAGCTCCACTTGCAAGCCGTAGAGAGCCCAAAGGTTTCTCCCCATTTGGGAATGGTCCTCAATCGTTGAGAGTATATGACTCGCTCCGGGAGGGATATTCGTTCCAGCTACCTGTGCCATTACAATTTTACCACAGGTTTTGCAATGCCACACCCTGCCAATTCCCCTTTTATCACTGCGCCAGGAGAAAACCAATGTTTCCCTATCGCTCCTTTCCAAATAGGGCGGAGCTTTCTTCTTTCGCAAGTTGAGGTTGATTTTCTTTTTCCTTGCTTCCTTCTCTATGCGAGCGAGGAAGTTCTCCAAAGCGTCCTCTAAGATGAGGGTTGGCTTTGGACGAACCCACCATTTTATCTCCACATAGGAGGAGCCATAGGGGTCGTCTATGCGAATATATTCGGGATGGTCCTCGCCTCCAACGCTTGCAACAGACCAATCCTCGGGCACTTCCACTACTATCCCACGCCAACCTATTTTCGTTAACTTCTTCAGTTGTGCCATCTTAAATTAATTATAGATTTTCCCTCCCTCTAATGCAATTCATCGTTTCTATTTCTTCTCTATAAAAATCATATCCCAGAAGAGGCGAGGATTCTTTTCCCTCCCAAGTCCACCTCCCCATTCCATCCAGCTTTTTCTTCCTTGTCCGTCGCTATCGTTCACGATGATGTCCAAGCCTATCCAGGCGCCGGAGGAGATTGGGAAGTTGAGGGAGCGATAGGGGATAGCCGCTTCATAAATTATTTCGTTTCCTTGTCTACCGACGGCGAAGTTGACTTCCTGAATCTCTCCTTCATATGGAATTCCCGGCGCATGGTAAACCCATAAGAGCTTCCCTCTTTGGGTCAGTGCTACACCGCCTTCCGCATAATATACCCCCGCAATGTCCTCAAGAGGTGATAAGCCGAGACCAATCTGGATGCTATCACCCTTCCAGATTTCTCCTCCCAAGTATGGCTGATGGAAGACATCGTCAACGACCCTCATAGCGAAGTAAGCTTGTTCATCATCCCAGAGGAAATAGGCAGTTGCGGATAGGTCATCAGGACCTTTCCAATCACCTTCCTTCTTGGCGAACATATCCAATCTAATGGGGATGGCATCGCTCCACTCACCGGGGGAGAATTGCCCGTCTATCACAGGCGCCTTGGTCGTCTTCAAGCAAGGATAGAAAGTCAACATCCGCTCAAGAGAGAAGGAGATTCCCTCCACTTGGAGAGCGGCTTTTATGCTATAGGGCTCATCATATTCTATCTTGCTTTGGATGGGAACCGATACGCTGTTATCACCAGGCTTGAGGGATATATCTCTCTCCTCGCCGATAGCGAGCTGAGAGGAAGAAATGGAGAGCTTGCCCTGAAGGTTTTGGGAGGTTCTGTTTCTTATAATAAGCTCTAAACTTGGGGAAAGGGTAGGAGAGAGGACGGGCTTGAAGGCTAAGGATATAGGCTGGGTAATTTGTATTTTGGCAGTGGCATATGCCTTTATTCCATCCTGTGTTTGAAGCGAGGCTTTCAGGGGGTATTCTCCCCGTGCATTCATAGGCGGTGTTATCTTGAAGCTCAGATATTGATAGTCGCCGGCGGGAAGCTTATATTCCTTCACTTTGGGGTCAACCTTCCAGCCCTCCGGTATCACAAGGGAAACCTTTCCCTGCGCTGGCTTATTGAAGAGGTTTTCCACGAGGAGTGAGATTTCATTCTCCGTTCCCGCTGTTGCTCTAAATCGGGAGGTGAGGAATTGAACTGGTGGGCTTCCCACATCTATCTTGTCCAAGTCCACTACATAAATTGGCTGAGTGGAGAGATTTAAGAGGAGTTTACCCTCCCTTGGCGTTATTTCCTTCATCTTCCCATACATATCGTAAACCTTCACCTTCTTCGCCTTTGTCTGTAGATTGACGGTTCCCTCTTCCTTTTCCGCCCATAGTACGAGGGTGTAAGCCTTACCCTTTAAGAAAGAGAAGCCCCAGAGATTGTCATCCCATAGGTCAACCTTACCCTGGGGAGTTTTTCCTTCAATGAGGTTCGTCATCGTTTTATAGGCTTGATAAGCCTTCTTCGGGGTAAAGTCTCGCTTGATGATTCCGAAATTCGCCTCAGGGTCGGATGTATCCGTTCCATCATCCCGAAAATCGTACCAGAAGACTTTCTCCACCAACTTGCTACCTATAGCGATGATATATGAGCGAACAAGCATCTTCGCCTGCTCTTCCTCCGATACACCTTTATCGTGAGTTGGCCAGCCAATCTCCGTTATCCAAATCGGAATATCAAGACCGTATCTTTGGAGTAGCGATTTGAGGTTCCTGAGCTCGGAGAGGAAGCCGGTTTCCTCTGGGGAGCGAGGCCATCTATAAGGGTGGACGGAGATGATATCCATGTATTTTCCTCCACCCTCTGCCAAAACCTTCTCTATGAAATCCAAATCAGTGCCAGCGGTGCAGATTCCTATGACCTTAGCTGACGGGTCCACCTTCTTGATTGTAGTATAAGAAGCTTGTAGGAGGGAGAAATAATCACGGGGGTTGGGTTGGGGTTGCCAGAAAACATGGATATTGGGCTCGTTCCATATTTCCCAATGTTTTATCTTGTCCTTATAGCGATTAACAGTTGTGTGGACATAGTTCTTCCAAGCTTCAAGGCGGGGAAGCCAAAACCAGGCTTTTTCCGCTCCCTCCGGAGCGGTGCTTGCCCAAGGGGCACAATAGTCAAGAAGCCCAAACAGGGAGATGCCGTTAGCATAAGCGGTTGCCACCGCTGAATCATATCGGCTATAATCCCATTTCCCTTCCTCTGGCTGGATAACACCCCAGGAGAATTCCTCCCTTGACCATTTCACGCCTATATCCTTTGCCATCTTAGCAGCCTTTTGCATCTCATCGCCCGAGTAGCGGTTGCCGAAATAGATTCCCATACCGAAGGGCGATGTGGGTGAGAGAGCGGAAAAAGCAAGAGGCAATGAGGCAATAAGAGCATAGAGAAACTTCATAATACATTCCTCCTTTCGTAAGTTATTTTACCTTTACAGATAGTTAGTAAAGGAAATCCTTTCAATGTCCATCCATCAAAGGGGTTGTTCTTTCCTTTTGAGTAGAAGCTTTTTACATCAACTTTCAAAGGTTCTGTCCCGATAATTGTGAGGTTGGCTTCCTCTCCTATTTTCAGAGAGCCGAGGTTCAATTCCATAATCCTTGCGGGAGCGGATGTCAGCTTCTCTACGAGTAACTCCAAAGGAAAACCTCCTTCCTCTACTAATTTAGTATAAAGAAGAGGAAAGGCTGTTTCCAAGCCGGAAATTCCGAAGGGAGCGAGGTCGAATTCGACATCCCACTCCTCTTGTGAATGAGGAGCGTGGTCCGTAGCTATGCAATCTATCGTTCCGTCCAGAAGCCCCTCAATCAACGCTTTTCTGTCTTCCTCCGTTCTGAGGGGAGGATTACATTTAGCTCTTGTATCATAGCCCTCAACCGCTTCCTCGGTGAGGACGAGGTGATGAGGGGTTACCTCACAGGTTATGGGCGCTCCCATTTTCTTTCCCCATCTAATCAATGCAAGGGAATTCTTTGTGGAGATATGGCAGATATGGACTCTACAGCCGGTTTCCAGAGAAAGGATAATCGCCCTCGCAACTCCGATTTCCTCAGCTGATTTCGGTATTCCCCTCAGTCCAAGTCTTGTTGCGGTGAAGCCCTCGTTGGCAACTCCTCCCTCCGAGAGGGATTTATCCTCGCAATGAAGCATCACTGTTAGACTGAACATCTTTGCATAAAGCAGGGCATTCCGTAGAAGACCGCTATCTTGAATGGGCATTCCGTCATCGGAGAGGGCTTTAACTCCCGCCTCGGCTAATTCTCCGATTGGGGTGAGTGCTTCGCCTTTCATATCAACCGTGAGCGCTCCTATTGGGAATACATGGAGGGGGAGGTTTTCTGCTTTCCTAAGGATATAGGCTATTTGGGACTTGCTGTGAAGGGGAGGGGAGGTATTAGGCATAGTGAAGAGGGCGCAGAAGCCTCCCGCTACGCCGGCGAGAGCTCCTGTTGTGAGGTCTTCCTTATATTCCTGCCCCGGCTCTCGTAGATGGGAATGAAGGTCTATGAAAGCGGGAAGGACAAGCTTCCCTGATGCGTCATAAGAGGGAACATTCGCTTCAATTCCCTTTTCAATTGCTTGGATTTTTCCCTCTTTAATCAGGATATCAGCGGTTTCCAGGAATTCATTAGAAGGGTCTATAACTTTTCCGCCCTTTATCAAGATGTCCATTACTTCTCACCTAAAAGAGAATGTAGAATCGCCATCCTCACAGCCACGCCGTTCCTGACCTGTTCCAAGATAAGGGATTTTTCTCCATCAACTACGGTTCCCTCAATTTCCACTCCCCTATTGACAGGTCCGGGATGCATAACTATTGCCCTTGGGGCAAGTGAAAGGAGGGAATTGGTAAGGGAAAATAGGCGAGAGTACTCCTCAATAGAGGGAAAGAACTGCTCCTTTTGCCTTTCCCTCTGTATCCTCAGCATATATATCACATCAACATCGCTTATCGCTTCCTCTATTTTGTAGAAAATACGCACGCCGAATTTCTCTATATCTTTTGGGAGAAGAGTGGGAGGAGCGCAGAGGCGAATTTCCCCGTTGAGTTTTTTAATGGCGAAGATGGTGGAGCGAGCGACCCTGCTGTGGAGGATATCTCCTATTATCGCTATCTTCAAGTTCTCTATCGTTCCTTTCGCTTGCTTTATAGTTAAGAGGTCAAGCAAGGTTTGGCTTGGATGTTCGTGCATACCGTCTCCCGCGTTAACAACCCTTGCCCTTTGAAGAACCTTCGTAGCATAAACGCAGGCACCTGATATGCTATGGCGGATGACGAATAGGTCAAAGCCCATACTCTCAAGCGTTAAGAGTGTATCCTTGAAGGATTCGCCCTTCTGAACGCTTGAGACAGCTAAGGAGAAGCTCGCAACATCTCCTCCAAGGAGACGACTCGCCAATTCAAAGGAATGACGAGTGCGGGTGGATGGCTCGTAAAATAGAAGGCAGATTCTCTTGCCCTTTAAAAGGGATAGGGGTTGTTTGCTCTCCCTGTATTCTCCCTCCAACCAATCTCTATACCTCATCCCTAGGTCAACGAGGGCGACGATATCTTCTTTGGATAAGTGTTCCAAACCTATGAGGTGTTTCATTTCTCCGCTTCTTCTATTATGTAGACGGCGTCAACGCCGTCAAGTTCTTTCCACAGGACTTTAACCGTTTCTTTTCGCGATGTGGGGATGTTCTTGCCCACGAAATCCGCCCTAATAGGGAGCTCTCTATGTCCTCTATCAATCAAGACGGCAAGCTGAATGGCGGATGGTCTGCCGAAGTCTATTATCGCATCCATAGCTGCTCGCACCGTTCTTCCCGTGAAGAGGACCTCGTCAACCAAAAGCACCTTCTTGCCCTCAAGGGAGAAGGGAATTTCAGAGCCGATGGGAATTTGCTCTCTTTCCTTTATATCGTCCCTATAAGGGGTGATGTCAAGGTTTCCCACGGGGACATCTTTCCCCTCTATTTCCTTTAGGAAATTGGCTAATCTGTGAGCGAGGGGGATTCCCCTTCTTTTTATCCCGATAATGACGATACCCTCCACGCCCTTATTCTGCTCCACTATTTGGTGGGCGAGGCGAATTATACATCTTCTTATATCTTCCTCATCCATTATAAGTTTTCTTTTTTGGAACATTTTCGCTTTATCATTTGTCTAATGTAATGACGACGAGCAGCTCTATGAGCTTCGCCTGATGGGGGTTTACCAGCTTACTCAACCCAGGCGAGGCGCCCGCGGGTAAAATAAAAAAAGTCCCAGTCCTGGCCCGCGGGTTTGTTTTTTATGTGATATCCACCTCCTTTCCCATATTCAGGGAATTCTCAATCGCTTCAATCACTTTGGTAACCATTACGCCTTCCTCAGGCGTTATCTTTGGCTTCTCCCCTTTAGCTACGCAATTAAGGAAATACCAGATGGGAATATAAACGAACCCCCATATCTCACCATAGAGCTCTCTCTTATCATTGACGAATGGATAAGCGAACTTCTCGCTCGCTATCTCAATCCCCTGCCTTGTCCCTTCCATTTCCATTTTCCCATTTTTCCCTATAACTTGAAACTTGAAATCAACTATTGAGGGAGCGGAATCGGGAAGTATCCAGGATGATTCCAGAGTGGCAAATCCCTCATCAAAGGAGATTATCGCCTGAATGCAATCATAGGTATCAATGCCCTGGGAGGAGAGAATTCCTTTATGTCCCCTGGCATATACGCTCTTCGGCTTCCGATTGAAATACCAGAGGGTCAAGTCAACTATATGGGGCATAAGGAACCAATGTGGACCGCTCTTTCCGCTCCAGGAGAGCATCTTTAATGGGACATATAGGGAATTGGAGAGGCGGGCGTAAGCCATCAGAGGTTTACCGATTCTTCCATCCTCAATAGCCTTCTTGGCTTCGTTGAAGGGAGGGTTGAAACGATTATGGAAATCAACCATCAAGAAGATGCCTTTTCTTTCCGCTTCCTTAGCCATTTCCTCCGCTTCCCTCGTGGAGGTAGCCATAGGTTTCTCCACCAAAACATTTTTCCCTTTAGAGAGCATCAACATAGCAGGCTCGTAGTGGGCAAAATCCGGGGTGGCAACGCTGACTACCTTAACATTCACATCGTCCGCGATATCCTCCGGCTTCGTTGTCCATTTACAGGAAAACTTTTCTCCTAAAGCCTTAGCCTTCTTTTCATCTATATCGCAGACCCAAAGCAACTCGCTAACAGGATGTTGGCTGTAAGCCTCAGCATGAATGGAGCCGAAGATGCCACAGCCTATTACAGCTGTTCCAACTTTTCCCTTCATTCTTTATCACCTGCCATTAATTTTCTCTTGAGTCTCTCTCTTTCTTCTTTAGGAGGACTGGGGGTAAATGTGGCTTCGCTTATTTTTCTCCAGTAATGTCTTGCCTCACAACTAAGTCCACTCATTGAGACATAGGACTCCTCCTTAAATGTAAACTGTTTTCCCTTCGTCCAATACCAAACATAAAGATATGTTTCATCGGAACTCGTATAGATGATTTGTGATTCCTCTGGCTGACCATATTGCGCTACGACCTCTCCAAGGTCGTTTTTATGGTCCCCGCCACATCCTGTAGGAAGGATGGCGAGGATTGATAGGAAAAGGGAGAGAAATATCGCTTTCTTCAAGTGACGCACCTCCATTTCAATTAACCTCGTCTTAACCCTCTTTCCCAAGGGTAGTCATTTATCAAATTGAAACATTCAACCGCCTGCCCAGCTGCTCCCTTCATGAGATTGTCAATCGCAGAGATGCAAACAACCCAGTTGCCATCCGATCTAAGGGAAATATCGCAGTAGTTGGTGTTTTTAACGAGCTTTGTTGATGGGAGGGAACTGGAAATCCTCACGAAAGGAGCTTCTTTATAAAAGTCATTGTAAAGCTGGTATAGTGAATCTTCCTTCAAGGTTTCTCTTAGCTTCACATACACAGTGGAGAGTATACCCCTTTCAATTGGGGCGAGATGCGGGACGAAGAGGACGGAGATTTCTCTTCCTGAGAGGAGGGAAAGCTCTTGTTCCATCTCGGGGGTGTGGCGATGTTTCAAGACATTGTAGGGGCGGAGGTCATCATAGCAATCTATGAAGAGATTTCCCACGGAGGGATTGTAATTTCTTCCCGCTCCCGATATCCCCGAATAACAATTAGCGATTACTTCACCCTCTATCAAGCCAGCTTTCGCCAGGGGAGCAACTGCGAGGGTGACACCGGTTGGATAGCAGCCGGGGACGGCTACGAGTTTTGCCTTTCTTATCTCTTCCCTATGGAGCTCGGGAAGACCGTAGACGCTATGGGGGAGGATATGAGGGGCTGTATGGGGTTTACCGTACCAGTGAGAGAAAAGCTCCGCATTTTTAAGGCGAAAATCCGCCCCTGAATCTATGACTTTTATACCTAGGGGGATGATTTCCTTGACCAAATCCATAGAGGCTCCGTGAGGTTTACAGATGAATACGACCTCGCAGTTTTTCTTTATCAAATCCAAATCGGTGGGGTGTAGGGACAAATCAATGTCCCTGAAGCGGGGAAGCACCTCGCATAGCTTTTTGCCAGCTGAATGGTCCGAGGCGAGATAGGAAATTTCAGCCTCGGGATGATTCCAGAGGAGAGATAGTAGCGTCTCTCCTACTAAACCGGTAACGCCAACTATTCCAATTCTTGTCATATTTTCTATCTCCTGGGAGGGTTTATTAAATTTTACCATATAATTTTGAGCGGTCAAGATTTTAGGGATATATGCCAAAGGTTTAACGCTTTTTCAGGAATTCATAAAGATTAGGGGCAATTAACTCCTAAAACTTACACCCATAGATGCGAGCCCGCAAAAGGAGGGCGTGGCAATCTCATCTTCTTTGGAAGGGATTCCCAACAAATTCAAAATCTTTGGAAAATTGCAAAGTATTTTTAAGAAGCAATTTTTCTCTCCACGAACCTCAAAATCCTCTCGGCTAATTCTAACGCCTTTTTGAAATCTTCCTCAGTGAAAAGCTCGTATGGGAGAGCGGGTGGAGCGACGGCATCAGGATACCTTGTTGTGAGATAAAATCTGTCAAGATATTTACCCGCATCCAAAAGCTCCCTGAACTCGGAATCGTATTCAGCGCATTGCTGTGTGAGATTGAAAATGGAATGTTCCCAGATATATCTTTTACCCATAAAGTAAAGAAAAGATTTCAAAGCCTTCTGTCCCGCTTGTTCCAAGTGAAAGCAGGCATAAGCGTATTCACCCATCTTCCCCAAGTTCTTCCCAATCTCCAAATCCTTCTTAGCTTGCCGAAGCCAGCGCCTTGCCTCCTCTTTACTTCTTCTCATAAACTATCTTTCCCTCCTTCAAAACTCTTTCAATAAAGGGATTGCCCGATTCAATCATTCTATTAAACTCCTCAGGAGTATAAACGAAGACATCAATTTTGCCGAGCTCATTTCCCAATAACCCAGCGACCTCCAAGAGCCTTTCTATGAACCTCTTCTCCGTGTTTTTAATAACAACGAAATCAATATCGCTCTCGCTATCAAAATCGTTTCTTGCATAGGAGCCGAATAGGATTATCTTCTCAGGGTCATATCTTTTCAGACACTCAATCGCCTTCTTTAGCCTATCCATTTGGGGAAAAGTATAAGGGAAATCTCCCTAAAAGTCAAAAATTTTATTTGCCTTTTTGTTGTTTATTTGCTAATATAATAAAAAAGCAACAAAGGAGGCATGAGAATGAAGCGATATGTTAGTGAGAGCTGGCTAAGGAAGAAGGAGAAGAGGGAGTTAGGTGTAGCGAGGAGGTATGCGGTGGTATATTTAGAGAGCGTGAGGGAGAAGGAGGCGGCGGAGCGGGAGAGGGAGAAGGCGAGGAGATTAGTGCAAAAGATATTATCTCTTACAGAATTGAGCGAGGTGCAGAGGGAAGTGATAGATTACTTTTTAGAGGGGTTATCATTGAGAGAGATAGCGAGAAAAAGGGGGGTGCATTTCCGAGCTGTTCAGAAAGCTTTCAGAGGGGCATTGAAGAGGATGAAAGAGGCGATAAAGAAACACAACATAGACCCCGACGAAGAAGACATAGATTTTTTCACGGAATATGATTATTGATTTGGTTGGGAAGATGGGTAAGCAAAAGAGGGGAAATTCTTCTCTATTTTATAGAAAGAGATGAGTTCTGTATTTGACGATGTATATGATTTGTTGAGGCAAAAGCTCAATTCCTTCCTTGAAGCGAGAGGGCTTGAGCCGATTAGAAGATTCTCGCTTGTGCCTGTTCCAAACGATATCCTCCCGTCCCTTGCCCTAATCTTCAGAGAGCTTGGAGTGGCAAAGGAATTCTCTTCTCCCAAAAGGAATGTCTTGAAAAGCGTTTTCAATCTCTTCTTCTTTCTACGGGAACAAAAGCAAATGGAGAGCTCGTTAATGGGAGATTATATCCAGGCGATTTGCGATTTCCTTGAGGAAAATAAGCCAGGAAGAGTTTTTTGGGGGAAATGCGAGAAAATCTCCCATCTTTCCCTTAAGCACCCTTCTCTGAAAGGCGTGAACATTGAATATGAGGTCTTCTATATAGATTAGGAGGTGTTTTTATATGCCCTTAAGACTATTGGGAAAGGATGTGACAATTCTCCAGGCGGGAACGAACAACATCGTGGCGCTCTATGAGAAGGCTGTCATTGAGCTGGAAAGCGAGCTCATAAATGTTTCCGCTGTAAAGGACGAATGGTCGCTCTTCGCTGTCAATAGAAAGGGATGGAGAATAAGGCTCCTTAAGCTCCTTGATTCTGCTCCCATTTTCCCGACCCTTCTAAGCGGGGCAAATGAGGTTAACCCCCTTGAGGTGCAATGCCAAATAACAATACCGGGCGAGGTTCCAGGAAGCTGGAGCTTCTCAGGAAACGCCATCCCGGCTGGTGCCTCCCTTGATATGCAGAAGATATTGAGGGAGGAGTTGGTTCTTCAGGGATTGGGAACTCCCACGATTTCATAAGGAGGTGAAAAAGATGAGAAAGTTTGAGAGAAGAGAGACGAAGGAAACAGAGGTAATTTATGAGGGGGAAAGGTTCAGGTTAAGGGAAATAAGGAGCGCGGTTGATATAGCGAGATTGTTTCAGAAAACTCGTCTGTATTCTGCGGGTTTGAGGAACTACAAGCTCTCTAATGGTGATGTAATTGAGCTTCCTTCAGACCTCGCCATAGCCTGTCTCTGGGTTGAGGCTTCCCTTGTTGAGCCGAAATTATCCTTTCAAGAGCTCGTGGAAATGTCCCTGCAAACTGGCGCTCTCATTTTCGTCCTTTTGGAGAAGACTCTTGAGCTCTGCGGTATGTTGGAGGGTGAGGAGGATTTTTTTCTTCCGAGTGGGGAAAGTTTTGGCGAGAGATTGTGACGAGTTGTCTTCTTATGACGGGCAGACATCCCGAAGAACTGGATATATCTTTAACGAGCCTTTGGGAAATCCTTTCAATAGCAAGGGCGATGATATATGGGGAATTTCTTAAATAAGATAATCAAAATGAGCCTGATAAGTAAATTGGTATTGAGGAAAGCTGATGGGAAATCGGCGTTTAATGTTTTGGGGGGAAAGAGATTGCGGAAGATGGAGGATGGTGGATGGAGAGAGATTGGCACGGTAAAGAAAACAATGAGTAGGTTTTCGTTTAAAGAATTTCAATCATTAAGGATTGCTCCCTCCAAGTTTTCCGCAGTTGATAAAATTTATAATTTCTCATTCTCCTATCTTTTCTCCTTTCCGCAAAGGGAGAAAGGGGAATGGATTGGGGCTATGAGTAATTTGAGGAAACCTTTGTTCCGTTTTGTATTAGGAAATCCCAATATAATAAGAAACCTTGTTCCTCAAATGAGGGAAATTTCCATTTCATCAATCAAGCCCCAAAAGGAGTTCTCTATCACGGTTCCTTCCCTCTTTAGCTCCCAGTATATTGAAGAGGATGTCTTTTCCTCATTGCTGAAATCTTTAAGAAAGCAGTTGGGGTTCTAATGGCTTTGGGAATTTCCGTTGATAAATCAAACCCGGCATTAAACGAGACTTATACTATCACGATTTCCCCTCCCCAAGGCGGGGCTTTCCATCATCATGTGACCCTCTATGAAAGCACTGATGGAGGCAATACTTGGACTGCTCTCCAAACATGGCAAACGCTCGGCTCATCTACCCCTCTCAATTATTCCACTTCCAAATCCACAGCTGGCACATATACCTATCAAGCGATAGACTATTACATTGATAACTCCATAGCCGACCAATCTGGGACGATAGATGTAAACGTTGGCGGGGCTTCCCCAACGACCCTTACTTTATCCGTTGACCCTAATCCCGTTGTCCACGACCCTGCGGGCGAGGGTGTTGCCACTCTCACAGCAACCCTCACAGCCGACGGGACTCCCCTCTCGGGTAAGACGATAACTTTCCGTGTCACTCAGGTGGGGATACGAACCCCTGACCTCTATACCACTACCTCAGAAACGGGCACGGATGGAACCGCGAGCGTCCAAATCTCGCCATCCCTGTGGTGGGCTTCCTATCCCGATGTCCTTGATGTTGAGGTTGGGGCGGAATTTGGTGGCGAGTATCCCAACTACGGACCTTCCTATAGCGATTGGATAGAGGTCAAATGGTATAGGGCTGATACAACGCTCACGCTTACCGCCCCCTCGTCCGTTTCGGCTGGCGTCCAATTCCAAATCTTGGTCAAATTAGAACCGCAGACCTATTCAAATGAATATCAAGACAAGACAATTGAGCTCTGGCGAGACGGCTCAAAAGTTGCGACCGCTCAAACGGACACAAATGGCGTCGCCTATTTCTATCAGACGCTCCAACCCGGCACTTACTCCTATCAGGCAAAATTCAATGGCGAGATAGGGCACCTCGCCCCCGCCACATCCTCAACTGTGGAAATCACGGCTACAGGAGCGGGCTCCCTTACCCTCTCTGCCACCCCGGGCTCGGGTCAAATCCTTTACGAATGGTCTAAATATGAGGGGGCAAACTTTGACCACTACCGTTTGAGAGTGGGCACCTCATCAGGCGGAAGCGATGTGGCGAACCTTACATTTTCAGATGTCAATAAGACCTCCCATATTTTGACGGGATTGGTTAACGGAACGACCTATTATGCGAGGATATACGCCGAGGACAGCTCAAACTCCGTTCTCGCTCAATCGGAAGAGATTCAAGCGACGCCTCAAGCGACCACTTATACGGAAGTATCGGGCACTGCCACATCCCAGAAGATTTCACTCACGAGGGCTGTTTCAGGTCAAATCATCTCTGCCTCCACTTGGAACCAAGATGAGCAGACGATTGAGAACTTCACGGGCAAGATATATATCGGCTCCGTGGATATACCCACCAATGTCAAGGATGTCAAAGTCAACCTTCCTTCGGGGCTACCAGCGAGCATAAAAGTGATTGGGATATTAGAGAGCCCTGTTCCCGTTGCGGTTTCAATTGAAGAGGTCACCTCTTCCTATTTCAAGCTTCACCTTTCCTCAGCGATAAATTACACGACAAAATTCCACTATCTCATCTGGGGAGTGTGAGACGAAGATGTCTAAATGCATAGTTATTGACCCGGGTCATGGAGGAACCGACCCCGGCGCGGTTGGGTTCGGCGTGAGGGAAAAAGACCTTGCTTGGAAGTATTCTCTCTCGCTCAAATGGTTTCTCCAGAAGCTGGGTTATGATGTTATCCTTACGCGCTGGAGCGATGTTTATGTTCCGCTCGGCATCCGTCCCCAGATAGCGAGAGGAAAGGATGCCTTCGTATCAATCCATTTCAACGCTGGGAGCGAGCAGGCAAGGGGATTGGAGGTCTGGTATCACGATAACGATAGGAAAGGAAAGAAATTCGCTGAAACAGTGGAGGGGGTTATGCGTAAAGTGACGACCTCAAGGGGCGTGAAAAGGGATACATCAAGATATAAAAGAGGCTTCTGCGTCCTCCGGCTATGCTCTGCTTGGGGCATACCAGCGATATTGGTGGAGGTTGGTTTTATCACCAATTATGAGGAGAACAAAGCCCTTATGAGGGATAACGAACGGCTGAGGCTAATGCAATCCCTCGCCTTAGCCATTGATAAGTTTATGAAAGGAGGTTGATAAAATGCTAGACTTAATAAAAGATAGCGGTAGGTTTGTTGTGGATGTGGCGCAGGCATCGGAGTATTACTACTGGGAGGGAACGCTACTGGCGGGTCAAACATTTTACTCCCCAGTGTTGGATATACAGGGGAAGGCGCGGGTTGCTTATCTGTGGGTAAATCGATCCACATCAGTTGGAAACATGACATCTATGGGGCTTCATGTCTCCTACGCACAGGATTTCCATGTTTCGTTTGTCAGGGCAAGCAGTTCCAATGTAGCACCCGGTGGAACTGGAGCAGGCGATATCGTTTCTCCTGCTCGTTTTATTCGCTTCTATGTGATCGCCGATGGCACCAATGGAGACCATAATTTCGTAATTTTGGCGGCTATCCACCCAGTTTCCTAAAAGGAGGTGAAAAAATGATTTGTGAAATTTGCGGGAAAGAGATTAACCCTGAGCAACCTTGCATAGCTGAGGGATTGGACGAGAACGGAAATCCGACCGAGGCGACGAAGTTCTACCACGCTTGGTGTCTCGCCATCCAAAACAAGGCGAGCTTCACTTGGGAAAAAGACGGGGAGATAATCGCCCAAGTAAAGGAAGGCGAACCCATCAAACTGCCGGAGGAGGGCTGAAATGGACGAGGGCTTGAAGACCTTATTTGACTATGGCGCCTTAGGGGCTATCGTTGCGGTCTTCCTCTACTACGGCATAAGAACGCTCAACGCCACGATACCCCAGCTCTTCCATGAGCTCAAGACCCTCAATAAGACGATGAAACTTATCCTGAAGGCGCTGGTGGAGCCCCTGCCCAGAGGCGCAAAGCAAAGGCTTTTAGAGGAATATCTCCAAGAGTTCGCTGAGGAAAAGGAAAACGAGAAAGGAGGTGATAGGGAATGATAGAAGCAATTGCCACCGGCATCGCTGGTTTCGCCCTCGCTGGCTTAGCTTACCTTATGAGAAAGGTGGTGAAAAACATGGAAATGCGAGAGATTTTTGAGTTCACGCTTGAGCAAATCCTTTACGAGAAGGCAATCCACGCCGCCGAAGTCTGGGGCGAGAGAATGAAAAAGGCGCTCAAAAAGAAAGTGGCAGGCTCAGAGAAAATGCAGAAGGCGATCAAAGAGGTCAAGGACTCTGTCTCTCGCCTCAAATCAATGGGAATAGAGATAGTCATAGACCTTGATGAAAAAGCTCTAAAAGCCAAACTCCAAGAGGTCTTTGACAGAATGAAAGATAAATTGCACAAGGTTTAGCGAGGCTTGTGCCGAGTTTGAGAAATCTTTCTTTTACAGAAAGTCAGGCAAGTGTGAATTTTGATTTTCTAAGAAGAGGGTATATTGGTAATTGTCGGTATTTGACTCCAATACTTTCCGTTTTTAATTGGCAATCTATCCCTATCAGTTCGTTTTTCTTTCAGAGAAAAGCAGATTCACCATCACTGTGAAGGCTCGGCAGGTTGGGTTCTCTTACGCCTTTGCCCTGCGCGGGCTCAAGCGGGCTTTGTCCGAGCCCGGCTATTCCGCCTTATATCTTTCCCTTAACCAGCGGGATGCGGAGGAGAAAATCCGTTATGCCCGCCTGATTTATCAAGCCCAACCAAAGGAGATAAAGAGGAAAATCAAGCTGGTGCGGGATAGCCTTCAGGAAATCGCCTTCTCCAATGGCTCACGCCTGCTTTCCCTTCCCTGCTCCTCTGGGTTAAGGGGAAAGTCCGGACACCTTTTCCTTGATGAGTTTGCTCATTTCCGTGATGATGAGGAGATTTTCGTAGCCGCCCTCCCCCTCGCATCAAGGGGATACGAAGTCCATATAGCCTCAACGCCTCTGGGGGCAAGGGGATTATTCTATGAGATTTATAACAATAAGGAAAAATATCCCCAATACAAGCGATTTAGAATTCCTTGGTGGCATTGCCCCGTTTTCACCACCGACCTCGTGAGGGCAATGAAAGAGGCGGAAAACATGACCACGGAGGAGCGAGTGGAGAAGTTCGGCACGCCAGCCTTAAAGGAAATATTTGCTTCCTTTCCAACGATTGAGGGCTTCCAGCAGGAATATGAGTGTTCCTTCCTTTCCGATGTGGGGGCATTCTTTACTTACGACGACCTCATCAATGTTATCTCGGACGAGTTGCCACCCGTTGTTGCGGGAACTAAAGAGGGCTATTTCCATATCGGCGTGGATATAGGGCGGACGAGAGACGCAACAGCGATAGCGATAGTCTTCCAGCCTTTTCAGGGCTATTCCTATCTCCATAAATTGGATATCCTATTCAAAATACCATTCAACGAGACATTTAAGCGGGTTGAGGATTACATCAAGGTTTACAAGCCGATAAAGGTCTATGTGGACGCCACTGGGATGGGGATGCCTTTGGCGGAGGAGCTAAAAAATCGCTGGGGAAATTTAATTGAGGGCGTGAACTTCACGAGGGCGGTTAAGGAAAGCTTGATGACCAACTTGAAAAGCTTATTTGAGAAAGGGGAACTCAAGATACCAAGGCATCAGGAATTGATTTTACAGCTCCACTCAATAGAGAGGGAAAGCTATTCGGCGAAGGGGCATGACGACGCCGCTTGGGCGTTGGCTTTGGCTTGCGCGGGCTTGAGGATGGGCGGTAAATGGGAGGTGGCTGGTGGAAGGAGTATATTCCTCTAAGTCCAAGGGAAGAAGGGAACAGGATTGTTTGTGAAACAAGAATAGAGTGCAAAAGTGACAGCCATAGTAAATTCACCGAAAATCATTCCCAAAAAGAACATCCTTGCCCTGCGATAGAGACGCATACCTCCTGCCCCTAAGATAACCGTTTTCAGAATCCAAGCTACGAGGATGGGGAACCAGAAGACGATTATTCCCCAGGAGGTTGACATAGCGTATCCAAGGGGATGGAAGGGCCACCACCAAAATCTCATTCTCATTATGGTAAGGAAAATGGTGAAAACCGCTCCGATTATGAAGAAGGTGAGGAAGTGGAGATTGAGGGGAGCCGTTCCCTCGGCGAAGGGTTTATTCTCCCGGAAGAATTGGATATTGTTGCCCTGGAAGGGGAAGGTGTAGAGGGTAATAGCTCCTTTTCTGTAAGCGATCATCAGGTGGAGGACGCCAGCGATAACCATTGAGGAAAGGATAGCGATTAGGAATACCCAGGGCAGGCTTCGTCTTCGGAGCCTTACCCCGTCGGCTATCTTGAAGCCATCAAGGAAACCCGTAAGGAGTATTCCTCTTAAATCTCGTGTGAATAGGGCGTCAAAGAAGGCAAGGACGGTGAGGTTCTTTGCGCCAAGCGTGCTTGCTGGGCTGAAGAGGGAGTAGACATCCAAGGGTGTGAAGCAACCCTCGGTCATTATTAGACCGCCCTCGGCGGTAGAGCGAGCCATAACTATCGCCTCAACGAATATGTAGATTATGAACTCAAAGAAAGCCAGCCAAAGCGCCATTCCCGCCATATTGCTCCAGAGTCCTATCAAGATGATGGAGATGAGGAGTCCCCAGAAGGCGACTCTATAGGGCATAACTTCATCTGGCTCATCTTTCTCCTTCCCAATAGCTGCTCTGAAGACCCTTTTCAGGTGAGGGAGGGCGGTATAGAAGAAGTATCCTGCTACGACGAAGAAGGCGCCAGTCGTTTGGTAGGCGACGAATTGCTGAGCGGCAGCGTGAGGTGCATTGACTATCTCTATTCCGAAGCTCGTCGCGATAACTTCCTCAATCTTGAAAAGGAGATAGAAGAACCAGAAGCTGAAGAGCAATTGAGATGGAAGGAGGTAGAAGAAGCCTATGCCGGCGAAAGAGACATAGGCGTGGAAGAAGGTCACGCCCGTCCAGGGGTGGGTTGTCATGTATTGGTTTAGATTTATATCAACTTTTATTTCCGGCAGGGAAGGGAAGACCTTCTGAAGACCGTTGAGACCGAAGACGATAGCTGGGATGGCGAATCCGAACCACATAAGCCTATTGGTGAGGAAGGCGTCTCCCTCGTTAATCATCTCAAGTGGGAGTTGGACGAGTGGGAAGGGGAGTTTTTCTCCTTCCACCCATTGTTTTCTCATAATCACTGCGAGGCAGAAGAAGGAGAAGAAGACGAGCAAAATTAGAATAGACCAAATCAAGGTTGGACCGAGCCATTTTCCCCAGGGGATAGGTTCTCCGTAGAAGTATCCTTCATAATATGCTCTCACAATCTCCTGTTTAGGGGGTCCAGCTGGGTCCCAGGGGACAAGCCATTTCTTTATATGAGGGAAGAACAACTCCTCCCATTTATTCACGGGGTCTGCAAAGTAATTGACGCCCACCATAGTGGGCATAAGGTCCTCCATCAATCCTCTGGAGGTAATCATAGAGCTCACGAGCATCATCATAAAGATGACGGCGAGCTCTTGGGGTGTAAGGGGTTTGGTGATGCGTTTGAGTAGTTTGTTAATTAGGATGAGGGCGAACAGCAAAGCCACTACCACCGCAGGTAGCTGGAGGAAGCCTATCATTATTTCCTTTGTTACGAGCTCCGCCCAGGAGACGATGAAGGAGGTAAGGGCAACGAAGAAAAGGCCGATAAAGACTGAGCGGAAGGTCATAGCTTAGAGATTCCCTAGGAAATGGTCAATGGCTTCCACGATATTAGCTCCCTCTACCTCCACCGTTCTCTCTTCGATCTTTATTCCGCTCCTGCCCTTGAATCCTTGCACCATATCCGTTCTAAGGAACTCAACTCTCAGAAGGACAGGTTCTTCAAATTTCAATGGTTTGAGTTTTTCCAGTTTCGTCAAAGAGCGTTTAGCGGAATCCTTTATCAATTTGCGAACTTTCTTGGGATTTAAACATTTGGCACTTGTGCGGGAAAGGGCTTCTTTCACGGCGACCAATTCAACATCATCACCCAGGAGTTCGCTTGCCTCTTTGCATAGAATATCGTCGCCTGTCACCAATGCTACGGGGATACCGTAATGACCGGCATAGCCAGCAACCCAAGCCAATTCCCCTGCCTTCTTCCCATTTATATAGCAATTTACCCAACTTGCGGAGGACATGGTATGCTCCAAGACGCCGGGCGAGCCCGCCATAGAGTGAAATCCTATGCAGAAGACCGCGTCCCAGCCCTCATCTATATAGGGGAGATAGCGTCCCCAGGGAGAGCCCATGACGACCTCCGCTTCCTCGTTCAGCTCGTCAAGGATGAGATTATAGGCGTTGTTTGCTCCGTGTCCGTCAATTACGAGCACCCTTTTCGCTCCCGCCTCAAAAGCGCCCTCAATCGCTGAGTTTACCTCCTGCGTGAGATAATGTCTTGCCTGCTCATACATTGGGTCGCCGGGCTGGAGAACCTGCCGGGGCAGAACTACTCCTCCTACACCTTCAAGGTCCGTCATAATATAAACTTTCATATTCAGCCCTCCTCTATTTCGTCCTCCTCAATAACTTTTATGTGCAGTTCCTTGAGCTGGTTTTCATCCACGGGGGAGGGGGCTTCCGTTAGCGGGCAGGAGCCAGTTTGTGTCTTGGGGAAAGCTATAACTTCTCTTATGGATTCCTCACCGAGAGCCAGAGCGACAATCCTATCCAAGCCGAGGGCGATGCCGCCGTGGGGAGGGGCGCCATATTGGAAAGCTCTAAGGAGGAAGCCGAACCTCTCCTCCGCAACAGCCTCATCCAAGCCGATGATTTGGAAAACTTTTCTCTGAAGCCCGCTATTGTGGATTCTTATTGAGCCGCCCCCGATTTCGTTTCCGTTTAAGATAACATCATAGATTTTTCCCCTTACCTTCAAAGGCTCCGTGTCAAGTAGGGGAATATCCTCATCAAGAGGAGAGGAGAAAGGATGATGGGATGGTTCAATCCGCTTCTCTTCTTCATTGTATCGAAAGAGCGGGAAGTCAGTTACCCAAAGGAAATGGAAGCCTTCGCTCCTTAAAGATAATCGCTGACCGAGAAGTTGCCTGATTTTGCCCAATGATAAGCAGGCGACTTCCCAATCATCAGCAACGAGCAGAAGGCAATCACCCCTTTGCGCTGAGAATCTTTCAGCCAATCCCTCAAGCTCCCCCTGAGTGAGAAATTTCGCAACATTTGATTTCCCCTCTTCGCCAAGGGGAATCACAGCTAATCCCTTCGCTCCCTCCTCTTTAGCCACATCGGTTAGCTTATCAATCATCTGGCGGGTGAGGGAGGCGAATTGGGGCACGCATATTCCCTTTATAAATTTTCCATTTCTCACCGCTTCAGCGAAAACCCTGAAAGATGAAGAGGAAAGTATATCGGTGGCGTCCTTGAGTTCCATCCCGAAGCTTATATCCGGCTTATCACTTCCGAAACGCTCCATCGCCTCAAAATAACTGAAGCGAGGGAAAGGAATGGGAATATCAACATCAAACGCCTCTTTGAAAGCATATTGAAGCATTCTCTCGGTCAAGTCAATAACATCGTCCTTATCAACGAAGGACATCTCTATATCAATCTGAGTGAACTCCGGTTGCCTATCCGCCCGCAAATCCTCGTCCCTAAAACAGCGGGCTATCTGGAAATATTTCTCAATTCCGCTGAGCATCAAAATCTGCTTCAACAGCTGGGGAGATTGTGGGAGGGCATAGAAGGTGCCGGGATTGAGCCTGCTTGGAACGAGGAAATCCCTTGCTCCCTCCGGTGTGCTCTTGATAAGGATTGGCGTTTCAATCTCCCAGAACCCCTCCTTATCCATAAAATCCCTTACTGCTTTGGTGAAGCGGTAGCGGTAGTAGATATTTTTCGTCATCTTCGGACGACGGAGGTCTATGTAGCGATATTTCAAGCGAGTTGCCTCCTCCACATCTACCTGGTCACGGACGAGGAAGGGTGGTGGAAGGGAGGTATTAAGGGTTTCCGCGAACTCCACGCTGACCTCAATCTCACCAGTGGGAATATTGGGATTCTCGGTTCCCGGTGGACGCCTTCTCACTTTTCCCTTAACCGCAACTACGAACTCGCTCCTCCAACCCTTCATAACCTCGTAAGCGGAAGGCGATTCCTTCGGGTCGCATACCACCTGAACTATCCCTGTCCTATCCCTCACATCCACGAATATCAAACCACCATGGTCCCTGACCCTCTGTGCCCAGCCCATTAAAACGACTTCTTGTCCGATATCCTTTGATGTTAATTCTCCGCAGCCGCAGGTCTTTTTAAGCTTTTTCATCTCCTATTAGCTCTCCTATCGCTTCTTCTAATTTAACTTCCTTTTGCGTTCCTTTCTCCATATCCTTCAAAACGATAGCACCATCTCGCCTCAAAATCAAGGCATATTTGGCGCCAATGCGGTTAGCCTGGCGAAGCTGGGACTTGAGACTTCTCTCAAGATAATCCATATCAGCTTTAAGACCTTTTCCCCTCAATTCCATAAGGAGCTGAAAAGCCTTATCCCTTTCCCCCTCTTCTTCAACAGCGACGAAGACATCCATTTCATCCTTCACGCCGGGCAAATCGTTTTCCAATGCGAGAAGGACCCTTTCTACACCCATTCCCATACCAACGGCGGGAATAGGCGGACCGCCCAATTCCTCCACCAAACCATCATATCTTCCTCCTCCGCAGACGCTGTTTTGCGCTCCCAGCTTGGTGGACACTATCTCAAAGGCGGTTTTCGTGTAATAATCCAATCCCCTCACCAGGCGTGGATTGAGGCGGAAATTGATGTCCAACGAGGAGAGAAGCTCCTGCAATTTGCTGAAATGGGAGGAGCAATCGGGGCAGAGAAAGTCGTATATCGGGGGCACATTTGATGTGATTTTCTGGCAAGTTTCCCTTTTGCAGTCAAGGACACGCAGGGGATTGTAATCAAGCCTTCTCTGACAATCTTCACAGAGCTCCTGCTTATGGGGGAGGAGGAATTCCCTCAATTTCTCAACATATCTCGGTCGGCATACAGGGCAACCAACAGAGTTGAGATGCAATTCCTTCTCCTTTAATCCTAAAAGGTCAAGGAAGCGGTAGGCGAGGTAAATAACTTCCGCATCTAAGTAGGGGCTGTTGGAGCCGATAGCCTCGACTCCGAGCTGGTGATGTTCCCTATAGCGACCTGCTTGGGGTCTCTCGTAGCGGAAAAGCGGAGTTATGTAATAGAATTTAGCGAAGGGTTGGTTGATGTAAAGACCGTGTTCAATATATGCTCGGACAACGGAAGCGGTTCCCTCGGGGCGAAGTGCTAAAGTTCTACCTCCCTTATCTTGGAAGGTGTACATCTCCTTGCTGACGATATCGGTATCCTCCCCTATGCTGCGGGTGAACAGCCCGGCTTCCTCAAAGGTGGGGGTGCGGATTTCCCTATAGCCGAAGGATTCCGCAACCTTGCGGAAAAGGTTCTCTATATATTGCCATTTAGCGGATTCATCGGGCAGAATGTCCTTGGTTCCGCGCGGGGCATTATAGCGTTGCTTGCTCATATTGAAATTATTTTAGATTTCCCATATAGAATCGTCAAAACTTTTATGGATTTATTGAATAAAAATATCCAAAGCGGTCTTTACACTGAATAAGAAGAAGTTGTCTCAATATGAAGATTTTCTAAGCCGAAAATTACCTTTTAAAGTTTATATTCAAACAACATATGGGAAATCTCTTAAGGAGTCTCAAATGTTATGGAATTATACAGGGGCTTGACTTTTTGTTTTCTTTTGCTGTATATAATTATTAGATGTTAAACGATGATAGAGTCTGGCAAGCACGAAAGGAGCTAAAACTATGATGGAAGGATTTTTTGAAATAATGACCTTTGAGGAAACCGCAAAATATTTAGAAATAGGGGAATCTACCCTTTATAAAAAGGCACGGGAAGGCAAAATTCCTGCTGTGGAAATAAAGGGGGATGGATCATGAAAGCAGTAAATGGCTTAACCCAATTTGAGCAGGAAATTTTGAAAAAGTACCTAATTTCGAAAAAATTAGATTATAAATGCTTTTTAAGTAAATTTTATTCTCAAATTTATGATCCGCCACTGCTGTTTGAATCACCTGATGAAAATTTAACTATCTGGAAGATAATTGAAAAATTTGAAACAACCATTGACGAAAATTTTAAGAAACTAAACGGAGCCTTCTATACCCCTTACTTTATCGTGGATTATATAAATACTCGTGTTATTTTGGAAAATTCAAACGAAGACATAAAAGTAATAGATCCAGCGTGTGGTAGTGGTGTATTTTTAGTTGATGCTTTATTTAAATTAAAACAAAAATTACAAAAGAGTTATAAGGAGTTGGTTGAAGAACACATTTTTGGGATAGATATTGATCCAAGAGCAGTTAAAAGAACGAAAATTTTGTTGTCATTAATAGTTTTTGAACATGAAAAGAAAATACCTGAGAAGTTTAATATTTATAATGGAAATAGTCTAGATAAAGATTTTTTGAGAAAAACCTTAAATGGGTTCAAATTTCAGGCTATTGTGGGTAATCCGCCTTATGTGAGAATACAAAATTTAGATGAAGAAACGAAAAAAATAATAAGAAAATATTGGAAATTTGTCCAGGGCGATACGGATATATTTATACCCTTTATTGAACTCGGAATTGAATTGATGAACGAAAAAGGTAAAATGGGATATATAACACCCAACAGTTATTTTACCACACATGCAGGTAAAAATTTAAGGAAATTCCTTCAAGTCAATAAATACATTGAAGAAATAGTAGATTTTGATCATTATCAAGTGTTTGAAGGTATTACCACATATACAGCCATCACCATAATTTCCAAAAAAACAAAAAGCTATTTCGTTTTGAAAAAAATTAGAGATAATGGAGGTGTTAAAAATTTAAATAAGATTGAAGGTGAAAAAATCTATTTTAATGAACTTAATCCTGAAAAATGGGTATTGGTTTCTAACAAAGAAAAGGAAATCATTACTATAATTGAAAACTCGTATTATAGATTAAAAGATATTGCAGACATAAGAGTTGGACTTGCTACATTAGCTGATGAAGTATACATATTAGAAAATCCAGAGGAAGAAGGAAAATATTTTGTTAAATATTTCAACAGAAACAAGTTTTTAATAGAAAAAGAAATAACAAAAGAGATAATAAAAGTTAGCATAGTGAAATCAGAGGAAGATATTTTGAAAAATAAAAGAAGAATTATATTTCCATACAAAAAAATCAATGATAGATATGTTATAATAAGTGAAGAAGAGTTAAAGGAGAAATTCCCGGAAACCTATAAATACTTATTATATTGCAAAGACATACTTACCAAAAGAGATAAAGGGAAAAAAGAATATGAAACTTGGTATGCATATGGAAGAACACAGGGCATAAATACGAGTTTTGGGAAGAAAATATTAACCCCCCCAATGGCTTTAAATCCCACTTTTGTTGTATGCGAAAAGGAAGATGCTACTTTTTATAGCGGATATGCTATTTTCCCCAAAATAAAACCCTTTACAGATTTGTATTTACTAAAAAAAATATTGAACTCGGAAATAATGAAAACATATATTGAAGCGACAGCCAAAAGTTATCAAGGGGGGTGGAAGTCTTATACAAAGACTTTTATTAAAAACTTCGGCTTACCTAAACTTTCAGATAAACAGGTAGAGATTTTAAGAAAAGAGGAAGATCAAAAAACTATAAATAGCTTCTTAAAGACGATCTATTATGAACAGACAAAATCTTTACATAGGCTTTTATAATGCAATAAAAGAAAGTTATTTTAAGTATCTTCTATTTGGAGACAGAAGCGAAGAAAAACTAAAACCATTACATGCATGGGTTGGTAATACCATAAAAATGGTTATTCCTGATCTATATGATGTATACTTCTTAAATGGTAAAGAAGTTCAAACAGAAGGTGAATACTATACGAAAATTATTGATGTAGCTATTGTTAGAAAAGAGGTTAAGGTTATTAAAAGAAGAGTAGGCTTTAAAAGTGTGTTTTATATACCAGAAATAGAAATGGCGGTTTCAATTAAATTTATAACTTCTAATTTTAAGCAGAACGCTAATAATTATTTTGAGAACCTTTTAGGAGAATGTGCGAATTTAAGGGCGAGGGGAATAAAATTTGGTCATTTTGTGGTATTTAGGGATAAAATACCTTATTTTGAGAGAGGGGGAAAAATAAGGAACTGGGAGATTCTAAATGATGATGATATAAACAAGTATATCAAATTATTCCAAGCGAGAGAAAAATTTTTCCATGCGCCAAATCTTATTGGGATTGAAATAATTAATATCAATCCCATAGTTGAGGAAGCTTATAACAAAAAACCCAAATTCACTAAGGAAGAAATAAGCGAAGTTATCAGAACAGGAAGGATTACAATCCAAAATGGAATTTGGAATACAAAGCTTAGTAATGAAGTAACAAGATTTATTCTGGATAATTTTAATTTATTTCAATTTTTTAGAAATATAAACAATATAGTTAATAAATAAGCAGCGGAAAAGCCCGCATCTTCTTAAATATCGAATTCTCCCAACCTTCAACGCTCGGCTTTTTGTTATAAAGAAAGAAAAGTTAAGTGCAAAAGTGATTATCTCGGTTTTGTTGCCAAACCTCATTTCTTGGCAATCTTAAACTATGTCGCTATCTTCATAATGGATGATATTTATGGAATTTTCGGCGGGAAAAAGGTTTGTTAAAGCTCTATAGCTTGGCAAACGAGGTAATCCCTTTCCTGCATTACACTATTCTTTGTAGAAGGTCACGGAAAATCGTAATTCCAAAAAGTAAATCGTAGAGGAAATATCTTTTGATTAATAGTGGATAGCACGGGGCTAAAGACTGTTTTGGTTCAGGTGAATGGAAAGAAAGTGGAAAAAGTTGGTTGAAGATACATATCGCTGACACGCCACTTTGATATAAAAGGTCTACGTCTATGGTCCCTTGCTCCTTTTTCTACGAGCAAATTCTTTGAAGAAACAAGCCTGTTTTCGAATTAATTATTTTTGAGTAATGGCAAATACTTGCTTCTTTCCCCCTTTCCCCCTAAAATTTCTCGTATGAACATCTTGGAAAGACTTCGGAGCGGAGAGATTGTTATTTGTGATGGAGCGATGGGAACCCTCCTCCAATCGCGGGGTTTGCCCCTCGGCGTAGCTCCTGAGGAGTGGAATCTTTCCCATCCAGAGGTCGTCGCCCAAATCCATAGGGAATATCTTGAGGCTGGAGCGGAGATTGTGGAGACGAACACATTTGGAGGAAATCGCCTCAAGCTTTCCCTCTATAACCTCGCCGATAAGGTTGAGGAAATAAATAGGGAAGCCGTGAGGATAGCGAGGGAAGCGGTAGGGGATAGGGCTTATGTCGCGTTATCAGTTGGACCTACGGGAAGGTTGTTGGAGCCGTGGGGTGACCTTCCTTTTGAGGAAGCTTTGAAGGCTTATAGGGAGCAGATGGCTAGCGCCTTAAAGGAGGGACCGGATTTCGCTATCTTGGAGACCTTCTCAGACCTTCAGGAGATGAGGTCAGCTGTTCTCGCCGCTCAAGAGGTGGGAATCCTTCCCATCTGCACTATGACATTTGAGGCATCTGGTAGGACGATAATGGGTATTTCGCCCGAGCAAGCTATTGAGGAGCTAATGAAATTAGGGGTTAAGATAATGGGGACGAATTGCGGGACGGGACCGGAGGATATGCTCAATGTTGTTGAGAAGATGGCGAGGAATCGTCCGGAAGGAGTTTATCTCATGGCGCAGCCCAATGCTGGCGTGCCGAAATTGGTTGATGGGAAGACTGTATTTGATGCCACTCCCGAGAAGATGGCTGAATACGCGGAGAGGTATGTTAAGTTGGGAGTGAACATCGTTGGCGCCTGTTGCGGAAGCACCCCAGCCCATATAAAGGCGATAAGGGAGAGAGTTAAGAAGTAGGATGAGGGCTTTAGTCCTCGCGGGTGGAGAGGGGAAAAGGCTAAAGCCGATAACCAATTCCATCCCCAAAATCCTTCTCCCCATTTGCAATAAGCCAACCCTCTGCCATCTCCTTGAATGCTTGAAGGAGAGCGGGATTTTTGAAGAAGTGGTGTTGAGCTTAGGAAATCTCTCCCAAAAAGTCATCTCCTTTCTCTCAAATTACGAAGCCCCCATTCCTATAAGGGTAAGAGTTGAGGAGGAACCCTTGGATACGGGTGGAGCGATAAAATTCTCCGCTCCCGCAGGTAACGAGTTTTTCGTGATAAACGGTGACATAATCTGTGATGTTGACTATCAATCCATGCTTTCATTTCATAAAGCCAAAAAGGCTGATATAACAATTTTAACAGTTAAAGTAAATGATATCTCTCCCTTTGGAAGCATTTTCTTTGATGGCGATTTCCGCGTGAAGGGTTTCTCGGAGAAGACGAAAGAGAGGAGGGCGGGATTCGTAAATGGGGCGATTTACATAATCAATCAAAGAACCCTTCAATTTTTCCCCGATAGGAAATGTTCTCTGGAAAGGGAGATTTTCCCTCGTCTTCTCTCTTTGGATAATATAAAGATATTCTCTTACCTGCATTTTGGTTATTGGATGGATATAGGGGAAAGGGAGCGATACATTCAATTGCACAAGGATATCCTTGATTCCCGTTATCCGATGGATATATCCGCTTTTTCTCCAGATATTGAGGAGGGAGCGGAGGTTGGAGAGCCCGCCGTCTTTGGAATGAATTGTAGAATAGGAAAGGGAGCGAGGGTTCTCTCCTACTCAGTTATGGGAAATGATGTGGTTATTGAGAATGGGTCGGAGGTCGGTGAAAGCGTTTTATTTGATAAGGTAAGGGTAGGGGAGGGTAGCAGAATTCATCGCTCAATCGTCGGCGAAGGATGTTTTATCCCTCAGGGGAGCACAATTTGCGATATGATTATCGGTTGAGGGACAGAGGTTCTATTCTGTTTTAATTCCAATCAAGTTTTTGCCTCCACATCTTATCTTCAAGACAAGCATTCGCCATCTTTCTATGTAGTTCCACCCTTGCTCCGCTTCATCTATTGTGGTCGCCTGCGAGATTTTCTCACCATTGACCCTCACTTCAATGGGTTTATTTATCCCTGCTATCGTTAGGAAAGCGTTTGGAAGGTCGCCCGGCTCCGTCTCTATGGTAAGCTTTCCCTCCGAGAATTTGGCAGTGAAATACACTCCGCTTGAGATATGGAAGTTTCCCTTCTTTGTATGAAGCACTTTAAAGCTGATATCAAGGGGATGACCTGTTAAATAGAAAAGATTGCGGAGGATGAGAATCGGGGCGAGCCAGGGGCCGTAGGGCTCGTTGGGAATCAGTCCAAAGGAATCGGGATACAAGCCTTTATATTCGCCCTCCGTTGCTTGTTGTTCCATTGCTGATTGAAGTATGAGGTCGGCTATATCTTTCCAGGGGAAGGAATCGTCGTATTTGGCGAGTAGGCGAAGGGAGTGAGCGTAGGCGAGACCATTCCATTGGACTGGTCTTGCGAACCAGGGAAGGACATGGAATGTCGCGCCGAAAATCGGTATTGAGGCTCCCAACATCACCCTGCTTCTTTCCGCCGATTTCCATAAATAGATAAAGGGAATTCCCGCCAACGCCATTTCCTTCGCCCTTTCCAGATAGTGTTTATCCTTCGTCAGCTCATATCCATAAATGTAGGGAGGGATAGCTACCGCGGAGGCGTATATATCGGGAGCGTGGAGTGGGCATTCCCAGGTTTGGGCGCCAGCGGGAATGTAGAACCTATCCATAAATTTCAGCGCCTTTAAGCCCTTCTCCTTTGCCTCTTCATCTCCCGATATAAGAGCCCAGCGGAGGATGGAACCAGCGGGAGGAGCGCATATTCCTATTTCCGTTTCCCCTTCCTTCCCCAAGCTTTTCCTCTTTTCATCCGGTTGGAAAACCCAAGAGCCGTCTTCCCTTTGGCTTTTCATAGTTTCCTTTGCCGAGCTTTCCGTCCTTTTCAGCGCCTCCTCTAATTCCCCGAGCCTGAAGGCAACCTCAAGGGAATTTTTAGGAGTGGCTACTTTAAGGGTCCTTTCTGCCAAGGATAACGCTTTTTCCTTGACCACCCGATTTTTGATATGGTTAGCCATCTTTAAGAGGGCAAAGGAGACATTCACATCTAACTGATGGGGAACGCCCGTCCAGGGAAGCCAGCCGAAGGCTTTCTCATCCCAGATAACATCTGTATAGCAGGTGGCGCAGAGCTCCATCTCTTCCTCTATTGAGCGAGGAAGCTTTGGCTTTGGGAAGCCGAAGGCTTTCTTCCATTCATTTATTGAGGAAATGACATCGTCTCCATCGGTGATGGATATCCTGCAGGTCAGAGTGAGGGGGATTCCTGCTTTTGCCACATAAGCGGGCTTGGCTCCGAGAGAATTTTCCCTGACATATTTCGGTATTGAAGGGAGGAAAAGGCTTAGAAGGTGGTTATCTCCTCCCTCCAGGAAATTGGGGGACGCAAAGAGGGCGGAGGGGAAGACATCTGAGCCATTCCATTTCTGATTTGCATCCCAGAGGAGGGAGATAGTACATGTGGGGAAGGAGATTGATTGGAGGGGGATGGTGATTTTGTAAGGGTGTGGAGCCCAGCGGTCGGAATCAGGAGGGTTGACATCTCTCGTTGAAGAAGACCTTTCATCGCCCTGCAAGAATTCAAGACCGGGGAATAGAGCATATCGCTTCCCTTTTCCGAGGCTTCTCTCTCCCGCGTATATTCTGGGGAAGAAGAGAGCTGATATTGGGGCATCTTTAGAGGGTGTGCATTTGATGGATAGGACGAATTGCTGAGCGGATAACTCAGCTCTGTATCTCACTTCGTAGTTCCACTCCGCGCCTGCTGATAGCTTTCCCCGAAAAACGATGGCGCTTTTATATCTACTGAAATTATTCGTAAAAGCTTCCACTGAGGATGATTCCGTTTTGAGGGTGAAGAGAGAAGGGATGATGGCTACATCCTCCCAATTTTTTCCATTTTTGTGTTGGATAATTGCCATTCCGTAGCCGAAGGGAGTTTTGGGGAAAAGGATGCGGGAGTTAAATAACTCCAAGGATAGACCGGTTTTTGGTAAATCCTTTAGAGCTATGAGGGAGAATTGCTTCGAGCTTTGAATTTCGCCCGCTCGTAAAATCGCACTTCCTTTAAGCAATCCTGTTTCTTTCAGAAGGGGAAGCTCTACAGCGATGTTTTTCTCTTCGCCGACTTTCAATCCGGGCAGGGAGATTTGCTGGGTTGCCTTACCGATTGTGAGGAAGAGGATACCTTCTTTGGAGTCTCTTCTTCCTTCGTTCCTGACCCTTATACTAAACTTTGGTTTCTCTCCAACCAAATATATAGGACGGGCAGGGGCGATATAAAGCGATATCTTAGGGGCGATTTGATAGGATGCGGGAATCAACGATACGCAATCAATTAGGAAATGTCCTGCGCCATCTACCCCGCTCTCATTGATTCTCGCTCCGATGAGGACCTTTTCAACATTAAGAAAATCCAAGTAATCAAAATCTATCGTCGCTTTATGCCATTTCCCATCTCCTATATGGGATTTCGGGATTATGTATTTAGCCCTGCCAGGCGAGGTTTCCCTTCCATTTTTATCAAGGGGAATGACGAAAACAGCTAAATTATCGCTTCCAGCTGATGAAATGGCTTTATAGTTGAATACCAATCTCCCCTTGAGTATGGAAAGGGAATCCGAATTGAGAACCGCTTTTGCTTGACTCGTTGTCCTCAGCTCTACGCAGTAATTACCCTGCAACGTTTGAGTAGATAATTCAACGAAGACGTCCTTCCCAAGCTCGCCTCTTATCGCTCCCCTCGACCAATAGGCTAAGAAATCACCTGCTCTTTCCTCAAAATCCCCATTCGGGGGAAGTTCGGCTGAAAATAAGCTCAATATGGGAAAGATAAGAAGAAGGACGAACAAACTGAAATTCATTTTTCCTCCCTCCTTTTCTCGCCATATATAACAACAAATCCTCCCTGGCCATATCCTTCCTTTGGTGCTTCTACTTCATTGAGGCTTTCAAGCTCGCCAGAGAGGGTTTGCAAAGCTTGGATGTTGGTGAAATCAAGCTTACGCAACATATCAATGATTTCCTCGCTTGAATAAAATTTCGCAAACTTATAAAATTTGCTCTTTTCTTTTTTAGATTGATAAATCTTCCCCAACTTGCTGTCCTTATCAATAATTCCCACTATTACCCTCCCGCCGGGCTTCAAAACCCTTTTCGCTTCCCCTAAGACCTTCAAGGGGTCGTCAACGAAGCAGAGAGTGAAAGCGAGGAGTGCGAAATCAAATTCGCCTTCTTTGAAGGGAAGGTTCTCTCCTCTTCCTTGTATTCCCTCAATTCCCCTTTTCCGCGCTATTTCCAGCATTTTCTCCGAAGGGTCTATTCCGATTTTTATCCCCAATGGCTTTGCAAATCTTCCCGTTCCAACTCCAATCTCCAATCCCTTCCTTCCCTCAGGAATCGCCCTTTTCAGGGCTTCCAGTTCGCTGAGGTAGGCGAATTTGTGTTCCTCAAACCATTCATCGTATTCCTCAGGGAAAAGCTCAAAGACGCTTCGCTCCATATTGAGTTTATTATACCAGCAATTTCTTCAAGAAGAAAAGAAAAATCAAAAGCAGGGAGAAAATTAAGGAGCGGTGCTCGTTATTTTCCCTTACCCTTGACCATTGGAATTTTCCTTTAGAGCCCGTGATTCTTTTCGTAAGGGAAGGGAAGAAGGCGGGAACGGAGAGTTTGTAGTGAATATAAGCATCCCCGAATTTTCTTTCCAAGAAAACTTCCTCACCTTTAATGGTAGGGATATAAATCAAAGCGAAGAGGAAGAGATAAACGGGGATAACGATTAGAGGATAACCGGTCATGAAGCTGATACCCAATCCCATCAGAAAGCTGCCGAGATAAAGGGGGTTGCGTGTATAAGCATAGGGACCGCTGACAGTTAATTGTTCGTTTTTCATTATATGACCGGCTGAAATGATTCTTACGATTTCGCCGAGAATGATGAGTCCCGTTCCGATGAACAAATAGATATCATGCGGTTTGGCGAAGATGAGACAAGCGAGGGGAAAGAGGAGGTGGAAAATTGTCCTTTTTTCCGCGAGTTTATTCAGAATTCTCATCGTTTCACCAACATTTCCTTAATTAATTTAACAGTCTTCTTAAACATTCCCTTCTCTCCCAGCTGGGCTTTTATTTCTTGAAAAAGCATCAATTGCCTATTTCTTTCTTTCTCATTTAATATCAGCTCGCAGACGAGGGTTGACAGAAGGGTAGGATTTGCCCGCTCCTGAATGAGCTCGGGAATCTCCTTTCTGCCCAGCACTATGTTTGGGAGAGAGATATAGGGGAGTCTCATCCTTCTAATCTTATATTCTATTTTAGTCAGGAGCGAGCCTTTATAAACAACTATTAGGGGAGTTTCCAAGATAGCGGCTTCAAGGGTTGCGGTTCCCGATGTCACGATTAAGGCATCCGAGGCGCTAATGACCCTTTGAGATTGTCCCTCTCTTATATCAACTATATCGCTGTTTTTTATTAAAGCGGATTCTTTGATTTCCCACTTTGGGGGCAGGATTTTATTTATGAAAGCGATGAGACTTTCCGGTGGGCTGATGACGAACTGAGCGTTTGGGATTAATCTTTTTATAAAGGGAATGGTTTCAAGAAGGGTAGGGAGGACATAGCGGATTTCTTGAATCCTGCTACCAGGAAGTAAGCCAATAGTGGGTGCGTCCCGCAAACCGAGAGCAGCCCTCGCTTCCTCTTTTTTCTCCTTCACCAAGATATCCAAAAGAGGGTGTCCGAAGAAGTAAGCATCAACGCCTTTTTCTTCCAAAGCTAATTTATTCCAGGGGAAAATGCAGATTACTTTATCAGCTGATTGCTTTAGCAGTTCAACATTCTTCCCCACTTCCCTTTTCCATGACCCCGGCGGGATGAAATAAAGGACAGGAATACCTTCCCTTTTTGCCCATCTTCCCAGGCGAAGATTGAAGGCTCCGAAGTCTATAAGGATAAGGAGCTCTGGTGGATTTTTAGAGAGAAATCTTTTGATTCTCTCTAAAGCCGAGAGGAAGAAGGGGACGACCTTAAGGGATTCCACAACGCCAATCGCACCCTTTTGTGTGGAGTGAATAAGGAGGTGGATACCCGCCCTCCTCATATTGTCTCCCCCCATCCCCCAAAATCTCGCACTTGGGATTTCTTCTTTTATCGTCCTTGCCAAGTATGAAGCGTAGAGGTCGCCCGAGGTTTCCCCTGTTGATAGGAAGATTTTAACCTCTTCTTCTCGCAAGGTGTTCAAGTTGCCTGCCAGCTCTGCTTTTTCTCATAGCCTCAACGAATTCCAATAGTCGGATCAATTCCTCGCTTTTGTCGGGTATTTCCTCCTCCACTTTCTTAATGCCTTTGCTGAGAGGTAATTTGGAATGGAAGAGGATGAGGCAGGCTTTTTTAATTTGATTTCTCACGGATAGAGGAATTCCCGCCCTTCGCATACCAACCTTATTTGGTCCCGCCACTTTCGCTGGTCTTCCATCAACTATCATATATGGAGGGACATCCTGCACGACTTTAGAGTATCCGCCTATCATGGCTAAGCGTCCCACACGCACCCATTGATGGACGCCCACTATCCCACCGAAGACTGCTCCATCCTCTATTACGACATGACCGCTTATACCCACATAATTCGCCATTACGACATTGTTTCCCACCTTGCAATTGTGCCCTATATGGCTATAAGCCATCAAAAGATTGTTGGAGCCTATCTCCGTGCAGCCTTCCTCAAGGGCGCGATGGATTGTTACGAACTCCCTAATTTTGTTGTTATCACCTATGATTACCGATGTCTTCTCTCCTCTATAGCGTAAGTCCTGAGGTGGTGCACCAATGACAGCTCCGGGGAATATCTCGCAGTTTTTCCCAATGATAACATTTTCCATAATAATCGCGTGGGTGTGGATTATAGTTCCTTCCCCTATTCTTACATTCGGCCCAATAAAGGCATAGGCTTCAACAATAACGCCCGGCTCCAATATAGCCGAGGGATGAACAACAGCCGTGGGATGAACGAGGGTATTAAGTTCCATTTTAAGTCACCTACCTGCTTTCCCTTTGAGCGCCTTCTACTGCCTCATAGGGTTCTTCTCTCTCAACTAACATAAACAGGAATTCTCCTTCCGCAACGAGTTTTTTATCAACTCTTGCCGTCGCTTTCACTTTGCCCGCATTTCCCTTTGTTTTCAATATCTCCACTTCCATAATGAGGGTATCACCGGGGTGAACGGGGTTCCTGAAGCGAACCTTATCCATACCGCCGAAGTAAGCGAGCTTGCCTTGATTCCCTGTCATGGAGAGAAGCAAAACCCCTCCCACCTGCGCCATTGCTTCAAGAATAAGCACGCCAGGCATAATCGGTTGTCCTGGGAAATGTCCCTGGAAGAAAGGCTCATTTATCGTTACATTTTTAAGCCCAATAGCTTTTCTCCCAGGCTCTATCTCTATAATCCGGTCAACGAGGAGGAAGGGATATCTATGAGGGAGGATTTTCAAGATTTCGTTGATATTTATCACCGGGTTTTACACCTCCTACTATTTGTTTGTTGTGCAATCCTCTTTACTAATTCAAGGTGAAGGTTATGACTCGCCTTAATGGCTATGATGTGGCAATTTATATAGCTTCCCAAAAGGGAAAGGTCACCTATTAAATCAAGGATTTTATGTCTCACTAACTCGTCTTCAAATCGCAAGGGGATGGCTGGTCCATTGTTGGTTATCAAAATCGCATTCTCCAATGACCCACCCAAGGCGCAGCCGTTTCTCAGCAGTTCTTCTACCTCGTGTTCAAAGCCGAAAGTTCTCGCTGGGGCTACCTCTTTTTCGAAAACAGCATCATCAATAACGAAAGAGGCGATTTGCTCACAGGCATAGGAATGATTGAAGTCTATTAGATATGTTATCTTCAGCTTGGGATATGGGATAGCCAAGACATGAGCTTCTCCGTTTTTCGCCCAAACATTTTCTTTTAAATTTATGATGTTCGCCCTCTTATCTTGTTCAATAACTCCAACTCCCTTAATAAGGGAGACGAAATGAGCGGAGCTTCCGTCAAGTGCGGGTATCTCCTCACCTTCTACCTCTATAAGGGCATTGCTTATCCTCATCCCATAAAGGGCTGC
Source organism: bacterium (assembly GCA_014360495.1). Taxonomy (NCBI): domain Bacteria; species bacterium. Next base: position 79,605 of record JACIXR010000008.1, read on the forward strand.
AAGGAGATGTTCAACAGTGTATATTACGATGCCGTTTTTCCCAAGGGATGTGCGACGCTGGGAGGAGAAGATATTCTCAAAAGAAGCCTCAATTAAAAGGGAAGGTTCAACATCCAAACGATGGAACAATATCCCGTGGTCCGGCTCCGCAGGGTGTATGACGACCCTTGAGAACTTACCCGTATGTAAGCCTTTTCCTTTTATTTCTATTGGTTTAGCAATTGTCCTTTGCCACATTCCTTTTTAAAAGCCAAGTTTAACATAAACAGCTGCGCCTAAGTCACCCTCAAGTGAGAATACCTCTAAATCCGCGAGAGGGAATATCTGCGTTCCGAATCCGAAGTTGACCTTCTTATTTGCGTATTCGGCCATCAAACGGCTCTTTTGGGAGAGGGGTAAGACAATACCTGCGAAAACTCCATCCAACACCTTTCCCGAGGCTATGCCAACGCTGATTTGGGGAGAACCGAAGGGGAGCCCAGCAGTTTGGGTGGCGACCTTCGTAATGGAAATCGTTTTCGTTGCAACAGCGTAAATGGAGTTCCCTATCTCATCGCTCAAATCAACAACTCCCACAGCAATGGAGGGAAGCGCAAGCCCCTCTTGAAGAAGACCTATCTTTCCATTGAGTAGGGTATGCGCTTCTTTGTTGCTTACTCTTGCTGCGGAAATCTCCCAGTTCGCTATCAGCCCAGCGCATCCACCAACGGTATTCATATCCTTTGAACTGCTCGCGATGAGAGCAACCCCGGACATCTTAACAGTTTCAGCCGTGGGCGCGGTGATCAAACCCGAGTACCCTAAAATCGTCGGCTGGGCAGAGAAAGCGACACCTATAAAAAGAACCAAAAGATTAACCAGCAAAAGCTTTTTCATTTTTCAGCTCCTCCTTTCTCAATTTCTTCTATTTTCTTCTCTATTTCTTTCAATTTCTCTACAAAATCGGGAAGCCTTTGAAGAAGGGCGAGCACCCTCATCTGCTGAGTATGGGGGCGTGCGGGATAGCCAGAATAAACGCTGTTCGGAGGGACATCTCCAATCACTCCTGCTTGGGCAGCAATCGTGGAATTGTCCCCTATTTGTATATGGTCGGCTATCCCCGCTTGCCCGGCGAGGGTTACATTCTTACCTATCTTCACGCTTCCCGATATTCCTACCTGCGCAACTATGATGCTGTTCTCTCCTATCTCTACATTATGAGCGATTTGTACTAAATTGTCTATCTTTGTTCCTCTTCCCACCCTTGTCTCGCCCATAGTTGCCCTATCTATCGTGGTGTTTGCTCCTATTTCCACATCATCCTCTATAACCACCTTGCCTATATGGGGGATTTTTAAATGTCTATCCTCAACCTTCACATAACCGAAACCATCCGCCCCAATAACCGCTCCCGCGTGGATTATGCAATTGTCTCCTATTTCAATATGGTCATAAATCGTTACCTGAGGGTAAATGAGCACATTTCTTCCCACCAGACAGTTCTCTCCCACATAACATAGTGGATAAATTATCGTGCCATCTGCGATTGTTGTGTTTTTCCCTATATAACAGTAAGCCCCTATGGAGACATTCGCCCCTAACTTAACTCCTTCCTCAATGATAGCGGTTGGATGTATGCCAGGCGATGGCTTCTCCCTATGAGAAAAGAGCTCCAAAGCCTTTATCAATGCGAGGCGTGGATTGTCAACATAGATCGCGTTCTTCTCCGTCTCCCATCCCTCTTTCAATATCAGGGCGGAGGCGCCGCTCTTCTCCGCAAGAGAGAGGAGCTTCTCATCTTCAACGAAGGCTAGGTCGCCTTCCCTTGCTTTATCTAATGGGGAAATCCTGTGGAGAACGATGTGGGGGTTGCCTTTTATCCTCCCTTCAAGATGCCTTGCCACTTCCCTCAAGGTAAAGGGCATCTTCTCTTCACCTCTTTTAAAACTCTCTCGTATGCTACCATCTTTTCCTGCATTTTCTGCTTTTCTTTATCAACCAACTGGGAGAAGTTTACTATCTCGTTTGTTATCTCCTTTTCAAACTCTGAGGCGGGAGAAGGGAGGTGTATGAGAGAGGGAGATTTCCACCAGGGAGATAGTGGAGAGGGTGGAGAAGGAGGAGCAAGGCTAATTCTCTTCTCTGGTTGGGGAGTAGTTTCTTCAATTTTGGGGGGACTTGACCACTGGGAGAGAAGCGATTGGAAATCGGTATTGAGCTGGGATTCCAATTCCTGCGCTTCCTTATTCTTTCTTCCAACTTGCGCTGTCAGGATTTGAAGGCGAAGGGAAAGAAGAGAACTTGGATTCTCCTTTCTCCACTGTTCCACCTTCTGAGGAAGGGCTTCAAACTGCCTTGTTTTCGCTTCTTTTGTCTTCTCTGGTTCAACCTTCATTTTTGCCTCAATATTCATTAATTCCTTTATGAGGGAATTATATAGGTCTGCTCTCCTTTGGGCTATTTCCTTCAATAGACCATCATATAGAGAGATTCCCTCCGCAAGGGAAACGCCTATTCCCACCGGGAGGAGGAGAGCAAGAAGGATGCTTTTATTTGGTAAGCGCCTTAATAACCTTATCAGTGAGATCAACTCCACCATATAAAACTACTTGATTTGAGAGCACCAAAGAGATGTTATTCGCTTTCGCTACCTGTTCAACTGCTTTTCTAATGGCTTGGTCTATATAGGTGCCTAAATCTTCGCCTTCTTTAACGCTTATGCCAAGCTTTTGCAGGCGGGTCCTAATATCCTGGTCCAACTTGTTTATGATTTCTTGCCTCTTTTGGTTGAGCTGATTGTTATACTCCTGAACAATAGCGTCTATATCCTTGGAGGCTGTTTGGCGGAGTGTTTGGAGCTCGCTCAATCTTTGTTTCTGGGTATCATTGGGGTTTTGAAGGTTTTCCAGGTTCTGAAGCTCCTTCTGTCTGTCGCTTGCCAGGGTTTCCAGCTCCTGAAGCCTTTTCTTTTCGCTATCTGTTAGATTTTGTTTAGCTATGAGCTGCTTCAGTTCCTCCCTTTCCTGCGTGGTGAGCATGTAGTTGCTCATGTGAATATTTATTATCTCCTGCAGGCTGTTGGCATAATCCTGAAGCTGTTTCTGTGCTTCCTCGGCGTTTGTGAACGCGTTTAGAACTCTTTGCATATCCACATAGCCGACTCCTTGAGCTTGAGCTTTAATAGTTAAGAGCGTCAAGCATAACAGCGGCACAAGGACCATTAGTTTTTTCATTTTGCTTCACCGTTCCTTTCTTTTTATTTGTCATTTAATTTTACCATACATTTATTTAGATAGCAAGTAAGCAATATATGTTACTCCTCTCTGCCCGGGGTTGGTAGATTCAAGCGTCTAATAAGGAATCTGAAGCTGATGTAGTAGATTAAGAAATAGAGAACTCCGAGGAGCAATAAGAGCCAGGCTTTGTGAGAAAGCCCCAGATTAAGGAAGAAATCTATCAAGCCAGCCGAGAAGCTGAAGCCGCTTTTAGCACCTAATAGATTGGCTATAACGAGCGAGGAACCGGTGAGGATTGCGTGGAGAACATAGAGCTGAGGAGCGAGAAACATAAAGGAAAACTCTATAGGTTCCGTTACCCCGGTTACTATTGAGGTCAGGGCTGCGGATAGCAATATCCCTCCTGCTAACTGCTTTCTTTCCGGTTTGGCTTCCTGATACATAGCGAGGCATACCGCGGGAAGGGCGAAAAGCATTATCGGGTAAAATCCAGCCATAAAGCTTCCCGCTGAGGGGTCTCCAGCAAAGAAGCGCCCCATATCGCCGTGGTAAACCTTCCCTCCTACCTCGTAGCTTCCAAATGTGAACCAGACAAGGCTATTTATGATGTGATGGAGCCCGAAGGGGATGAGGAGCCTGTTCATCGTTCCATATATGAATAGCCCTATCCCGCCCGACTTCACCATCCATTCACCAAATCTACCAATTAGCTCTTGAATTGGGAGCCATATAAAACCGCAGATTAAAGCAAGGAATAGAGCGGCGAAAGCGGATATGAGGGGCGGAAAACGTCTTCCCCCGAAGAAAGCAAGGAAAGGAGGCAATTTAACTTGGTGAAATCTCTCGTAGAGATAAGCGGAAAGGAGCCCTATGAGAATCCCTCCCAATACCCCCATATCTATCTTCTCGTTTATCTGTTTTAGGGTGGCGGAAAAGACGAGATAGCCCACGAGCGAGGAGAGCCCAGCAACGCCAGCTTGAGATGTGAACCCTATTGCCACCCCCACTGCGAAGAGCAGGGGGAGGGAATCAAAAAGAGCCTTACCAGCTTGGCTCATTATGGGAATATTAAATATATCCTCTGCTCCAAGGCGTAAAAGGATGGCGGCGGCGGGAAGGACAGCTATGGGGACGAGGAGGGATGTCCCGATTCTTTGAAGGAGAGCGAGCAAACGAGAGAGCATATCCTTCGCCTCGCTTTCAGGTTTTCTAGGGAGTGGAGCTCCCCAATCTATTTAGAGCTTCCTTAGCCTTATTATTTTCCGGTGAGATAGTCAAAATTTTCTCGTAAACGGATTTAGCCTTATCCTTTTCTCCCTTCTCTTCATAGGTAGAAGCAAGGGCGAACAGGATTTCTATGTCTTGTGGCTTTTCTTGAGAGAGATTCTCGAGCAGGTTTATCGCCTCCTGGAGATTTCCTGCCTTCTTTGTGGCTAAAGCAAGCTTCAATTTATAACTGCTCTCTTGTGGATAAAGGTTAACGAGATTTTTGTATGCCTCCGCTTCCTTCACAGCGTCACCTTTGACCTCAAAAGCGAGAGCGAGATACTTCCAAGCAATAGCGTCGTCCTTTTTCTTTTCTATTAATTCCTGGAAAATTTGTATCGCTTTATCTACATTAGCCCCCTGCTGAAATTTATCCCTTGAAAGAAGCCTTCCTATTTCCTCCTCCATCGCTTCGTTCCGTTCTTTCTTCACTTTCTCTACGAGAAAAGAAAGGCAATCCTCAAGGGAATTAGCTCCAAGGGAAAGGTTTATAAAAGCCCTCAAAGCTGATATGTTATTCGGTTGCTGATCTATTATCCCCTTGAGGAAATAAGATGTTGAGGGGATTTGTTTGGTTCTTAAGGCGAAGGACACCAAATTAGAATATGCCTCATCGTTTTGAGGATTTTCCGAAATGAAGCGCCGGTAATGTAAAAGAGCTTGCGATACCTTCCCCTGTTTTTCAAGCAAGGAGGCAAACTTATTCAATACCCAAAGATTTTTAGGTTCCAATTCCATTATCTTTTCGTAGACTTTAATCGCTTCATCGTATTGCTTATCCTTCTCCAAGGATTGAGCCAATCTCGTCAACACGGGAACATCATTGGGATAGCGTTCTGCAAGCTTCTTTGTCTCCTCTAAAGCTTCCTTCTCTTTCCCCATCTTTTCAAGTAGACGAGGGATATTGAGTAGATAGAAGGAGCTTACGGAAAGCTTCTCCATCTCTTTATAACATTTCAGTGCCCCTTCGTCATCGTTGTTCTTCTCTAAAAGAAGCGCCTTGCGATAAAGGAGTTCGGTGTTATCGGGCGCTATTTTGAGAGCGGAGTCGTATTCGGATAGAGCTTCCTGGGTTTTGCCTTCCTTCTCATAAATTCCCGCTATAAGGAGATAAGGCTGAATGGACTTCCTATCTACCTCCTTTGCTTTCTGATATTTCTCTATCGCTAAATCCTTTTCCCCTTGCTCTTCCAATAATTTACCCATTTCCAGAAATGGGGAGATGTCGTTCGGATGGCTCTTCGCATAGTTTTCATACTCCTTTATAGCGCCCTCCTTATCCCCCTTCTTTTTCAGGGCTTCAGCTATTGCTTTGCATAGTTCAAAATTATCAGGTGCTATCTCCTGCGCCTTCCTGTATTCTAAAATTGCTTCGTCGTATTTCCCCTGCCTTTCAAAGATGGAAGCAATTCTAAGATGAGCAGTTATCTCCTTCGGCTGTTTGGAGAGAAGCTGGCGATAGCAGTTAATCGATTCTTCATATTTATTCTGCAACTCCAAGAGATAGGCTTTATCATAATAGAACCTGACTTCTTCGGGGAAAAGCTCTATCCCTTTCTGATACATTTCCTCCGCTTCTTTCAATTTCCCCTGCTGAACGAGGCAGAAGGCGAGATTCTCCATTGCTTGTGGATTTTTGGGGTCCAATTTCAAAGTTTGCTCAAATATTTTGCCAGCCTCTTGAAAATTCCCCTGCTGGAAAAGGGACAACCCCAAATTATATTGGAATGTGGGATTTTTGGGTTCAAGTTTGGTGAGCTGTCTCCAAATAGCCTCCGCTCCCTTCAAATCACCGCTTTCCTGTTTAGCTACAGCTAAATAGAAGAGGACGGATTTATCGTTTGGTTGATATTGAAGCGCCTTTTGAAGATAGGGAATGGCTTCCTTTGCCTTTCCCTGGGAGAGGGAAAGCTCGCTGATAGCGAGATAGGGAGGAATATAATTGGGTTGAAGGGATATTGCTTTTTTGAAATAGCTTAAAGCCTCTTGAGTTTTCCCTTGTTGAAGGGAGATCAAGCCAAGATTGAAGGAAGGGATGGCGCTATTGGGCATAAGTTTCTCCGCTTCCTTGAAGCTCTTTTCCGCTTCACTCCATTTCTTCTCTTGGGCATAAATAACGCCCAAATTAAGATGAGCCTCTGCGTTCTTCTTATCCAATGCTATCGCTTTCTCAAGGTTTTCTTTCGCCCTCTTCAGGTCCTTGATTTGTAGGTAGAGCGCGCCGAGCTTGGCATAAGCAAAGCTGTTTTTGGGGTCAAGGGAGATGGCTTTCTTAAAGTTAGCTTCCGCTTCCTTCGTTTTTCCCTTGCTCAAGTAAAGCAAGCCGAGATTTAGATAGGCTGCTGGAAGATTAGGGGCTATTTTTATCAATTCCTTATATTTGCTTATCGCTGAATCTATCTTGCCCTGTTGTGCAAGGGTAAGGGCTTCCTGAAATAGAGCCTTCGGGTCTTTTTGGGCAAGGGTGAGAAGGGGGAGGAGAAGGAAGAGCGGGATGATTTTCCTCATTTTTCCTTTCCATAAACCTCCTCGGGAGAAAACACTTTTATCCCTTCTACCTCAAATTTATCTCCTCTTAAAATCCTGTGGAAGCAGCTCCTATATCCTGTGTGGCAGACGGCGGGCGGTGCCTCAACCTTCAAGAGGATTGCGTCACCATCGCAGTCAAGCCAAATCTCTTTTACCTTCAGGAAATTGCCGGAGGTTTCCCCTTTCACCCATAGCTTCTGTCTTGACCTGCTATAAAAGCAGGCTATTTTCTCCTCGACCGTCTTTTTCAGGGATTCCTCATTCATATAAGCCACCATAAGGACTTCGCCGGTCTTTTCATCCTGAACGATTGCGGGAACTAATCCATTAGCGTCAAATTTTACATCCTTTAACCAGTCCATCTTCATCCTCTCCTTATGAAATGCGGACGGGAATACCTTTTGAGAAAAGATATTCCTTTATTTCCCTTATAGTGTATAAACGAAAATGAACCATTGAAGCTATGAGCGCAGCGTCAGCCTTGCCAATTGTTAAAGCTTCCTCAATGTGTTGGAGGTTGCCCGCTCCGCCTGATGCGATTACGGGAATGGATACCGCTTCCGCTATCTTTCTCGTCAGTTCTATATCGTATCCCTCTTGGGTTCCGTCTCTATCAATGCTTGTGAGGAGAATCTCCCCCGCACCAAGTTCCTCCACTCTTTGCGCCCATTCAATTGCATCTAATCCGGTCGGCGTTGTCCCTCCCTTAACGAAAACCTCCCATTTGCCAGGGGAAATGCGTTTAGCGTCTATCGCTACAACTATACATTGCGCCCCGAAGTTTTCTGAGGCTTCCCTTATGAAATCGGGATTTGCAACCGCTGCGGTATTTATGGAAACCTTGTCTGCCCCTGCTTCCAAAAGCTTTCTTATCTCCTCAATCGTTCGGATTCCACCGCCGATGGTGAAGGGAATGAACACCTCCTCGGCACATCTCTTAGCCAAATCTATCACGGTTTTCCTCTCTTCAATTGAGGCTGTGATGTCAAGGAAGACAATTTCATCCGCACCTTCCTTGTCATAGAAGGAGGCAAGCTCAACTGGGTCACCTGCATCCTTAAGATTTATGAAGTGAGTTCCCTTAACGACCCTTCCGTTTTTCACATCAAGACAGGGAATGATTCTCTTCGCTAACATATAACAAATTTTAGCGATGGAATGAAATAATGAAAAGTATTTTATTTAATTTCGCAAGGGAAATCATGGGGAAAGGAGATTCTCTTAAAAAATCATTCCAGCAAAACAAGAGTGGCGGAATGAAGGGTGGGAAGGAGGAAATGAAGAACTCCCTCTTTGCCAATCTTAAAGGGAAGGGGATGAAATTCTCCATCCCTTATTTCCTCTACTTTCTTTGGCTTGAACCAGGGAGGAAGCTCAACGCTTATCCGCAAATTCTCAATTGGATGAGAAATATATCCTTCCTTCTCGGATTTTCCTTTCTCATTTATACACACGATTAACATCGCATCGTCCGCAACCAGAGCGCGTGCGAAAACACCTTCCTGCCCTTGAACGATATCCATGGGTTGAGTCCTTGATATTATATGAGAGACAGCACTCAAATTTTTATAAACATCTCCTATTGCCTTCCAGACCTCGGGATAATCCTCCGCTCCATAAGAGATGATATTCTTCCCGATATGCTCCGTGCAGTGGATATAGCTGAGCAACCCCTTTGCCCCTCCCGCAAGAGCATAATGCATCATAATCTTCTCCTCTTCAGGGGATGGCATCCTTGGATATTTCCAGTCGGAGGGTTTGTCTTTCGGTTTACGAAAATAAGCCTGATAGGTTATCAACGGCATAGAAGGAGACGAGGCTAAGCGAAGGATTTCGGAGACATCGTAAACTAAGCGCATTTCCGCTCCGAAGGCGAGGGCATAGGGGTCGGTGTTGGTGACATCTGCTATTCGCCCGTATACAAACCAATTCGCTGGCTTGTAGGTCATATCAATGGTAAGGAAAGTGAGCTTGTTCTTGTCGGCGTTGTAGCAATTCCTTTCCCTCTTAACCATCTCCACAGCCTTGCTCCCAACCCTTAGGGGATGGGGAAGCGATTCAACGAAATAATCAGCTACATCGGGCTCGTCCCAGAGGTAGTAAGCCCAGAGGAAGGGATGGGAAATTATCTCCTTAGGTGGAGATTCTCCTCCCAGGGAGGAAATTCCTTTGATATTGAACTTACCCAGTTTGTCCAATTGTTCCTTTGATAGAGCGCTGAAGGAGGCGTAGATATTGCAATTGGCTTGTGCATAAGCCTCGGGAGTGACATAGCCGTAGCTTCCGAGGGGAAAGAAGTCGTCCCTTGCTCGGAAAAGGAAAGCGATTCTCTCCCCTTTATCGGTATCTAAACGGAGATAGTGGAAGCTACCATAGCGAAGGGGTTGGGTAAGAGAAACGATAATGAGGCAGAAATCCTTCCAAAAGCCCAAGATTTTGCTTCTTTTCAGGAGGGAATATCCATCTAAAAGGATTTCCTTGATTTTGCTTGGCTTTCCCTTTAAAAAGAGATAAATCTTTGAAATGTTCTCATCAAAGGCGAGAGTTTCAAGGGAAAGGGTAGGGGGATTGGGAGGTTGGGAGATTTCAATTGCTGATGAATCTGTGAGTTTAATCTTTGCCCTCAAATCTTTTTGGGGATGATTTCTCAGGCGGATGAGGATTTCTCCGAAAGATTTGGGAGGCAAAGGGTCGGGACGCAATCTCCACCAGACTATTTCTTCGTTTAATTGTAAATCTTCAATTCGCAGGGGTTCATTTCCCCTGTTCTCTACATAAATCTCAAGAAAGCCAGCTGGCTTGAAGCCTTCATTAAATTTTTCATAGGGGAAGGTAGGGTCGGGATGATAGAAGGAGCAATCAATCCTCAAGGAGGGGAGCGAGGGCATGGCGAGGAAGAGGAGGAAGAGGGAAATCGCTTTTTTGAAATTCGCCAGTTTATTGCTTTTGGGGTTGAGGGAGGAAACAGAACGCATATCGTCAATATTGTATTAAAAGGTAAACAGATTTGCAAGTGAATGTATGTTTGTAAAACATCCAAGAGCCATAATTATAATTCCGTTTTGAAAGATTAGATTGCGAGGCGCTAAGGAAGCAATCTCTTTCTTGAGAGCATAAATGAGAGATTGCCACGCCCGCCTTTGGCGGGCTCGCAATGAAATTCTCCTCTGCCTTTTTCAGGAAACTATGCCCCTATCCAGCAAAGAAGAAAGGGTGAGGAAAATCTCTTGATATCTCTGCATAGATGAATACTGTATGTCAATGAAATAGGCATCTATCTCTCGGCGATGAGAGATTAGGAGGGAGACAATCTGGAGGTCTAATTTACCTTCCTTAGCTTCCCTTTCCACAATGTTGATTACTTCCCCTATATTCATCGCTGCACGATATGGACGCTTCTCCCGCAGGGCGGAAAAGACATCAGAAACAGCCATTATGCGAGCGTGAAGGGGAATCTCCTCTCCCTTTAACTTAAATGGGTAGCCTGAGCCGTCCAATCGCTCGTGATGGAAGGCAGCCGCATCCCTTATCTTCTCAAAATTCCTGAGACGATTAAGGGTTATGTAAGTCAGATAGGGATGTGCTCTAACCAATGCGAATTCCTCCTCGCTCAGCTTTCCTGGTTTCTCTATGATAGATGGAGCGATGCCTAGCTTCCCCAAATCGTGGAGATGACCACCTATTTTCAGCATATCAACCTCAATTTGCGGCAAGGAAAGGAGCTTTCCTATCTCCTCAGCGATTTTGGCAACACCTCTTGAGTGAAAAGCGGTATAATGGCTTTTGAAATCAACGAAACAGCAGAAGAGCTCTGAGAGGGAGATTAGCTCATCTCTACCCAGTTTATATTCTGGCAGGGAGCACATTTGAGGGAGGACTTCTTCTAAAAAAATAGACCGAAGCAAGGTCAAGCCAAGTCGCCTCTCTGCTGGATACCTCCATAAAGGCTTCCACGACCTCTTGGGGGAGGAAATATCCTGAGAGCTCCTTTATCTTTTCCTTTATTTCTTCAACTTGAAGGAGAATCGGTTTTTGGGTATCCGTTAAATTTGAGACAATTTCCAAGAGATGGAGGATGAAGCTCTCAAGTGGGACTTCCTGTTTAGAGAATTCCATCACCGCACGGAGAGCGGGTGCTTTCTCTGGTTCCTGAACATCTCTCCACTTCGTATGATGGTAAAGGATTATCCTTGGGACATTTGGGACATATTGGTTTATGAGAGGAAAATCCTTAAGCAAGTAATAGGCAACAAGACAATGGCGCCAGGGAGTGGTAGCTGATGGGTTTAAGAGTGCGCTTATGTCTCATTTTCTCCACAGGATAATCCCTAGTCAAAGAATTAAAATTTGGGAGAAATATTTCATTCTTAGATGCTCGCTAACCGAAAAATTGTATGAGAGGAGATTCACTAAATTTCCTCGGCTCGGGAATATTCAAATGCAATTTTACCATCAAAGAACGAAGCAATAATAGAACATCTCTCCTAATACTCCTTCATATAAGAAAAATGCGTGTTCAAAAATATTTCATCTATCTCGCTTAAATTTTTGGTCAATAGAGATACAATTTCCCCATCTAATTTCCCCTCCTTTGTTTCATCCTCTAAAATTTTAACTGCTTCATCCAACTCTAACGCGGGACGGTATAGTCGCTTCTCCCGGAGGGCTGAGAAAACATCCGCGACTTCAAGCAAGCGAGCTTCATATGGTAGCTCTTCTCCTTTCAGACGAAAGGGATACCCAGAGCCATCCAATCTCTCATGGTGAAATCCCGCCAATTCACTCAGTCCTTCCAACCCTTTAGTGCGGGATAATATGCTGTAAATGCTGAATGGATGAACTTTTACTAAAGCGAATTCTTCCTCGGTTAATTTATCGTTCTTGATAAGAATAGATAGGGGCAGGCTGAGTTTTCCTAAATCGTGAATATAACCAGCTATCTTTAGTTTCTTTACTGTTTCCTCGGGTAACTGTGCGAGCTTACCGAGAGCTTCTGCTATAGCGGATACGCCCCTTGAGTGAGCTGCGAAGAACTCGCATTTGTAATCAACGAATCTACAAACCAATTGAAAAAAAGAGACTGTTTCTTCTTCGCTCATTGCATACTCGGGTAAAGGATAAAGGGCTTCAATGTTTTCCTCTATAAATGGGGAAGTGAGAGTAAGCCAGAACGCCTCCTTGTTGGAAGCTTCAAGAAAAGCATCTACGATGTCGGTTGGGAAGAAATAATCCTTTAGTTCCTTTACCCTTTCCCTTATCCCTTCGGCTTGATGAAGGATTGGTATCCGGTTATCTATCATCATTGAAATAGCGCTTGCAAGATTTATTATCAAGCTTTCATAAGGAACCTCTTCTCTCGTGAATTCAATTATGGGAAGCAGCAAACGACACTTTTCCGGTTTGGTTAGCTCCTCAAATTTAATATGATGGTAGAGAATCATCCTTGGAACATCAGGAACTAAACGAATTATAAAGGGAAAATCTTTTAGCAATAGATAAGCTAGTAGGCAGTGGCGCCAAGGGGTAGGGTTGGAAGGCTCGAGCAAGGCCGAGAGCTCTTCCTCTTCACCCCATAATAGTCCTGCATCGTGAATGAGGGAAGCAATGAGCAGATTGTTTCTTCGCTCGGGCGATAATCCCATAAGTTCGGCAACTCTAAGACTGATGTAGGCAGTCTGCTTATGGTGTAGGTTATGATAGCGGGTAAGGTCTAAAACAGTTGAAAGAAGCCTCAAGATGATTTCCTTAGCGGACACATTCAAGCCTTCTCGCAATCTCCAATCCCTCCTTAAAACATATCAAGGATGATTTTAATTTAAAAAGTGGAGGTAGTCAATAATCGCTTAATGTTGCCCTTTACATAAAAGATGTCTCTCAATTTAATCATTCAGCTTCCCAATAAACACCTTGAGGAGCCGGGCTTTTCCATCTCCGAGGATTTCTATTTTCCCGGCTGGCGCTTGGAGAAATGCGCCCTCCACCCCTCCGGCTTCCTCGTCCGCCTGCCGAAGGAGGTCACAGGGGAAAGTTATGGCAATCTTTGTGGGGATTTTTCCACTAACCCCCTCTGGGACAGGGTTGCCATCAGGGACTCAAACGACTTCTGGTGGAGCTCAAATGATATAGTTCAATACGAACAGCAAACAGTTTACGGGCTTCCCCTCTCCTTCATTTTTTCCGCTTGGGCTTATAACGAACCCAATGCCATCCACTCGTGGTGGATTAGTTGGGAATATTCCATAGGGCTACGCTTCAATTTATCCAATCAGGGCAAACTCCTCGTCCAAAAGCTTCTCTCCGATGGCTCATATCAAAACATCAAGGTGCTAACTTTGAGGCGGGAAGAGACGCCTATTCAGGGCTGGTTCACATTTTGGTGCAGGACAATTGAGCTTGACGACCGTTATATTTTCCTATTTTTCTCTGAGGAAAGCCCATCCTTAATTGTCCCTAAGGAAGGGCTCACTCAAAACTGGAATCCCAAGATGACATTCTGGACGCCCACCCGTCAGCTGTTCAAATACGCCTCGCTCACGGAACCCGATGGCGTCTCCTATGCGCTTTCCCCTGTTTTTACCGCTCCCTACCTTCCTACCCAAACCCAGCAGTATTTCGTTGATGGCTATAACGCCACCGTCATTTTAATGGATAAATACAACTTGGCTGAATGGACGCCTTCCGCTGGCGAGGAGATGCGTGTCAAAGTCCTTCTGGGAACAGGGGGCTGGGCAAGGAAGTTCAAGGTCTCCTTTCCCGCAACGACTGGGGAAACAGCCCCCACGCCAGTGGATATATCCAATAAAACCCTTTATCTCTCCCTCACTTACTCCCTTAATCTCTCAGAGGAGGAGGCAAGGATAAGAGTTAAAGACCCCGACCTTTCTCTCTCCCCGCAACGCCACCTGCGATTTGGGGCAAAATGGGACGATACCGCCATCTTCTCGGGCTATCTGCTTGAGCCACAGGCGAAGGAAGTCCGCTGGGGAAGGGAATGGGAATTGACCGCACAGGGGATAGCCTTTAAACTCCGCAATGCAATCCTTCCCGCTGGCACCGCCTATGATGGCGTTCTCCATACCGACGCAGTAGTGGATGTGGATATCTGCGGTTATGCAGGGATAGATGTTGAGACGGCAACCGACCCCAATAACCTCAAACTCCCGCAGGGGGCACCAGAGCAAGGCTTCCTCTGGCAGGTGGAACAGGGGACAAACGCCCTTGACCTCTTGGAGCGGATATTGGAATTCACGGGCTGGCAACTAATCGCTTCGTTCTCAACAGACGAGAACGGCTATCCTATCGCAAAACTTATTTACCGCCCCGAGCCCGACCCAGCGAATACCGGTATCGTGGCGAAGTTTTGGAAAACAACGGAAGGAGCAAACCAAACCCCGCCCGAGGGCGTTGTTTACCTCAAGATGTTCCAGTTCAAGGAGATAACGGAACCTCCTGAGATAAACGAGGCTTGGGTCTGCGGGCAGGATTATATGGGATACCCAATCTGTGGCTTTTTAATCAATGCGGACAGCATAAACAATCCTGATAGCGACGATTATCTCGGGTTTAGGAAGCAATATGTGGAAGTGGACGCAAGCTTGAATACCGAATCGGCAATCCAACAGCGCCTTTCCGTTTTGGAGAAAAAGATGCATACAAAAAAGACCTATGAATGGGAAGCGCCCGCCCCTCCAGTGGTCAAGCCAGGGGATTTGGTGGAGATAGAGGGCATAGAGGGGAAAATTAGGGTGGATAGGGTAGAGGTGGAATGGGATGGGAAAGTTAAATTGAAGGCGTGGTATTTCGGGACGAGGTTATAGAGGCTCATTTGTTATTGCGAGGTTTCTCTTCGGGAGCTCCTACAATGACAGAGAAGGAGATTGCCACGCCCGCCTTCGGCGGGCTCGCAGTGCCCAAACCCCACTTTTCACTCCTCATAACTTCTATAATATTTCCTCAATAGATAGAAAACCGGCTTATATCTCTTCCTATCTATCGTCAGCAGGCCGAAGGTGCCCTCGTTTGTGATGAATGTGCGATAATCAAATGCTAAAAACCAAGCGATAGCGGAAACGATATATGGCTTGCTCGTGAATGCCCTGAATGTCTTGTCTGCTATCTCCAATTGCTTGGCTATCGTGTCCCAATTTGGCGTTGACCAATATCCCCATTCAGTCGCTATTATCGGCTTATCGGGAAATACGGAATGTATTTTCTCCAACGCCTCAATAGTTGAGGAATAAGCATCCCCTCCGTAGAAGACCTCCCAATAGAAATTGAATCCCAAAACATCCGCTTCTCTCTGCGTCTCGTCTCGGAAGTATCGTCCAACGGAGGCTTGTCCCATCAACCTCGTTCCATCCACCCTCTGAGAAAGCCTCTTCAATTCCCGCAATAAATCAGCCCTCCTATTCCCTCCGCATTCATTGCAGGCGCCGAGAAGGCAAAGAGAGGGACGGGAGAAATCCTTATAAAGCATCTCCAAAAACATCTGCTGAGCTATCCCTCTATCAAGCACATTCTCAATCTCCCTATCGCCCATCCAATAGATGGGAATCTCCTCCCAGAAGGTCAGCCCTATTCTATCCGCATAGATGAGGGTATAGGGATGATTTGGATAATGAGTGCCTCTCACGAAGCTCGCCCCCAAATCCTTTATGATATCCAAATCCCGATGAATCGTTTCCCAATCCATAGTTCTTCCTTGAAGGGAATCCTCGTGCCGGCTGACGCCGGGAAGGAAGACTCTTTTTCCATTTAAAAGGAGGTTTCCATTAGCAACGGAGATGAAACGAAAGCCGAACTGATTCCAAAACTCGTCTCCTTTTTGAATCTTTGCTTCAACAACATAGAGATTTGGCTCTTTCGGGCTCCAGAGCTTGGGATTGGGAATCCTCAATTCAAAGAAAATAGGCTTAATTTCCCCTGCCTTGAGCCTCAATTTCCTTTCACCCTTCCCTTCTATTCTAACCTCTTTATCCATATCCGCTATGCTTTTGGGGCTTGGGTCCTTATCTAAGGAGGATTTTCTCGCCTCAAAGCAGGAGATTTTCAGCGATATTGATTTCTCCCTTTCTCCTCCATTCCATAGTAGAGCCGTTGCCAAGAACTTCCCTTTCTCGTCTATCGGCTTCAAATCTAATCTGATGATGCTGATGGGCGGGATAAACTCAATAAAGACATCGTTTATGATTCCGCCGTAATTCCACCAATCGCAGACGCCTTTGGGGAGGATATCGTTTCTCGTGCCCCAGGGAATATTATCAACCCTCACTTCAAGAACATTCTCTCCGATTTTAAGGTGCTTGCTCACATCAAAAGCGAAGGGAGTATAGCCTCCTTCGTGATAGCCGAGGTAATCACCGTTCAGCCATACATCGGTTATATAATTTGCGCTGAGGAAGACGAGGAGGGCATTGTTGTGAGGAAATGAAGAGAGGTTGAATCTCTTCCTATACCAGACGACGCCCTCGTATCTATCGGGATACTTGTTATCAATGAGGGGAGGAGTGATTTCCTGCCAATGGGATAGATTCGTGAGTTCTTTGCGCAGTTCTTCAAGGATTTCTGGGGTTCTTTTTGAGAGTGATAGATTGTGGTCTGCGTTAGGGAGGCGGGCTTTGCGCCATACGCCTTTTAGATAGAGGCGCGGATGGGAGGGCTGGGGCTCAAAGGAAGGGTAGGGGATATTGTTTTGAAATGGAACGATTGCCCCATTTATATTTTTGAGTACAAATGTGGGAGGGAGAGAGGCGAGGTCAGAGGAGAAGCAAAGCAGGGAAACGAAGGCGATTGTCAAGATAAGCATTTTAAATCGCCTCATTTAAGCAATCCCTCTTTGGCGAAGCTGAAGTATTTTTCCTTAGTTTTTCCAATTATTATATGGTCCAGGACCTTCACTCCCACTAAATTGCAGGCTTCAACGATTCTCCTTGTCAAGCTGATGTCATCTGAGGAGGGAGTTGTATCGCCTGAGGGATGGTTGTGGACGAGGATAACGGCGCTCGCTGAACGCAAGGTTGCCTCTTTTACAATCTCCTTCGGGTCAACGACCGTCGCGTCAATGCTTCCCTTGCTCAGTTCAATCTTGTCTATTGGTTTATTCTTGATATCCAAAAGGATGACCTGAAAGAACTCCTTCTTCGCGTCTTTGAGATAGGGTCCGTAGTATTCGGAAACATATTCAATTGCGTCATCGGGGCTTCCTATCCTCTTTCTTTCCTCCGCGGATTCTCTAAACAGCCTTTTCCCGAGCTCAAATGCCGCTTTTATTTGCACTGCCTTCACCATTCCAATCCCCTCAATCTTGCAGAGCTCGGGGATGGGCACTGAATCCAATTCCCTGAGGCTCTTGAAATGATTGAGCAATCTCTTCGCCAATTCCTCGGCGCTCACACCCTCTCTCCCTGTCCGCAAGATTATCGCCAATAGCTTTGAGAGAGGGAGCTTATCCGCTCCATATTTCATAAGCATCTCCCTTGGTCTTTCCTCGGGAATCCAATCCTTGATGGGGACATTTTCCCTGCGCTTAGCGAGTTCCTTCTTCACTTCCTCCCGCAACCTATCACAGTCCTCTTTAGTTTTCAAATTCAGCTCCTCAAGAAGTTCTCTCTTTTTCTCGGGCGTTAGAATCCCCTTTTTCGCCCGGAAGTAAATCTCACCGTTTTTGCTCCACATTGGATAAATTGCATTTTCCACAAGGAATTCAAAAGCAGATTGAGAGAACGATTTCTCTGAAGGCATGTAACAAGAAACCTCCTTTTCTAATATGATAAAATTTCGCTTTTCGCTGTCAAATATTTTTTGACAACATCTTCAAAAAAGGATATCATTAGAAAATACGCCTTTTTGGCGAGAAAAGGAGGAAACAGGATGACTTTGCACATTGTTTATGACCATCAATGTCCGAAATGTGGGGCTTATTACATCCCTTATGAGGATGTCCCCTGTCCAAATTGTGGGCTTATGGAGGAAGAGAGGTTTGATTTCATTCCTCAAGCGGTTGATTCACTCCTCTATAATCTCCATAGCTACGGCTCATTTCTGCCCCCTGCCTGGTGGGTTGGCTCTTTGGGAGACCACATCCTCCGCATCCTCTTCATCGTCTTTGAAGCTTTTCGTCAGAGCGGAGAAACTGATTTCTCCAGCTTCGCTGAGCAAGTCCTTTCTGAAGGGGATTGGGGTGACCAGCAATACTTGGAGAAGCATATCTATGGAATAACCCTGCGAGTTTATGAGGAAATTGAGAAGAAGGGGGGTTTTCAAATTGGGGAATTGGAAGAAAAAGAAGAAGGTCTTGACATGGAGGAAAAGGAGGAGTAAAATAGATAATAGATGAGCACAACTACAGGCTTAATAATAGAAATATTGAGCGCTATAGCTCTCTTCTTCATCATTTTCGCTATGGGGGCGATAATCCTTTTGGCGAGGCGAATTGCCCTCCTCACCGACGAACTTCGCTCTTTTGTTGATACCTTGAAAGGGAAAATTCCTCAAACCGCAGATAAAGTAACTGAAGCCGCCGAAGAAGCCCGTTCTTTATTAGCGAATATAAGTAAGATTTCCGACTTAACCCAACTTCTTCAAGCTATTCTATTATCAAGCAAGAAGTTCGCCTATCTAGCGGGAGCTTTCCTCGCTGGCTTGAGGACGAGCTTGAGGCTTTTTTTAAAAACTAAAAAGAAGTCTAAAAAGGAGGTTGATAAATGTGGCAGAGAACAAGGGTAGCGATGTCCTCGCTATCATAGCGGCCGCCCTGGCGGGAGCGGTAGTGGGGGCGACAATAGCGGTCCTTCTCACCCCAAAATCGGGAGAGGAAATGAGGAGAGAATTGAAGGAAAGCCTTGAGGACCTAACGGGCAAGCTGAAGGAAGTAGGCATCTCTCTAAAAAAGAAAGTGGAGGAGCTGGTCGAGAAGGCGAAGAAAGCCGCTGAGGAAGGGGAGGAAGGACCTTCCCCCGAGGAGGCACAAGGTTAAAAATCTAAAGCGGATATATGAATAGTAGGGAAGCAGAGGAATCGGCTGTTCTAATAGTAGCTAATTTGATGTGTGCGGCAGCACGCACCGCTCCCAAGGCGAGGGGAATGGACGATATTGAGACGAGGATAATAAGGGAGGAGAAGGAGAGGCTGGCGGATAAAATGGAGGAAATAGGGAGGGGGTTTAATGTTCCCTTCTTCATCAGGGATGCGGATAATGTGAGGAAAAGCGTTCTCGTCGTCCTCATCGGCACCCGCATAACCCCCCATAACCTTTCTCCCTGTGGCTACTGCGGCTTCTCCAATTGCGAAGAGATGCAGGAGAAAGGAGGAGCCTGCGCCTTTTCCATAAACGACTTGGGGATAGCGGTTGGCTCTGCCGTAGGCATAGCTAGCTTGCATCACATAGATAATCGCATAATGTTCTCCGCCGGCTACGCAGCTCTCAAGCTCGGTCTTCTCCCTCCCGATGTGAAGGTTGCCTTTGGGATTCCTCTATCCTGCACCGGAAAGAACATCTTCTTTGATAGAAGATGAAAGGGCTTCCCGTAAAAAGGGCGGTCTCATCGGGAGGAGTGGTTTTCAAGAAAGAGGGGGATAAGACTTATGTTGTTTTGGTGGGAGTTGAGAGGAAGGGGAAGCTCGTTTGGGCTCTCCCCAAGGGATTAGTTGAGAAAGGGGAGAAGCCGGATGAAACGGCTCAGCGGGAAGTGAGGGAGGAGAGCGGTGTCAACGGAACTCTCGTAGATAAGCTGGGGGATGTTTCCTATTGGTATGTGGATAAAGAAGAGGGAGTTAGGTATCACAAGGTGGTTCATTTTTATTTATTTAAATACACTGATGGCTCGCCAGAGGACCACGATTGGGAGATAAAGGAGGCTTGCTGGTTCCCCATAGATGAAGCGATAAAGGTGATGGAGTATCCAAGCGAGAGGGAGATTTTGGAGAAAGCGAAGGAGCTGATCGGGAGGATATGCGGATAACTTTTTTGGGGACGGCGGCAGCTGAGGGGTGGCCAGCGGTTTTTTGCGAGTGTTCAGCTTGCCAAAGGGCAAGGGAAAGGGGAGGGCGAAACATCCGCACTCGCACCTCCGCCCTCATCAACGATGAGCTTCTTATAGATTTCCCTCCCGACACATTTTCCCATGCGCTTAATAATGGGCTTTTCCTTTCCAAAGTAAAATATCTCCTCATCACCCATTCCCATCAGGACCATTTCTATCCCGAGGACTTGGCAATGCGGAAGCCTCCCTT
This sequence comes from bacterium, assembly GCA_014360495.1. Taxonomy (NCBI): domain Bacteria; species bacterium. The sequence continues at coordinate 99,845 of JACIXR010000008.1, forward strand.
CGCCCACTTGGAGAGTGAGAAGATGTTGAGGATATTCGCCAATGAGACGGTCGTGGAGAGAATCAAGAGATATAGGCTTGAGGGGAAGGAAACGATGATTGAAACCAAAATCCTCCATCCCTTTGATGAGGTTGAGATAGAGGGCTATAGGGTTAAGGCTTTGAGGGCAGACCATCAATTAGGAGAAGAATGCTTGATATATCTGATAAAAAGCGAGGGGAAAACGATTCTCTGGGGAACGGATAGCGGTTTCTTCCCCGAGGATACATGGGACGCCCTCTTGAGCGAGAGGTTGGGTGTAGCGATTTTGGATACGACGAGCGGACCCCATTCTACGCCAAGCTATCACATGGGGATACCGGAGGTCGTCAAGACAAAGGAAAGGATGTTAAAAGAAGGAATCGCTGATGATAAAACTATATTTATTTCAACCCATTTTTCCCATAACGGTGGATTGCTGCACGAGGAGTTGGAGAGAACGCTTGAGCCCTTCGGCATAATGCCCGCTTATGATGGCTTTCAAATAGAAATCTGAAGAGAACTCTATGATTGAGAAGATATGGAAAGCGATTGGGGAGGAGTTTTCAGGGGAGAACGCCAAGGCTTATATAAATCGCATCTGGAAGAATTCTCGTTTCAATTCCTTTGATGAGATAAGGAAAACGGCGTGGGAGATATGGGAAATTATGGGGGAAAACGGATTGATTCGGGAGATTATTGAATATCCCGCCGATGGGATAACCCATTATGGTGGTTGGATAATGCCCGAGGCTTGGGATGTTGAGGATGCCTTTCTTGAGATAATTGAGCCCCAAGTAGATAAGCCGCTTATTGCTTCTTATAAGAAATGCCCCTATTCCCTGATGATGTATTCTTCACCTACCCCCGAGGAAGGGATTGAGTGCCAGGTCGTCTTTGAGGACTGGGATGTGGAAGGAAAAATCGTGCTGACGAATTCCATCGGAGTGGATAAAGCGTTGGAATTGTTCAAAAGGGGAGCGGTGGGAATAATATCGGATTATATCGCCGTTTTGGGTAAGCCTTATGGTAAAGAGGACAAATATTACGAAAAAGCAGTTCAGCTTCATAACTATACAATCCCTCCCTGGAAGATGGAAAGAAAGGGCTTCGGCTTTTCCCTATCTCCCTCAGAGGGTAGAAAGTTAAGGCAATTAATGGAAAAGGGGAAGGTTAAGGTAAGAGCAGTTGTAAAGACAAACAATTATAATGGGAGCATTCCTTTAGTGAGCGGACTTTTAGAGGGGGAAAGCGATGAGGAGATAATGATTACCGCTCACCTCTGCGAGCCGGGGGCAAATGACAATGCCTCTGGTTGTGCTGTTGGATTGGAGGTGGTGAGGGCTATAAAATCCTGCATTGAGAAGGGAAAGCTTGAACCTCTTCAAAGGGGGATAAGGCTGCTATTCGGATTTGAGGTGAGAAGCCTTCAAGCCTTCCTGAATACCTATCCCAACCTGCGTCGCTTTGTTGCGGGGATAAATCTTGATATGGTTGGGGCGGACCCAAGCGATGCGAGGTCGGTTTGCAATTTAGCTTTCAATTTCACCCCCTCCTATACTGATTTCCTCGCCCTTCATCTATTGGAAAGGCTTCGCCAAGAACATCCTCTTTTCAACTATAAAATCCAAAAATTCGTCATTGATGACAATATTCTTGGGGAGCCTTTTGTGGGCGCTCCCTTCTGCTTACTGGGAAGTTGGCCCGATGCATATTATCACAATTCCCTTGATACTCCCAATATAATTTCCCCAGTTTACCTCTCCGCATTTGGTAAAATCGCTGGCTCATATTGTTATTTCCTCGCTAATAGTGGTTTTGAGGAAGCTATTTTTCTTGCGAGGTTTGTAAAGGAGAAGGCGGAAGAGGAAATCAGCAGGATATCGCAGGTAGCTATCTTTGATGGGAAAGTAGAGGAAACGGTTAAGCAAATAGATTTGACGGTGGAGAGAAATGTTCAGAGGTTGCAATCTTTGAGGAGATTGGTGAGGGGTAGGGGTTTCGTCCCAACTGCAGAGGAATTGAAGAGAAACAAGGATTTCTTCGCGCCAGGCTCGTATCTATTTAAAGACGAGGAATTGAAAAGATATATCCCCGAGCTCAGCGAGAGGCTGTGTGAATTCGCAGAAGAAAAGAAAAGGGGAATCGAAAGGGATTTAGCTTATATATCAGGGGTGAAGGGGAGAAAAGAGGCTGAGGGGAAACGCGAAATAGAAAATAGAGGGGAGCAGGATGAGAAAGGTAGGAGAATCGTTCCTTTGAGGATGTTTAAGGGAGCGGTAAGCTTTGAGTTTCTTGATGAAGAGGAAAAGGACAGATTGGAGGAGCTTTGTGGGTTTAAAGCGGGTTGGGGAGCCCCGGAGTGGGTTCAAATTGCCCTCTTCCTCTCAAATGGCAGGAGGAATCTTGGGGAAATCTATGAAATTTTGTTAAAGGAAGGCGCATGTGTGAAGTTTGAAGTCCTCGTTAATTTGATGAAGTTATTAAGCGAGAAGGGGTTAATGAGATTTAGACCATATTTAACGAAAGAGGATTTCAAGAGGGCTTTTGCTGAGCTGGGATTGCCGAAAGGGGCTATCGTGATGGTTCATTCTTCGCTTAGTCGGTTTGGCTATGTTGAGGGTGGAGCTGATACAGTGATTGATGCCCTTCTTGAGAGCATCGGGGAGGAGGGGACTCTCGTTATGCCCGCATTTAGCTTTTCCTGGGTGGGCAATCCTCCTTTTGAAAAGGAGAGAACTCCATCCCGTGTGGGCGCTATAACCGAGGCGTTTAGAAAAAGGAAGGGAGTTTTGCGGAGTTCCCATCCCACTCACTCAATTTGTGCCTTTGGACCAAAGGCTGAATTAATAGTTTCCCAGCATTCTCCCGATAAGCCAGTTTTCTCTAAGGAAGGAACTTTCGGCAAGCTCTACGAGCTTGATGCTTTCATATTGATGCTCGCTCCCTTAAATACGAACACACTTATGCATATGGCGGAGGAATGGGGAGGAGTTCCCATGCCCGATTTCCTTGGACATATCATTGAAAATGGGGAAAGGAAAGTAGTGAGAATAAGGAAGGCGCCTTGGCATGTCAATTTTGAGCCCCATTACAGAATCCTCTTCCAAAAAGGGCTTATTAAGTCAACGAAGTTAGGGGAAAAGGAGGTCTATTTGATGAGGGCGAGGGATGTCGTGGATATATCCCTTGAGAATATTAAGGCAAATCCTATGATGGTCACGGTGGAAGGCTGTGAATGCGCCTTCTGTAGACATATAAGGGAGAGAATATCCAAATCCCGATAGTCTCCCTTTTTGAGGAGGTTTATCCTGGGGCATAGCGATTAGTTAATAAAGACCCTTTCCCCTGTGTCCAAAGACCTCTGAGCTGACTCAAGCACTTTTAGAACCTTCAATCCTTCTTCTCCATCCGTTTTGGGCTTTTCCCTCGTTTGGATACAGCGGATAAATTCCTCACATTCAGCCCTTAGTGGTTCAGTTGATGGAAGGACGGGGGAGTAAATATCCCCATAGCGGGGAGTGAATGTGTTCATAAATGCATTACCTTTAATATCTATAGAATGCTCGTAAACTTTCAATTTCTCAAGAGGCTCAACATCATCAAAAATCAGCATCTTCTGCTCACCCACTATCAAAACTCTCCTTATCTTGAGGGGAGACAACCAGCTAACCTGTATATCCGCCATTATGCCAGAGGGAAAATCTAAATGGATAAAGACTATATCTTCTATTGCCTTCTGAAGGAAACAGCCGCCGTGGGCGCAAACGGAGGAGGGCATCTCATCGAAAATATAGAGAAGCATTGATACATCATGTGGTGCTAAGGACCAGAGGACATTTTCATCGCTACGCACTTTCCCCAAATTCAATCGTTGTGAGAAGAAATAATGCGAATCTCCTATTTCCCTACACTTGACCATCTCCCTTATCCTCTCAACTGCGGGATGGTAGAGCATAAGATGTCCTACCATCAGGATTCTCCCGTTCCTTTGTGCAAGTTCCACCAATTCTTCCCCTTCCTCAAGGGAAAGAGCGAGAGGCTTTTCCACCAAGACATCCTTGCCAGCTGAGAGAGCCATTTTGGCTAAATCATAGTGGGTTTTCGCTGGGGTTGCGATTACAATTCCTTGCAAATCGGGGTCGTTTAAGGGGAGACTCAAATCGTCGCCCACGATGGCATTGGGGAAACGAGACTTCGCTTTATCGCGATTTGTCTCGTTCAAGTCTATTATATAAGAAAGCTCGGCGGACTTGCTCTCGTTTAAACACCTGGCGAGGTTCGGTCCCCAATAACCATAACCTAAAAGGGCAACTTTAACCATCAAACGACCTCCTTTTTTAATATTTTAGACGAATTTGAAGGGCAAATGTTCCCTAAAATTTTTTATTTAAGAGTATGTGTAGATATAATTTCCACTATTCTCTCTCCTGCCCTCCCATCCCCGAAGAAATCGTGGCGGGGAAAGGAGAGTGGCTCTTTTTTGACGTTCTCCAAAATTTTGTCAATATCCGTTCCCGCAAGGACATTCCAGCCTCCCTCAAGCGTTTCCACCCAACCTGTTTCATCTCTTAAAGTGACGCAGGGAACTCCGAGAAAATAAGCTTCCTTCTGCACTCCACCAGAATCGGTCAATATCTTTCTCGCATTTTTCTCCAAAATAAGCATATCAAGATAGCCAACTGGCTCAATGACCCTCAATCTCTCAAGAAATTCCTTTAAACTAAATCTTTCCACAGCCTTCCTTGTGCGAGGATGGATGGGAAAGACAACGGGAAGCTCCAATTGATTGAGGGCTGATAGGAGATTTTTAAGCTTTTCCCTGTGGTCCGTATTTTCCGCTCTATGAGTTGTCGCCAAATAGTAATTTCCAGGTGTAAGGGATAAGTTATCAAGGATTTTGCTGTATTTTTCCGCTATGGGAAGGGAAGCGAGGAGAGCATCAAACATAACATCGCCCGTGAAGAAAACTCCCTCTGTTATTCCTTCTCTTTTTAGATTCTCTACAGCGGTTTGTGTTGGGCAGAAGAGTAGAGAGGAGAGATGGTCTGTGAGGATGCGGTTTTGTTCCTCAGGCATTTCCCTTTTATGTTCCCGTATTCCTGCTTCAATATGGGCAACTGGGATATTTAATTTGGAAGCAGCGAGAGCCCCCGCAAGGGTGGAGTTCGTATCGCCGTAGACGAGGACGAGGTGAGGATTCTCCTTTAAGAGAACATCTTCAATGCGCTCAAGCATCCTCGCGGTTTGCTTTGCGTGTGTGTCGCTACCCACTTCCAAGTTATAATGGGGCTTTTTCAATTTAAGCTCTTGGAAGAATATCTCCGACATTCAGTAGTCGTAATGTTGACCAGTATGGAGGAGTATTTCCTCAATTGTTTCTGAGAAGGTGGAGTTGTGTTTCTCAATTGCCTGAGAAACAATGGTAGCTTTAATGAACTGAGGTCTTGCGCCTACTATTGAAACAATCTTCATGCATCTATAAATGATATCTTTGATTTAAAGGATTGGGTAGTCATAATTTCTTTCTTCTCTTCTCTAACTAATGAAGTGTTGGCTGAGAGGTATCCGAGATTTTCTCTCTTTCTCAGAAAGAAACTCAATGGTCCCGAGATTTCCTCTGTATTTATCTTGGTCATTGAAGCTATCCTCAGAAAATTTGAAATTAGGAAGTTTTCTGAGGAGGGGCTCTCGGAAACAATTAAAGACTTTAGGGATTTTTCCCCTCTAAAAACTGACCCAAATTGCCCTGTTTGTTCCTCCCCAAATCGCTTCCAATACGAACGCTATTACATCTCCTGCAATAAAGACCTTGAATGGGTTCTCTCTGTCGCCTACGCTTTAAATGAGCATCATCTTACACTAAAAGATTTCAAAATCCACTTCCAAAAACACTTCAATCCCCAGGTCGATATATCAAGGGCTTCTCAGGATGTTTTGAAAAAGATTGGAGAGCGAGAAGGTGCGGATTTTGTTGAGAATGTTCTCTCACATTTCTCCTTCACAAACGAGCTTCTGGAGAAGTTGGAGGAGAGAATTAAGGAAGCGATAGAGAAAAAGGCGGAGATTCCATCAAAAGAGGCTGACCTCCTTAAATCGCTACTTTTGACATTGCTTAGATACGCAAAATGGCTTGGGGATTTTAAGGGTAAGGAGGAAAAGGAGGTCAGCAATTTGGAGGAGATTTTTCTCCCTTAGATGATTTACTTCTTATACGCTCCTCACTTCCTCTTCTCTTTTACCTGGAATGTTAAACCCAGAAAACTCAGTTGCGTCTACTTCACTTTTTGCAGTCAATATTCCCCTACGGGGATAAATCATTTCCTCTCTGGGCTCGTGGCTCAAACCGATGTGGCAAGATATCTTTGCCCCTCGCCAACAGGGGAATTTTCGGAAACGAACGAGCCCCAATCTAATCCCATTGAGACGGACTTCCTTTATACCGACTGGCTTACACGCACCCCTTCCACCTATGAAGGAACCCCCATGAGCATGGTTCCCGGGTCATTGGCATTTTTATTTGGCGACCATGGAACCTTTTCCGTTTTAGTGGATTTTATAGGGAAGGGGGGCAGGGAACTCTGGCGAATCAACGCGGGCGGTAAAATGGCTTGTGGCTGGTATAAAAATAAACAAGGGGAACTCGTCTGGGTGGAATACCCCAAGGAAGGGGAATATTCCTATCAAGGGGAAAGGGAGATAACCGACCTATGGGAAAAGGCTAAAGCTATCGGCGGGATGGGTTTCCCGCAACTCCTTACTCGGCAAGCCTATTGCCGAGACGAGCATACCATAACAGTTTCCTTGCCCACTCTAACCGCGCTCCTCCCCTATAAGGAAGGGGGCCATATCCATCTTTTTGACTACCCAGACCCCGAATTTTCCTCCGATAAACTCGCCGAGCTCATCTCCATTGAAGTGGTGTCCTCAAAGGAATGGGATATCTATTATCCTCCGGGAACTACCATAGAGCATTTAGGACACAAAAGGAGCGAGTCAATCCTGCTCAATCTCGCCTACCGCGCTTGGGATATCTTCCTTCCCTTCGCCATCCCCATCCCGCGCCCCGAGGGAATGTGGATTATGACGCTCTCTAAAAGCCTCAAGGATAAAAAGCGGATAGAAAGGAAGACAACAACCCGTGAGCCGTGGGTTTACCAAGTTGAGAACTACCCGATATGGGAATACACGGCGGACTGGTATCTCGCCAATCCTCTCGGCGTCTCCTTCCAAAAAAGGACGACCATACCCAAATCAAGCGAGACATCGTTTATCTGGTTCCTTTATCCCCTCCTCAAGACATCGGGCGAGCTGGGAGTTTATGTCTATGAGATTGATTATCTCGCAAGGAATTGGTATAACAAATGCGACCTATACGCCGGCATCTATCTCGCCTCTGGACGCAAGCTCGTTTATGACCCCTCCGACACCCAAAATGTCCCCGACCCCAACAATCTTATCCTCTACCCTCAACGGGATTATCCTAACTATCTTAACTTTCAAAATGTTTGGAGCTTAATCTATTATTGGCTTAACAATCCGGCAACGAAGCACCGCCGATATACCCAATGCTTTTCCGCTATACCACCATATCCCTCTTTCCCTATCGGACGCGCCTCCCCCGGTCCGACTTATAACTGGCACACCGCAACGGGAAACTTTTTAACCATCACAACGGGATGGGACGAGGAGGGGAATTATCGCTGGTATTCCCGAGATTATCAAGGGCTGTGGGTCACCGAGGGAGCGGTGGATGTCAATGTCCCGCCTCCCGATGTCCTGAACGCAAAATTAGGGGAGCCGATAAGTGAAAGCATATTCCTCTCCTTCCTGCAACGCCCCGAAATGCCCGAAACAATCCTCTTCTGGTTCCAACCCGAAGACCCCAATTTCTCCTATATCCTGAGCACCTATTGGAACCACCTTTTAACCGTTCTCGACCATTATCCCATCGGCGCCCCTTTAAATGGATATGTTCCGTGGGAGTTTTATCTCGCTCCCAAAGACCCACGACCCATAACTTGGGGCAAGCTCAAGATGTTGGTCTGGCGGAAAGGGGAAGGCGTTGTGGCGGAGCGGGATTTGGGGCGCTATCCCATCCAATACCTCTTACCTGCGATTGAAAAGCAAACTGGGGCGGTTTATCTCCCCCTGATGGCTGATATGCGGGGCGATGGAAGCGGGATTTTCAAGCTTTTTATTTTCCGCAGAAACGATTGGAGCCCCGATATCTATGATTTGGGAGGTGAATGATGTCCAAGCAGGCGGAATTCATGCGATTTTTAAAAAGGGCAATCCAAACGGGTGGCAAACTCACTTTAAGAGTGGTAAAGATAACCAGTTGGCAGAAGGCGAAAGGTGATGAGCTCGCCAGCCTCATCACGGGAAAGAAAACCTTTGAGGAGATAAGCTATTTTCCCGAACAACCGAGCGAAGCGGAAGAAGTGGCGAGATGGGATGTGGGGAAATTTGATGAAAACAAGTGGTGGTAGGTGGATTCTTTAATGTCAATGTTTAAATGGACCTCCAAAGGTTTTGAAACTTATGGTTTATTCGGTTAAAATCATAATAGCTGAAAGGAGGAAAAGTGGAAAGGAAATATAAAAATCCCCGTATTGAAGAAGTATTATGCGAGATGCAGTTCCTTATGCCCGAAGGGAAAGGAGACCTCACCTACGCTGGAATAATATATGAGAGAATCAAGGAATCCTTTCCAGAAAAGGACGCTATTATAGGGGTAGGTTTTCCCTTGCCACAGCATCAGCGCTATTTTGAACTACCCAAAACTCCGCCTCAGCTATCAATAAGTGTACTGAACAGATTTTTTACAAGCGATAAATCCACTGACTTTTTGGAGTATATGAATGCGTTTGAATTCAAAGAGAAAGCAATCAACTTTATATTTTAGAATCACATCGCTTCATAAAGTTCTTCTGCTACCGCTATTTAAATTGAACTACTTTTTTATTAATTGGTGGAGGCGACGGGAGTTGAACCCGTGTCCGGAAAGCTTCAGCCTCAGGCGTCTACGAGCGTAGCCTTTGTTTTGCTTTTCACTTTAACCACTCCCAAAGGCAGGATTGGTTAAAGCATAGCCCCTTTGAGCTTTCCCATAAGCCCAAGGGCGGAGCCTATGGGGCAGCCGAGTATATGGCGCCTCTCTCACCCCCTCGGCAAGGATGAGGAGACGTCGCTACTTCAATTAAGCAGCGAGCGCGTAAGAGTGGTTGGCACTTATTTTTCGCCGCATTTTTTACGAGGTCTGCGGCGACCTCGGCTCGCAGCCTGCAACCTCCACTTCCCGTCGAGACCACGCGCCCCCACTTTCAATTTAAATAATACATAACAATTTTCGTTTTGTCAAATTATCTGAGAACCGTCTTCCGATGTTGGGCTTCTATAAATGAATTAGGGTTCTCATGGTGAGGGGAGAGGCGAAAAAAGCAATCTAAAGGAGTTTTTGAAATTTTCCTTTGAACATCCAGTCCATTATAAGCACCTTTCAATGGAAGTTTTTGGCGTTTCAAGAATCACAATCTTTGGATTTTATAGTCAAGCAATATGGTAAGTGTCCCAAAGGGTCTCAAAAGTTTTGGAATCATATATTTCCTGAATAATTTCAAAAAGATATTGGAATATATAGATAAGAGGAGAGATTTGAAAGGAGAAGATATAGTTAAGTTAAAGATATACAAAGACGCAGGTTATAACCCCGCAGCGCTCCGACCTCTCTCAAGAAGACCTAAAAATCCAAGAAAAAGAAACTGGGATATAAGAGTGATAGAATAGATGTTGTCTCAAGATTTGGTTATCCCCCTCCCTCCGGGGGTGTGTTCAAACGGATAACGGGAGCGAGTTCGCGGGAGAATTTGAAGATTTTCTCAGGAATAAGGGTATTATCCATTTCTACACCCATCCAAAGAGACCGCAAGAGAGCGGCTATGTGGAGCGATTCCAGAGAACTATCCAAGAATATTTCATAGATGTATACCCGCTGGACTCAACGGATATATGCGAATTTAATAAGCAAATGATGTTATTCCTTATCTGGTATAATGCCTCAAAACCCCATATCGGGCTTAATAGAGATTCTCCTTTGGATTTTATAGTCAAGCAATATGGGAAATCTCCTAAGGAGTCCCAAATGTTATGGAATCATATATTTCCTTGATTTATCTCTCTTTTTCTCTTAATATGAATAAAATGATTCCTCAAATCTATGGGTTGAAAGCAATTGAGGTAGAAAACCTCTCAAAGAGAAAAGGGGAAACTTTGGTATTGGAAAGCATAAATTTCTCTATTGAAATGGGGGAGTTTGTGGGGTTGCTCGGTTCCGCGGGAGCGGGAAAATCTACGCTTCTTCGGATTCTCGCAGCGCTTGAGAAACCAGATAGTGGGAAAATCTCCCTCTTAGGTCACGAAAGAAAACCCAGGGCGAAATTCCCTTTTCAGGAAATCGGCGTTTGGCTGGAGGACGAACTCCTCATTCCCCACCTCACAATATGGAAAAATCTTTGGCTTGTTTCAGCCTGCCTCTCCCTTCCTTTCCGTCAAAGGAAGGGACTCATCACAAAATGTCTTGTATCAGCTGGGATTTGGGATATGCGGAATAGAACGATTGATTCCCTCTCTCGTCGGGAGAGGGGAATAGTAAACGCCATAAGAGCGACATTTCATAATCCATCCCTTCTCCTTTTGGATGAGCCGGAAAGCGAGCTAGATTCCCAGGGAATGCGATTCATCCTTCAACAAATCTCTCGCCTGCGAGAGGAAAAACAAACAGCGGTTCTCTGGGCGAGCTCTAAGGGAGAATGGTTTGAGAACGCCGATAGGGTGGCGATTATGAAAAAAGGGAAGATTATAGCCTTTGATACACCCCTTAATCTCAAGAGATTGATTTCCCGTGAGCTTTATAAACCGGGGGAAATTCCGCCACAATCTATAAGCTTAAGAGAGGTATATAAAGTCCTCATAGGTGAGAGAAATGCTTAAATTGGAGGTTGGTTTACTCGTTTTCTGGATGGAATTTGCCTGGGCAATCAGAAGCAAGCTCTATCTTTCCTATATAGCCATCCCCGTTTTCTTCTATCTCGTTTCTTTATCAGCCAGAGCAATAAAACAAATTCCTTCTCCCATCTACTTTCTGCCCAGCGCTATAGCTCTTACCTTCCTCATCACTTCATTCTTGATTTCTTTTGGATTTGTTCAACGAGGGAAGAGCTATTGGAATTTGAGCAGGCTCAGCGGCACTCCTCCCCTATATGTCTTTCTGGGACAGTTATTTTTCTCCTCGCTTGTTGCTATTTTGCAGGCTATCTTGCTTTTCCTTCTCATTCGTCTTTTCTCAGGTATCGGTGGCTTTGGCAGTTTCGTCCTTTTTCTCTTTTCTTCTTTCCTTTTTTCCCTCCTTTATACTTCCTTATTTCTCCTTCTTTCCCTTCCCTTTAAGTTTCGCTCTTTGGATTTTCTCTATATTGCCTCAGGTGTTCTTCTGCTATCCATTTTCCTCTCCCATTTATTCTTCCCATTTGCTAATCTTCCATCTGCCATTCGCTTTTTCGCACTCATAAACCCACTTACCTATGGTCTGGAAGGGATAAATTGGGCGTTGGGAGGAAGAAGTCAACTCCCGTTTTTCAATCCCGTCCTTTTTCCCCTTCTTTATCTCCTCTTGTCAATCTTCTTTATCTATTTATTAGGGCGGAAAGCGGTTGATTAATCCTTTTTGTATTGAAGATAAAGGTCGGCGAGCTCATCGGGGCGAACGAAGATGAAGTTCTGGCTCTCCAATCTCTCCTTTATCTCCTTTAGCATTCCCAAATCATAGCCCCAATTCCATATGAATACATTTACGAAGCAGGGCGATTCCTTTCCCTCAGCTGTTTGCAAAACTTGGTTCACTATGAAATTTATAGCCTCCTCCCTACCCGTTGGACCCCAATTGGTTAAAGCGTGGAAAACGGGGACATCGTCAATGAGATAATTAGCCTTCTCATAAGTCATATCACCTCGCCTGCTGTAATCGGGAAACATGGGGACCTTAAGAGTCCTCGCATATTTTTCTATCAGTTCTCTCCTCGCCATTCCCATGGTCCAGCATCCCTGCAAGCCCAATCTTTGAATATATTTTTTCGTTAGGCTAAGGAAATCGGAGAGCACGGCGGAAGGGTTATCGTAGCGCGATGCATATTCATCTGGATACATATAGCCTATCCCGGATACCGCGCATAGGAAGCAATCAAGAGGGGAGGCGCTCTCCAAATAATATAAGGCTATCCCGGGAATGAATTCTGTAGCCGTGGGACCGAGGGTCCAGCCCAAAGGCATCGTTCCTCTCTCTTCTCTATCCCAGCCGGGCGGTTGAAAACCTCCCCACCAGCAGGTTATATTGTCTCCATCCGAGATGACAAATGTGGCATAATTCTTGCTTTTGTCGAGCTTTAGGGAACGAGGTGGCTTTGGCTTGGGAAATTCCTTAACCTTTATACCGCTGTGGAAGGATAAATTTGTGAAGGTGCTCGCCACCGTGAACTTAGCAAATTGGCTTCCAAGGGAAACACCCGGACCTTCCTGAATGCCAACTCCTTCTCCCGCCCAGGGGAATCCAAGGACCGGAATGTTAACGGGAAGTTGGGCATAGGCTTTTTCTATCGCCAACTTCTCCCTAACTGGGTCGCAATCGGGTCGAGCGCCATCAACCCATCCCGTAATCCAGAAGGTGAAGACCTTGAAAGCAACTACATAATCCCAGACAATCCCCGCGAGAGGATATACGAAAGCGACAACCCTTTTATCCATTTTGGGGAGGAGATTCGCCACCGCCCATTCGTAGGATTCATAAGTTGTCTTCCAACGACCTCGCAGGTCTTCTTTGATGGTTAGATTCAATCGCTTAGCGGTTTTTTCGTCAGCGGCGATTAAATTTTTGAGTGAGGCAATCATCATCGCTATGTGAACGCCCGAATATAAATTCTCGTCATAGATGACGCATCCCTTATAATCGCTCTGAAAAATGGCGAAAGCTTGCCAAGGGTCAGCCAATTTAATCGCCCTTTTTATCAACCCTCTTTTCAGATACCAATCCAACCAGAAGCTATCCCTATCGTTCATAATGAGATAGAGACGAGGCTTCCTCCGATTAGCCAAGCCCTGAAGGGATAGAAACGCAAACTGTTCAGATAAGCGCTGATTCGTTATGTCAGCAACATAAACTTCGTCTGGAGCTTCTTTAGGTTTTGGAACGAACTCTTTCTCCCTTTGGGATAGATAAATGGGTTTGAGACCTTGGATAGGGGAGGGTGGATTGAAGGATTTGCGAGTATATTCGGCAATCTTCAAGAATTTATCCTTCCCTAAAAGCCCTTTTTCCTTGAGAATGTAGGCAGAGCCTTGGGTTATTATAGATTGGGCGAGCTGAACATTCATAATATCAAAGGTGGAGAACAGCTGGGTTCCCGCCCACATATCAATAGCTCCCTTGAATTGAGGGCAGTTGTGATATATAAAGGCGGAAACATATCCCTCCATTTTCCCATCTCTATAAAGGGCTATAACTCCCCTTACTACATCCTCGCTTGGAAGGCTTCTTTCATCAAGCAGTTGGTACCAGCCAGAGCGTTCTTTCAGAGGGAGAAAATCAAGTTGAAGACCGCTCTGGGGAAGATATTTCAGCTGGAAGTTTCCGCTTCTGGGAGGTTCAAAGAAGCTACCTGTGCCCACAAAGTCGTGGGTGAGGTACTCTAAGCCGTGTCCTAAATCCACGAAGACATTGCCGGGTTCCTCAAAGGAGGGATTGGAAAGGAGATTTGCGCCATGCCCTTCCCTTGTCAATTCAATATCGTCTAAAATCACGATGCTTCCTTCTTCCCTCAATTGAGGGGAGACATCCACTTCCGTTGTGCCGGAAGGCGCAGTCAGGGTCTTCTCTATCTTCGTCCAATCCATTGCGCTTTGGGGAATTGCTGGTCCATCTTGACCGATGAAACGCCCGTTTGAGAAAAATCGTATGAAGAGCCTGTCTTCTCCTCCCGCGAGATTATTGGATTTGACCCAAGCGGAAACAGTGAATTTTTCCCCTTCCTTAGCTGGAATTTTCTCGGACCATATGCCAATCCAGTCTTTGCCTTTTTTCTCTATCCTTACTGCCCATCTGCCAGTCCTCGCATCCTCTAAGAGGCTGACCCTCCTATCACCTTGAGCTATGGGGACATTTGCTTGCCAATGAGCGGGGAAGGCAAGGCAGGGATGACAGAATGGAACGCCGGTCGCGATTATTGAACCGCCATCACGATGAAACCTTATTATGTTTTCAACCGCTTGGAGGGGGAATGTATTTCCGTAAATATGGATGAGGATGGCATACTTTTGAGCGTTGAATTTCTCAGGATTGGACAAATCTTTAACACTTAAGAGCTCAACCTCTAAGCCTGCATCTCTCATAAATTGGGCTAAGGTATTGGGTTTAAGGGACCAGGATACGATATAATAGGGGAAGCCAGGCTGATAGAAAATGGCGATCTTTTTCTCTTGGGCTAAAAGAGGAAGGGAGAGGCAAAGAAGAAAAATCAAGGATATTAATTTCTTCAAAGGATTCACCTCCTAAATTGTTCGGATATGATTAAATATAAAAGACCAAAAATCAATGTGCAATGCGTTTTTCTTTTTAGGTGGTAGCAGAGAATGTCGTCGGAAGAAATATTCAGGCAGACTCAATATGGCACATCCTTGGGCATATGTTTATCAAAATCTGAAACGCTACCGAGAATTTTGGTGCTTCGCTGGCTTTATACTCAGCGAGGATGTCCAACTGGTATTAGATATACAACTTCGCCTTCAGGTATTCCCGTTATCTCCTTTACTCTTTCGGGGTTGAATGCGCCTATCGGCACGGAACCCAATTCCAAGGCAACAGCTTGAAGGTGGATATTTTGGGCGATGTGTCCTCCTTCCAAATGAACGAATAACTTAGCCCTTTCCCCATATCTTGCCGTGCGCTCATAGATAGCGGAAAGGATGAAGACCGCTCCCGCATCCCTAACAGAAGCCTGTCCCATTGCTGAGGCGGTTAAATCTTCTCTTATATTTCCCTCTTTTATCTTCTCCAGCTTGTGTCCTCTCGGTATGTAATGGAAAACGCCTTCGTTGGTTACTACATAGACCTCATAGGGATAGGTAGCGCCAGCCGACGGAGCGCTTCTCAACCCCCTTTGTGGCTCCGTTATTCCTTGTGCTGCCCAGAGGAGCTGGGAAATCTCCTCCAAAGTTAGAGGGGTAGGGGAGTATGACCTTATGGACCTTCTCTTTGAGATAGCTTCCTCAAGAGACATATCTCCCTTCAAACGAGGGGGCGGGAGATTTACGCTCTCGCCTACCTTGAGGGATGCAAGAGTAGTATTCCCTGTCTTTTGGTCCTGATTCTGGGCGAGACAATAGATGACAAAACCTAAAACCAGCAATAATCCAAGAAGCAAAGCTTCCTTTTTCATTGTGACACCTCCTCTTTTTATTAAAGGAAGAGTTTTCTTTGTCCGCCCTTTATGCTCTCCGCCGCCAAGTTGTGGGCGAGAAGGAGAGGAGTGGGGAGCCGTTGATTTTCCTTTATCGTAGCTTTAACGATTTCAAGCGATGTTTCAAGGTCTATTTTATGTCCTGGCGAGATGAATATGGGCGGTTTTCCCTCCGCGCTTCTCAAGGCAATTGCAACTGTATCCTTTCCATCCGATAGGTAAGCTATTCCGCCCTTTTCCTTGGGAATAGGTGGAAGAGGCGGATAACCCTGCCTTGTTCCCAACAGCCAAGATTTAGCTACTCCAATGGAGGGTCTATCATAGAGGAGTCCTACATGGCAGGCGATGCCGAAGCGACGAGGATGGGCTATTCCTTGTCCATCAAGGAGGAGGATATCGGGTTCTGTTCTCAGTTTTTTCGCACATTCTATTATGGGTGGCGCTTCCCGAAAAGCTAAGAGCCCAGGGATGTAGGGAAAACTCGTCTTTACGATGGCTATCTCCTGCTCCAACACCTCCAATTGAGGGAAGCTCATAACCACGATTGCGGCGAGAGAATTGTCCTCAAAAAAGTGAACATCTACCCCAGCTATGGTTTTTACATCTTCTATTTGGAAGGATGGTGTGAGGCTCAGGCGTTTGAGGAGCCTCTTCTGTATCTCTATTGCCTCTTCTCTGCTTACATCCCATCTATGGAGTTCCAATGCCTTCATCTCATAGATAATTCGCTATTTCAACGCTTTTACCAGATTTGATTGAATCAAGGGAGGCAAAGACCATTGCCAGGCTCCTCAGGTTATCAAAGCCGTGGCACTCCGGTTCCCTGCCTTCCTCAATAGCTTTACGGAATTCCTCAAGCACTAAATCCCTTCCCTCTAAAGGAATACGCAAGGTCTCAACTGGAGTGATGCTATCTCCCTCGGCTTTGAAGATTCCCATTTCGCTCCATAGAATGGCAGTATCCTTTCCCTGAATTCTCCATACTCCGTCCCAAGGTGTTTCTGCCCCGCTACTCACCCAGGAACCGAAGTAGCCCGCTTTGATTGATTTATCCATCTCTATGAAGGCGAATAGGCAGGGGTCGCCCTCAAACCATGACCAATCCGGACGCCAGGAAAATGCGGTTATGCGAACTGGGTCTGAAGCGGTGATATAGCGAAGGAGGTCAAAATGATGGATGGACATATCTATCAGGAGTGGATAGGGCATCTTATCCCTAAAGCCACCGAAGTGGGGAGCTTTGTGGAACGATATTTGGACATAGCTTAAGCCCTCTAATCCCTCAACCACTTTCCTCAGCGTTCTCGCCATACTGCTGAAACGATAGTTCTGGCTTACCATCAAAATTTTGCCCTGCTTCCTTGCTAATTCCGCCATATATTTCGCATCAACCATATTGTCGGACAGTGGTTTTTCGGAGAGAACATGCAAACCCCCTTTGAGAGCGATTTCGGCAAGCTCTTTGTGCGTAGCGGGTGGTGTGACGATTAGAAGTGCATCTGCGGGCTTCTTCTCTATTGCCTCCGATAGATTTGTGAACCCCATATCCTTCGGAAGCCCTCTTTCCGAAAGGGCTTTATTTAGGATTTCCTCGTTGATATCAACTAAGGCAGTTAGCTTAACATTAGGGTTTCGCAGGACGATATCAGTCCAGGACCAGCCGAAACCGCCTGCACCAGCTTGTATTAGCTTAATCATTAGGAGCTCCCTCCTTTTAAGACATCAGCGACTATTTTTGCTATTCTCTTTGCCAATTCTTCATCTGTGAAGGAAGGCAAAGCGCTTGCATCCCTAGCGTGGGTGCAAGCTTGGCAATTCCTGCAAAGATGGCTGGGAGTGGAGCACTTTCCTGTTGAGCCAAATATATCCATATAGTACTCTACCGCTTCTCTTACCCCTTCCTTGCAAGCTGACATAATATCGGGATAGGTTACGGAATCTCCGTCTCTGTTAACTAATGCCCTGATTCTCTCGGTTGCCAGCCTCTGCATATCGTAATAAATGTTTATCTTTCTCACACCTAATTCAATCGCTCTTTTTACATCCTCTGGTGGGATGCCGGAGCCACCGTGGAGGACAAGGGGGACATTAGTAAGCTCTTTGATTTTCTTCAATCTTTCAAAGTCAAGTTTGGGTTTCCCCTTATATTTTCCGTGAACCGTGCCAATAGCCACGGCGAGGGCGTCGCAGTTTGTCCTTCTGACGAACTCGGCAGCTTGTAGTGGGTCTGTAAGGAGTTCAGGAGGTGGAGCTTCACCTCCCTCAGCCTTCCCGTAGCCTCCGCCCACTGCTCCCAGCTCTGCCTCAACTGAGACACCAACGGAGTGGGCGAAATCAACAATTCTTTTTGTCATCTCCACATTTTCCTCAAAGGGAAGGTCGGAGCCATCAAACATAACAGATGTGAATCCGCATTTAATTGCTCTCATTATCGCATCTATTGATTTCCCGTGGTCTAAATGAACCGCAACGGGAACGGGGAGCTCCTTAGCTGCTTGATGAATTGCTGGCGCAAGGGCTTCCATATCAACAAAATCAAAATGCACCTGCGCCACGCATAATGAAAGAGGAGAAAGCTTTCTCTTGGCAGCTTCCGCTACTGCCTTTACCCATTCCAGGTTAACGAGAACAAATCCTCCCACAGCATATCTTCTCTCTTCCGCATCTTTTAGTAATTCGCTGAGGTTAACTAAGCTCATTCTCTTGTCCTCCTTCCTTGGGAGCGAGTATTTCTCTAAGAGCTTCAACCTGCTCGCTCGCGATTAAACCGATAATTGAATCACCAGCTTCTAAAATAGTTCCTCCAGAAGGTATTATTATGTCTTTGTTTCTCAATATGGAGATAAGCAAACAGTTTGGAGGGAAGCTTATGTCTTTCACGCTCTTACCAACAACAGGAGAATCCTTGCTCACCACTACCTGAACTATCTCATATCCTCCCTCCTTAAGGAAAGCAAGGAAGTGGATTTTATCGGTTACTATTTCCTGTCTTATGAGGTCGTAGATTATGCGGGTTCCACAGATTGTTTCATCTACGCCGAGTAGCTTCATAATCTCTTCGTTCTGTGGCATATTAACCCTTGCGATGACGCGGGGTACATTGAACCTCCTCTTAGCCATCTGACAAATGGTGAGGTTATCCTCGTCGTGCCCTGTCACAGCAACGACAACATCCGCCCGGGAGCACCCCAATTCTTGAAGGACGCGCATCTCGCAGCCGTCTCCCCAGTAAACGGCTTCTCCCAGAACCCTTTCCAAAAAAGCCCAACGCTGCTTATCTTTCTCTACAAGGATGACTTCATATCCATCTCTTAGCAGAATCTTAGCGAGATTAAACCCGACCTTTCCTCCGCCAACTATTATCACATACATTTCATTCACCCTCCGTAAGGATTTTCTCCAATATAATATTTGAAAGAATGGTTGTTTGGCAAACCGTGGGTATGCCGAGCGAATGGTAAGTCTCTGCCCTGAGCGGGTCGTTTATCCTTGCAAGGATGCGGGGGACCTTGAAGATGTCCCTTGCCATTTGTGCGACCATGGCATTGGTGTTATCTCCATTTGTAAGAGCGAGGAAGACATCCGCCTCCTCAATTCCCGCCGCTTTAAGAGCTTCTACATCTATGGCTATCCCGATAATCTTCCTTCCCGGGAAATCTTCCGGCAGACGCCTGAAGGCATCTGGATCCCTATCTATGATGGCAACAGACCATCCTTTTTCCGCTAAAGCTTGAGCTACAACAGAGCCAACTCTACCGCAACCGACAATTATCGCCTTCTTCATAGCGCATCAATCACTCCTCCTTGATATAGCCTTTTTTACGATATTCTTTTAAATTCTCCAAAATCCTTCCCGTCCCTAGGGCAACGCAGGAAACGGGGTCCTCAACTAATTTGAAAGGTATGCCTATTGACTCCGATAGATGAGAAGCAAGCCCTCGCAAGAGGGAACCTCCTCCCGTGAGGGTTATACCTCTTTCCGCGATATCAGCAGCGAGTTCCGGAGGTGTATGCTCCAGAACTTCCTTTATCTTGTCCTCAATAACTTGCACTACCTCTAAAAGAGCCTCCCTGATTTCGTTTGCGTCAACAGTAATTGTACGAGGTAAGCCTGTAAGCAAATCTCTCCCCCGTACCTCTATTTGGGGTGGGTCATTCTCGTACTTATCCAAGGAGCCTATCTTTATTTTAATCTCCTCAGCTGAACGTTCGCCAATCATAAGGTTGCTTTTTCGCCTCAGATATCTTATTATAGCCTCGTCCATATCCAATCCCGCCTGGCGAACAGAAGAGCGCACGACTATCCCCCACAAAGAAACAACACCTATGCTTGTTGTCCCACCTCCTATATCCACTACCATATTCCCCGTTGGTGTGTCTATGGGGAGTCCTGCTCCCAGTGAGGCGGCTATTATCTCGTCAACCGGATATACTTCCCCAGCTCCTGCCTCCTTACAGGCATCTATTACAGCCCTTCTTTCTACGCCCGTGGCGCCAGTGTGAACGCTAATCACGACGCGGGGTTTGAAAAAGGAACGATATCCTTTAAGCTTCTTGAGGAGGAGATAAAGCATCCTCTGTGTAGTGGTGTAATCTCCTATGACGCCACCCATGACGGGGCGCCCAGCGGTTATGTAATCGGGCGTGCGTCCAAGCATTATATAGGCTTCCTCTCCAATAGCTAAGACCTCGCCCGTGATTATATTCTTCGCAACTACTGATGGCTCCCGCATTATTATGCCCTTCCCCCTGCAATAAACTATCGTGCTATAGGTGCCGAGGTCTATACCAAACTCCGGTGTTAGACTAAACATTCTCTGCTTTCTTCTGCCACTCTCTTAATAGATGCCCCTAAGGAGGCGAGCTTCCCTTCTAAATTCTCATATCCTCTATCAACATTTTCCAAACCAGCGATTTGGCTTTCTCCCCTTGCCATTAAAGCCGCGATTATCAGAGCTGCTCCCGCTCTAAGGTCGCTTATCACAACAGGTGCTCCCGTCAGCTCTTTCACTCCCTTTATTACAGCCGTGCGTCCTTCTACCTTCACATCCGCTCCCATCCTTGCGAGCTCGCTTAGATACTTGAATCTGCTATCGTATATTGTTTCAGTGACCATAGATGTGCCCTCAGCAACCGTCAGAAGAGCGGTGAAAGGCTGCTGCATATCGGTTGGGAAGCCGGGGTGGGGGAGAGTAACGATATTGACGGGTTTGATTGGTCTTTTCCCGATAACCCTAACGGCGTTCTCCATCTCCAGAACCTCGCAGCCTGTCTCCCTCAGTTTTTCTATAACGGGCTTAAGATAAACGGGGTCTATTCCCTCTATCAAGACATCTCCTTCGGTTGCCGCAGCCGCTATCATAAAGGTCCCTGCTTCCATTCTATCTGGCATAATCTCATAAGTTATCTCCTTGAGGCTTTCCACCCCCTGTATTTCTATGACCCTTGAATCTATGTATTTGATATTTGCACCCGCTTTATTCAGGAAATTGAAGAGGTCGTGAATTTCCGGCTCTTCGGCAGCGTTTCTGATATAAGTGGTGCCTTCCGCCAAACTCGCGGCAGTAGCGAGGTGGCAGGTGGCTCCTACGCTGGGGAAATCAAGATATATATCCGCCCCGCTCAATTTATCAGCATAGGCTTCAACATATCCATGCTCCATCCTTATCTCCGCGCCCATAGCCTGCAATCCCTTCAAGTGGAAATCAACGGGTCGCGTCCCTATATCACAACCTCCCGGAAGGGGAACCTTTGCTCGTCCACAGCGAACCAGAATTGCACCGAGGACATTGAAGGAGGCTCGCATTTTCTTGACCAATTCATAAGGTGCCTCGCAACTTTCTATATCTGTAGCATCTATTTCCGCAAATTCCTCTTCCAGCTTTACTTTAACCCCTAACTTCTTCAACATCTCAAGCATTGTCCAAACATCGCCGATGCGAGGGAGGTTATATAATTTCGTCTTTCCTTTCACCAAGAGGGTAGCAACTAATATGGAAAGGGAGGCGTTTTTGCTACCGCTGACTCTTACCCTCCCAATTAATCTCCTCCCACCTTCTATTATCAACTTATCCAATCTCTCCACCTCCTACCCTGAGATTTTTGACCCTTATAGCGGGCATTTTAACGCCGGGTTCCTCCCGGTAATCCTTAGATATAGCGTCTATATTCTTGAGCAACTCCAAGATATTGAAACCGAGCATCGTATTCTTTAGCGGATAAGCCTTTTCTCCCTCCTCAATCATAAAACCGAAATCTATCGGACCAGATACATCACCGCTCGCCATATTAGGTTGAACCCCTACGCTGAGAACGAAAAGTCCCCTTTTCATATCATTTATCATTTCATCAAGCGTCCAATCGCCCAGTTGAATTTGAAGATTGGTGGGAGATATGCCCACTCCTCCCCTGTAGGAGTAGCGAGCGGCGTGTCCCGTATTTTCCTCTCCCGCTTTATTAGCGGTATATGAGTTGTGAAAGTAAGTCATCAGAACACCTTCTTCTATAAAGTTTAACTCCTTATGGGGCACTCCTTCTCCATCAAAGCTTGCAGATGACATACCACCTTCTATTAGTGGCAAATCCTGAACGCTGAAACCTTCCCAGGCGATTTGTTCTCCCTTCTTTCCCACGAGAAAGGACCTTTTCCTTTGAATGTCCTCGGCGTTGGCTGCTCCCGCAATAGCGCCTATTATCCCCGGCGACATTAGATATGAGAAGACTACCGAGTATGTTCCCGTGGGCGCTTGCTTTGCACCGAATAATTCCTTAGCCTGAAGGCAGGCTTTCTCTCCTATGTCAACGGGGTGAAAATCCTTTAGATTGCGAGCCTCATCAAAATCATAGTAAGAAGCGACTTCCCCGTCTTTCTGAAGGACGACCATCACGCTCGCATATATCCCGGTTTGGCTATCTTCCACCTCCACTCCCTCCGTATTGGCTATAGCATACTCAACGCTTCCCGCTGATATACCTCCCGAGATAATAGCCTTTTCATCAATTCTTTTCGCTCCCTCTATTATCTCTTCTCCCCAGTCCGCTAAATCTTCAGGGGATAGAAGGGCGATTTTCTCGTCGTAGAGACCTTTAACCTTTTTCCCTTCAGCTGGTGAGGGAAGCGATTTGAAATCTGGGTCGGGTTGAGCCGCCTTCGCCAGCGAGATAGCTTCCTCCACTACCTTGTCAATGTTTTCTTCTCTCAAGGGTGAAGAACAGGCGAAGCCCCTCCCTCCTTTGTGAAAGGTTCGCACAGACATTCCCTCATCGTAATGCACTTCAACTTGTTTTAATGTGGATTTCTCCCATTTCAAACTGATGCCCTTCCTTCTCTCTACAAAAATATCCGCTTGGTCTATCTTGCCCTTTAGCTTCTCAATTCCCTTGCGTGCTATCTCCAATATCTCCATCATCTTCTACCCCCCACGGTTATCTCCTCAACCAAAACAAATGGACCACCGTCGTCCACGAAGGCGGTTTGCCCTCCCTTCCCGCAGTAGCCAGGCGAGGCAAGTCTGAAATCCTTGGAAACGCCCCTTATTTTCTTGAGGGTCTCAAGCGTCATTCCCGACATAGAAACATCCCTCAAATGCTCTTTCAATTCGCCGTCTTTCACCAAATACGCTTCCTCCACATTGAAAGTAAACTGTCCTCTCTCTGGAAAAACATACCCCCATCTACCTCCCTTGAGATAAACACCATTTTTCATTTCCTGCAACATCTCTTCAAAAGTCCAATCTCCTGGGCACATAAAGGTATTGCTCATCCTCACTATTGGAGGAGACTCATAACTTTCGGCTCTTGCATTTCCGCTTGGTTTGGCGTTCATCTTTTTGGCGGTTTCTAAATTGTAAAGATAATCAACGAGCACTCCATTTTCAATTATAACATTTCTTTTCGCGGGAGTGCCCTCGGAGTCAAAGAAATAGAAGCCGAAAGCTCCCTCTATCGTTGCGTCATCCACTATGCTCACGCAGGGGGCTGCTATTTCCTCGCCTTTCTTTTCTTTGATTATTGATTGACCTGACCAAACGGCGTCAGCCTCCGCGTTATGTCCCAATGCTTCGTGGACAAAAAGACCAACTACCTCTGGGTCCAAGATGGCGGGAAATGTTCCCGCGGGCGGAGGCGAAGCGGAAAGGAGGGAAAGGGCTTTATTCCCCGCTTTTAGGGAGAAGTCCTCTGGATTGAACTCCTCTAAAAGCTCGTAGCCCTTCGCTCCTCCTCTTCTCTCCGAAGCGGATTGCCTTATATCTCCCTCGGAAGCGGTTACGAAAATGGAAGCGAGGGTGTGGACGAGCTTACTTTCCACTTTTACTCCGAAGCTGTTACAGACAATCTCTTCCCTCACGATATCGCTCAGGGAGGTGATAGTGTTTTGAATTCGTTGGGGGTCAAGGTTTCTCGCTTCCCTTTCCCATTCCGATACCTGTTTAGCTTTATCCTCAGGAGAAACATCCTCGGGAGAAATCTTGCAGTGGAGCTCCTTTTTAGCTGTGAATGATTTCATTTCCTCCACTTCGGCTTTGTCCTCCACCTTATTTCGCAGGACATTCGCTGAGGCAATAGCCTCTTCCAGGGAGGCGGAGAGGTCCTTCTTTGTTAAGGAAGCGGTTGAGGCAAACCCCCAAGCGCCATCTAATATCACCCTAACCCCCACGCCTGCCAATTCCCTTTGCGAGAGTTCCTCAATTCTTCCGTCCTGTGCCCTAATATAAGAGAACGCTCTCCTCACGAACCGAGCCTCAGCGAATGAACATCCTTTATCTTTTGCTTCTTCAATAAGCCATTCCAAGATGTCTTCCATGCTGAATTTATTATAATTCAAAAATATCAATAGGTCAAAGAATTTTAAGAACTATAGATTTGGGCGCCGTATTCAACGAAGGTTTCAGCCATTGCTTTTATCTTCTCCCAGGGATGTCCTACAGCATCGGGAGAGGGATACCACTTAGCGATAAAACCTCCGTTGAATCTGCCGAATGCATCAATTAGTTTCTTCGCGTAATTTTTTACATCCTCCACCGTTCCCCTCACCATTGTGTTTTGAATATCAACAGGACACCAGAAGCAGAGCCTCCCACCAAATTGTGAAGATAACCTCTCCACTCCCATATTCTCTTGCTGGTCCATCTGGATAACATTCAACTTCGCGTCAATCAATCCCTCAAGGATATCAATTATATATCCACAGCTGTGAAGGAACGTTAGAATTCCCTTGCTTCTCGCAAAACTGTAAACCTTTTTGTATTTCGGTTGCCAAACCTGCATCCATATCTCTGGCTTCACCATAAGCCTGTTTTGCAAACCCCAATCGTCTGCAGAGATTATACCATCTACACCAATCTCTGCGAATCGCTCTATCGCCGTCATAGCTATATCGCAGAGGATATCCAAAAGCTTGTCCAATTCCTCTGGATGAAGATATGGGTCAGTCCAAGCTTCCTGATGTCCCCTTAGGTATTCAAGGCGATGAATAAGGCTAAAGGGTATATCAGCTAAAACGAACTTTTCCCCTTTGTTTTGTTCAATAATCTTTTTGGCTCTTTCATACCTCTGCTTTTTCTCATAGTTTGGGAATTTAAAGCTTTTGAGATTTGCATAATCACTTAGAGGATGATAAATCACCTGACCCATTGTGATTGTATCGCTTGGCAATCTCCCCCAGATACAACCCCATTCATCTTCCCATTTGCTTTGCGTTTTGATTTTCGGGGTCCACTCGGGGTCAGGGTCGCAACCCACGAAGATGAAATCGCTTCCCCAGGGAGGTGGCAAATCATAGGGAACCCTATCGGGCTTTTGGAAAAGAACAGCTCTTTTCACTCTTTCTCGCGATGTCATTTTTAGAAAATGATAACCACTGCTTTCCCAGCTTTCAAGTTTTTATTGATTAATTTAGCTCTTTATATTAAGATTTTATAGATCATATTTAAAAGGAGGCGAGAGCATGCCTTTTGCGCTCCTATTAATCTTCATCTTCGCTTTGATAGGTGCATCGGGAGCTGATCCCTATTATCTTCCCCAGGATATTCAGAATAAGGAAATCTACCACGATGGCTGGATAGATTTCAATAAGAACGGCGTTATGGACCCGTATGAGAATCCCAAGCTTCCGATTGATCAGAGGGTAGATGACTTACTTAAAAGAATGACCTTGGAGGAGAAGGTATATCAATTGCAATCGGGAGGGGATTTGCCTGTGGGGAATCTCACCTGCGTTACGAGGGGGTTTCTCCCACGGGAGGGAGCTATAAAGAGCAACCAGTATCAAAGAAGGGCAATAGAGGAGACGAGGTTGGGTATACCTGTAATAGTCCACGATGAGGCACTCCATGGCATAGTTGCTCGTGGTTGCACAAGCTTCCCTCAAGCCATAGGGTTGGCTGCTACTTGGGACCCTGATTTGATGTATAGAGTAGCGAAGGTGATAGGCAAGGAGACGAGGGTAAGGGGAATCCATCAGGTTCTATCGCCCGTGGTTAATATAGCGAGGGATGTGAGAGCTGGGAGGACGGAAGAGACTTATGGAGAGGACCCATATCTAACTGGTGTAATGGGCGCTGCTTTCTGCAAAGCCTTAAGGGAAGAAGGAGTTATAGCTACGCCTAAGCACTACGCTGCAAACTTCGTTGGGGATGGTGGAAGGGATAGCAACGAGATTCATTTCTCTGAGAGAATATTGAGGGAGATTTATTTCCCCGGCTTTCGTTCCTGTTTCAAGGCTGGAGCTCTATCCGTAATGTCAGCTTATAACTCAATAGATGGGATACCCTGTTCAAGCAATGAGTGGTTATTAAAGGAGGTATTGAAGTGGGAATGGGGTTTCCCCGGCTTCGTTGTATCTGATTATGGAGCTGCTGCTGGGGTTTTCCATTCCCATCGTGTAGCCTCGACTTTGGAGGAGGCAGCCTCTCTTTGTATAAAAGGTGGATTGGATGTTGAACTTCCCGGAGTATATATTTATGGCAATCCCCTTATTAAGGCGATTCAGCAGGGGATGATTTCCCGGAAGGATTTGGATGACGCTGTGCGGAGGGTTTTAAGGGCTAAGTTCCTCATAGGGCTTTTTGACAATCCATATGCTAACCCAGAAGAGGCGGAGAGAATCTGCGGTTCAAATGAGAATGCTCAGCTTGCGTTAGAGGCGGCGCGAAAAGCGATAGTCCTTCTAAAAAACGAGGGCAATCTTCTTCCCTTGGATAAGAACAAGATTAAGAGGATAGCGGTGATAGGACCCGTCGCTGACCAAGTCAGATTGGGTGGATACAGTGGTCAACCTCCCAGGGGTGTTTCTCCCTTGGAGGGAATAAGAAACGCGGTCAATCCTGGCACGGAGGTCGTTTTTGTTAGGGGTTGCAATTTGGAGTTGGGTAAGGTCTACTTCAATGCGATTCCCTCTAAATATTTGCGAACTCCCGATGGTAAGGAGGGTCTAAAAGGGGAGTATTTTGCAAATCGCGATTTACAGGGTTCTCCTGCTCTTGTGAGGGTAGATAGGAGTATAGATTTTGATTGGGGATTAGGTGCGCCAGCCTCCAATTTATCCACCGACAATTTCTCAGTTCGCTGGACGGGGAAGCTGATAGCGCCCGAGACGAGGACTTACGAGATTTATGCTCGCACGGATGATGGTGTGAGGTTATGGATTGATGGGAAGCTTCTCATAGATACCTGGCGTGATAGGGCAGCGAGCACGGATACCGCGAGGATAAATTTGGTCGCTGGGCAAGAATATGACATAAAGATTGAATATTATGAGCATCAGGGATTCGCTGTTGCCCAGCTGGGATGGGATTATGGCAAGAAAGAACTTCCCCCTGGAATCCTTGAGGCTGCTGAGGAGGCTAAGAAATCTGATGTAGCGATAATTTTCGTTGGGATTTTTGAGGGTGAAGGAGCGGATAGAGCGCATATAGATTTACCCGGTTTCCAGGAGGAACTGATAAAGGAGGTTGTTAAAACTGGAACGCCCACGGTGGTCGTGATAATTGCTGGGAGCGCAGTAACAGGCGATTGGATAGACAGTGTTCCAGCGATTTTAATGGCTTGGTATCCCGGTCAAGAGGGTGGGACGGCGATAGCGGAGACCCTCTTCGGGGAGAACAATCCCGGAGGCAAGCTTCCCTTCACTTGGCCTAGATATGTTGGTCAGCTCCCTCTCTATTACAACTTCAAGCCAACAGGAAGAGGCTATGACTATGTGGATATGCCTGGTTGGCCTCTTTTCCCCTTCGGACACGGCTTGAGCTACACGAAATTTGAATACAAGAACTTAAAGATAGAAGCGGATGAGAACAGAGGCAACGTATTCATAAGCTTTGAGGTGTCAAATGTAGGAAATAGGGAAGGGGAAGAGGTGGCACAATTGTATCTGCGCGATGTAATTGCCTCCCTTGCGCGCCCAGTTATGGAGCTGAAGAGATTCAAGAGGATAAAGCTTGCACCTGGTGAGAGCGCAGTTGTTAGGTTCCAGTTGACGCCCGATGACCTTGCCTTCTACGACATAAACATGAGGAAAGTCGTTGAGCCAGGAGATTTTGATGTTATGGTGGGTAGCTCGGCTGGCGATATAAGGTTGAAGGGAAGCTTCAAGGTCAGTCGCATGATAAGGACGGCTTTTGACTGCCTTCTCTTATCCTCCGAGAAAGTAAAGGCTAAAGCGGGAGAGCTTGTAAGGATTTCACTTCTTGTGAGTAATAAGGGAGCTATTTCAGACCTTTGCCCCGTTTACCTTTACCTCAACGGAAATCTTTTAGAGAGCCATAGGGTAGACCTTGCGCCCAGGGAGAGAAGGGCAGTGGATTTCTGGGTTGAAGTCCCCAAGCCGGGCAAGTATGAAGTTAAGGTCGGCATTCCCGAACAGCTTAAGAAGGTGGTTTTAGAGGTGGTTAGATGAAGAGGGTAATAGCGGGAGCTATAGGAAATTGCATCCACATCGCTGGCGTTGTTAACTTTCTTCGCTTGGCTGAGAGTCTCGGCTATGAGACGATTTTCCTTGGTCCGGCAGTTCCCGTTGAGGATTTTGTAAAGGCTATAGAGGAGTTCAACCCGGATATCGTGGGAGTGAGCTATCGCCTTACGCCGGAAGTCGGGGAGAAACTTTTATCCGAGTTTCAACAACTGATAGAAAAGAGGAAGCTAAGGGAAGGCAGAGTGTTCCTATTTGGTGGGACGCCTCCAGTTTGTGATGTAGCGGCGAAAATAGGTATATTCAGCGCTGTTTTCACTGGTTTGGAGCCCCAAGAAGAAATTTTAGCGATACTAAAAGGTGAAAAGAGAGAGGAAAAGGAAGAGGATTTCGGTAACACTCTACTTGAGAGAATAAGAAAGAAACATCCCTACCCAATTCTACGCCATCATCTTGGTCTACCATCCCTTGAGGAAACCATATCAGCCGCTCGCAAGGTAGCATTAGCGAAGGTTTTAGATGTTATCTCCATAGCCCCAGACCAAAATGCACAGGAGCATTTCTTCCGTCCTCAGGAGATGGACCCTGCTCTTGATGGAGCTGGTGGTGTGCCCATTCGGGCGCCAGAACATCTGCTCGCTATTTTTGAAGCCACACGTTGTGGAAATTTCCCCCTTTTACGCATCTATTCCGGGACAAACGACTTGGTGAAATGGGCGGAGCTGGCTCAGCAGACTATAAGAAACGCCTGGGCGGCAATCCCTTTATTCTGGTATAGCCTCTTGGATGGACGCTCTAAAAGACCGCTTCTCCAAGCTATAAGGGAGAATCAAGAGGGGATTAAATGGCATGCGGAGAGGGGGATTCCCGTTGAAATAAACGACCCCCATCAATGGGGATTAAGGGATGCCCACGATGCCCTTGAGGTAGCCGATGCCTACCTCTGCGCCTATAACGCTAAACGCTTGGGAGTTACTCATTATGTCGCCCAATACATGCTTAACACACCTCCTCATATCTTCGGCTCAATGGATTTGGCTAAAACTTTGGCGAAGATCGAAATGGTTGAATCCTTACACGATGATAATTTCACCACTTTCAGACAAGTTAGAACTGGACTCCTTTCTCTTTCCCCAGACTTAAACATAGCCAAAGGTCAATTGGCTTCCTCAATAACCCTTTCCCTTGCTTTGAGACCGTACATAATCCATATAGTGGGCTACTGCGAGGGTGACCACGCAGCGGGAGCGGAGGAGATAATTGAATCCTGTAAGATTGCGAGGGGGGTTATTGGAAACTATTTGTTCGGTTTACCCGATATGACGAGGGACCCAATCGTGCAGGAAAGGAAGAGGCAATTGATTCAAGAGGCGAAGCTGATAATAGAATTCATCAAATTGCTTGGAGGAGGGCGAGAGGACGCTCTAATTGACCCTGAGGTTTTAGCGAATGCTGTGAAGTTAGGCATCCTTGACGCTCCGCACCTCAAAGGCAATCCTGAGGGAGCGGGAATTGTGGAAACGCGAGTTATAGGTGGAGCAGTTTATGCCATTAACCCCAAAACAAAAGAACCAATGACGGAAAGGGAAAGGTTGCTCTTTCTGATAGAAGAAGGAAGATTGCCCCCTGAGGTTGCTGAGAAAGGGAAGGAATTGCTCGTTTCGTTTCCCATGGATAAGGTCATTCCCCCCTTGAAGAGAAAAGGAAAGGATTATGAGAAGAGACATAGATAAAATCCTGTTCCCCATTTTCCTCCTCCTTGTTTTACTCCTTTTCGGTAGTTCTTATTGCGAAGCCGAGCAAAGGATAGGGAAATGGGATTTGTTTGAGCTTTCTATAAAGGGAGGAAAATTTTACGACAACCCTTTCAAAGATGTTTACTTAATAGGCGAATTTGTTCATTCAAAAAGTAAAAGAACGCTCAAGATTTTCGGTTTCTACGATGGCGGGTTGATATGGAAAATCCGATTTATGCCGGATGAGGAGGGGGAATGGAGCTATAAAATATATTTTTCCGATTCCTCAAATAAGACAGTAGAAGGGAAATTTGTTTGTGTTCCCTCCAAGATTAAGGGACCTTTGCGTGTATATCCTAAAAATAAGATATGGTTGAGCTATTCTGATGGAACTCCTTTCTATATGTTTGCGTTCTGTTTGGGAATGGTGGATAGCTTGCCCGACCTAAATGTCTTGGATGAAACGCTTGACTTTATCAGAAGCTACGGCTTCAACACAATCGTTGGTCCCCATATCGGCATAAGCCAGATACCAGGAGTCAGCTATCGTGCTCCCTGGATTAATACAGGGGAAGGTCTGGATTTTTCTCGCTACGACCTCCACTTCTGGCGAAATATGGACAAAGTAATCCTTGCCCTGAAAAAGAGAAATATGTTTCTTATACCCTTCAGCATATTCGGTGGAACAAACGGGGTGCCGAGAATGCCGATGGATGAATGGGAAAATTTCATTAGGTATTGGACTGCTCGCTGGGCGGGTTTTTACAATGTAACTTTCCAACCTATATCGGAATGGGAAGAGGGTTTTAAAGCTGAGGAAGTGATGGAAATTCTCCAATTGATAAGGAAATACGACCCCTGGAAAAGACTGATAAGCGTTCATTCCTGGGATTATAGCAAAAGGGCACCTCAAATTTGTCGCTCCCTTGCTTATGATTATTTCACTTTACAGGATAAGCTGACGGATTGGAATTACGGGAAATATAGGAATGTAATGGAAGAAATGAGAAAAGTGGCGGAGAAGCCAATCCTTGCCCACGAGTGTATTTGGGAAGGCAACATTTATCAGAAGGAAGCGGGACTAGATGTTGATAATTTGAGAAGGGGGTCTTGGACAATCATATTGAGTGGAGCTTATCTCGCCTATGGGGACGATGTTGAGCCGCCGAGGAAAGTAGGTAGGGGAGGTGGACAGCCGATGTTCAGCACTTGGGGAGCTCTAATGAAACCAGCTGGACTCCTTTATCCCCATTTAAAATTTATGTTCCAAGTTCTTAGCTCCATTCCCTGGTGGAAGATGAGACCATATTATGAGATAGAGAGGGGGAAGAATGTAGCTTGCATGGCATCTGAAGATAAAACTAATCTTATAATCTATCTTCCCGAAGGTGGAGAGGCGGAGATAAAAGGTGTTTCTGGCAGATTTGAGGTGAGATACCTTGACCCACTCTCCTTCAAGGAAATAAAAAAGGAGGAACATAATTCTAAAGAGGGAAGAATTAGACTATTGACTGACAAGGAGACGATATTTATCCTTGAGAGGAAAAGATAAAAGGAGGCGATAGATGTGGATTTGCTCAGCACAATCAAGGGTTCGCTTTTGGAGAATTTCTTTCCCAAGGGTTGGGATTTGGAGAAGATAGATAGATGCTGTTCAAATCCTCCAGATGCGATAACGGAGAGGCAGGCTTGGTGGCATAAGGATTTCAAACCCGTTCCCTGTGAAACGCTTGAGGAGTTCAACATGAAGATGGGACACGAGATAGCGGTTGAGATTTGTGAGGCAAAGGAAAGAGGGCAAAAGCTTATTTTAATCCTCCCTGTAGGTCCTATGGGGATGTATAAGTGGGTTGTTTATTTCCTCAAGGAATGGGGAGTGGACTGCAAACATATCTACGGTTTCAATATGGACGAATGGAGCGATAAGGATGGTAATACCCTGCCGCCCACTGCTCCGGGAGCCTTCCAAAACGCAATGGAGAATGCTTTTTATGGACCATTGGGAGATTTCACTGTCCCGGAAAATCAGCGTTTCTTCGCCACGAAGGAGCTTCTTCCGAAATATCCGGAGAAAATTGGTGAATTAAGAGAAGAAGGGGCGAGGATGGTTCTCGTGTTCGGCATCGGAAGGGTTTTCCACATAGCTTTTTGGGAGCCTCATTTCGCGGAAGAATTCTCCTCCGTGGACGAGTGGAAAAGACAGGAATACAGATTGGGGGCGAAGCTTCATCCCTTGACGATAGAGCAGAATGCGATAACGAGCTTCAAGAGCAGGACAACCCTTGTCCCATGCTTTGCCAACACTATCGGACCGGGAATCTTCCTGAAGGCGGATAAGATAATAGGAGGGGCTGATGGAGCCCTTGGAAGGGGTATGATGTGGCAGGGGATGAGCCTTTGGGTTACTTTGAGATATGGACCCGATATATGGGTTCCGAGCAGCTTTATGCCCACCCTCCCCGGCAAGCTGTTCTTCCTCAAGGAGCTCGCCGGTCCTCTAATCCCTGAATGTAATTGAAGGGGAGGGATGAGAGAATGAGGGTTTTAGCTGTTGGCGCTCACCCTGATGACCTTGAGATACTTTGCGGAGGGACGCTCGCCAAATTCGCCAAGCGAGGAGATGAAGTGATTATGGCTCATCTTTGCAGCGGCAATATGGGTGGAAGGGATATAGAGCCTGAGGAGCTGGCGAGGATAAGGGATGAGGAGGCTAAAAGAGCGGGAGCGGTGATTGGTGCGGAGGTCTTGGGACCTATAGCTGGCGACCTTGACCTTTATCCAACGAAGGAAATGCGTCTGAAAGTCGTTGATATAATAAGGATTGCGAAGCCCGACTTAATCATAACGCATAGTCCAAACGATTACATGCCCGACCACACGATAACATCTCAACTCGTCTTTGAAGCTTCCTTCACCGCTACGCTCCCCTTGTTCAAAACCGAGCAGCCAGCGTATGAGCCCATCGTCCCAATTTACTATATGGATACCCTCGCTGGGATAGGCTTTGAGCCAACTGAGTATGTTGATATAACGGATTTCTTTGAGCTAAAGAAGAAGATGCTATTGTGTCACGAGAGCCAATATAAGTGGTTGAGCGGGCATCATCAATCCGACCCTTTGAACTTGATAGAGACGATGGCTAAATTCCGAGGGCTTCAATGCGGGGTCCTCTACGCTGAGGCTTTTAGACCAGCAAATCTTTGGGGAAGGCTGAGGGCAGAGAGACTGCTTCCCTAAGAGAATATGTAAGGAGTGTCTGCCCGAATACCTTTAGCCATTTATTATTCTCTCCAAAGCCATTCGTATTTCTCCTTCAGCTTCTCCAGGTCAACATTCTCGCCGAATTTGTCTATGAAAATTAAGATGTTTGCATCGTCCGAATTCTCAACTACATAGTCTAAATATTCATTAGTTGAGGAAAAATCAATTCCTATCTTGCCCGCTCCGCCAATGCGAGGGATGAGGAGACATGTATCCTTCAAGACCTCAACCGCCTTGGGATAATCGGTTTCGGTGACGCCCATATCAACCCCCCTTAGCTTGTTTATTTTCTTCAAGTTCTCGTAATTGAAGGCGAAGTTTCCGCAGGAGTGGACGTGAAGCCCGTTAAAAGCATCTGCGAGCTTTTGATTGTAAGGGAGGGCGAATTCCTCATATAAGTGAGGGGAGACAACCGCTACGAGGTCCTCGCTTATGGAAATCCCCCAATCCTCCGGCACCCAAACTCCAGGACAATGGTTGGGGATGAACTCCTCACAGAGTTCCTTCTGCATCGGTACAAAATCTATAATGAGCTCGGTTACCATGTCAAGGAGGGTATGAACGGCATCCGGGGCGGTATACATAGCGGTTAAGAAGGAGGAGTATTCCCAAATCAGGGAGGCGGTATCAAGAGGTCCTTGAATATCCGTCATCCTTATGGGCAATTCTCCGTTTGTTTTCTCCACCATAAATTTGGTCAAATCAAGTACATCCTTTAGAAGCCCGCCCGTGGGTTCAGGCTCCTTCAATTTATAAACATCATCGGGTTCGTGAACGATTGGCTTAGTCCAGGGTTGTTCAACCTCGGGATAAATAACCTCACAACCAAATGCTGACGCCAGAACGCCAGTTCCAAGATAGGGGAAAAGATGGGGAATGTAATCATCTTTGAGTTGGCTGCGCAATTTTATCTCGTAGAGCTGAGATTTAAGCATCAAGTCCCAATTCATAAACCATTCTCTTGTGCTCGCAGGAGGTGGTCTATCGGGGTCGTTTTCCTCTCCACTGGCGAAACCATTGAGCATATAACCCGGTCTATCAACTTTTTCAAGCTTCCAAAGGCGGGTTAGGAAGTCCTTCCTTTCCTCTATTTCCGATTCATCAAACCACTTCATGGCTCTACTCCTTGATTTGTCCTGCGCTATCTTTCACTGTTTTCGCAGGAAGAATAACAAAGCTAAACGGATCAGATTGGGAGATGGAGAATAACATAGAAGGTGAGAAAAAGGATAGAGATTCTTCCGACTTTCTCATCAGAGCCAAGCATATACCGACCAACTTTCCATCCAGTGTGAATATAGGGCTACCTGGTGAGAAGTCGCTCATAGGGAGAAAATATTTCCTCGGC
Organism: bacterium; assembly: GCA_014360495.1. Taxonomy (NCBI): domain Bacteria; species bacterium. Next base: position 134,621 of record JACIXR010000008.1, read on the forward strand.
TTATTTATTATCCCTCCTATCTTTGAAATGGAGACGAAAATAGCCCTATCTTGCTCTTCTCCCAGCCTTTGGATTCCTATCACTTCGTCAATCAATTCGGGCTCTGCTGAGTTATCCAAATCCACACATTCCAACTCAACGCTTTTATCCGTTGGTCTGATGAAGACGAGGTCGAGCTTATCGTCTCTGAGAACGATTTTCCCATCTATCTCCCTATTATCGGGCAAGATTATCTTCACGCTTGTTATCTCGCTTTTCATCTGGTAACCGCTTTCCCCAAACATCTGCTGAAAAACCTTTGATGGGTCTATTGAGGATGAGGAGGTAGCGATGGTGCCTTTTTTATCTATAACCGTCCCTATTACCTCGTATTTCATCTCCTCCTTGCTTGTTTCCTGCCCCTGAAAGACGCTCCATTCCTTAACAATCACTCTAACCGTTACAACGGCGTTTTTGTAAGTATCCACGACTTTCTTCACCATTTCTTTCTCAACCTGGGCGTAAACACCCATCGCGAACAGCAAACAAAGCAAAACCAAAAAAGTCTTTTTCATTCTTTCACCTCCCAAACTTGTTTTCTAATTTCAATGAACTTGTGCTCAGTATCCCTCTCTATATAGAAAACCAAGTCCTGTTTTGCCTTCTTTAGTTCCTCCAGCGTGTTTTTGAATTCCTCTACATTTTTCGCCTTCTTTCCGTTAACCTCCAATATTATATCGCTCACGCCCAAACCCGCTATTGAAGCCCATCCACCTTCCTCTATCCCCTCAATTATGACCCCTTCTTTCCCTTCTTCCATTTCCTTCACATCCTCAAAGCATAAATCTCTAACTGTCATCCCTAAATTACTATCCTTATATTTCGCTACCTCATCCCTTCCCCTCGGCTCTTCAATCAACCTAACCCTTTCTATCGTTTCCTGTCCATCTCTCATCAAGGTAAGCTCTATCTCTTCACCAACAGAATAATCCGTTAGCCTCTCAAAGAAGACAGCCTTATCGGCTGGCGACCTTATGGGAAGACCCTCACCATTTATTTCCACAATGATATCTCCTACTTTTAGAGGAAAAGCCTTATCCTTTGTGAAAACCTCGGTAACAATAACTCCTCTTTTCTTGATACCCAGCTTTCCCCTCAGGTCATCCGTAAGGCTTTGCACCGATATCGGCAACCAACCCTTCTTCGCGTAGGGAGGAGTTTCAGTTTCCTTCTCCTCCTTCAAATGAAGAACAGTGAGCATCTTTTCCTTCTTCCTTTCAAAACGGACAAGAACATCCGCATCGCCCTTTATCTCGCTCAATATTTTTTCTAAATCCTCTATATTCTTCACCTTTTTCCCGTCTATCTCTACTATAACATCCTTTTCCATTATCGCCGGCTTCGCCTCCCCGCAAGCTCCTCCCGGTCTCACTCCCGTCACAACAACACCCTCCCTTGAATCCCTTTTAAGCTCCATAGCCTCTTTGAGCGATATATCCCTCGCTGTTATCCCCAATCTTCTTATCTCCTTCGTTTTGCAATAAGTGCTTTCTCTTTTAACCGGTTTCAAGAAAACGACCCTCTTTAGCCCTTTCCTCAAGAGGAGAATCCTCGTGAATCCATCAAGGGGAAGCTGGGAGGTCAATTGATTGAATTCCGGTATATCCTCAATCGTAGCCACTTTGACATTTTTATCTCCGATTTGGAGGATTATATCGCCAGGAAGGATTCCCGCTTTCTCAGCCGGCGAACCCTTAATCACTCCCGAAACTAACACTCCCTCCTTCATTCGCGAGGTCGTTAGCAGGGGTTGGATTTCAATTCCCAGCCAACTCCTCGTTATCTCCTTCTTTTTAATCAGCTCCTCTGCTATTTTCTTCGCTATATTCCCTGGTATCGCTCCTCCCAAGCCTATCGCTATCTCGTTCACGCCCACTATTTCCCCCTCAAGATTGAGGAGCGGACCTCCGGAGTTCCCCGGGTAGATTGGAGCGTCGTGTCCTATCCATGTTATCATACTTCCCACATTTTCTCCTTCAATTTCCACTTCCTCTCCCCGAAATATCTCCGGGATGACGAGCCTCGTGTTGCTGACGATTCCAAGCGTGAGAGATTGAGAGAGGGCGTAGGGGCTCCCCGCTGCTATCACCCAATCCCCGACCCTCAGTTTAGAGGAATCGCCGAATTTAGCGGTGGGGAATTTTCTATCTGATTTAAGCTTGATTATAGCGAGGTCTGTAAGGGGGTCGCCGGCGTAATATTCTCCGTCTATCTTCTCCCCGTCCCACATAATGCATCTCACATACTTGGCGTTTCCTGCGACATGATAGTTAGTGAGGACATAGCCATCGGGATGGATTATCGTCCCGCTTCCGCTGACCTCCATCTTTATCTCCTTCCCCTGTTGATAGTAGGGAAGGACGGCAAATATCTTCACGATGGATGGTTTTATTTTTTCCGCGACCAGCTTGGCTTTCTCCTGAACGCTCTGGGGAATTTCCCTTTGAGGAAAAGCCACTAAGGAAAATAGAAAGAGATGCAGGAGGAAAAATCCTCTAACAATCCTCACTCCTCTAATAGGTTTGAGGTTACTGACTTTTTCCATTTCTCCTCTCTCAAAAGATTACATTTAGCCGAACATCAACCTGTTTATCACTGGCCAAGCGAGGTCAGCGTAATTGCGGTGTCCCCCAGGACCGACAACGAGTTGAACTCTTTCGGGATAGCCAGCCTTTTCATAAATCAACTTAGCTTTCTCGTAAGCCTTCCTAACACCGTGGATGGGGAAAATGGGGTCTTGTTCTCCCGCGACGATGACGAATGGGCGTGGCGCTATCAATCCAGCAAGGTCCTCCTCCCCGAAATACTGGAGCGCTCCTGGGATGTAATTATCAGCGCAGTGATATATGGTCATAATGGAATCTTCGTAAGTGCAAAAGGCACAAATAACGACCGAGAGGGTGATTCTCGGCTCTATGCAGGAGGCATAAAAAGTCACCGTTCCTCCTCCAGATTCCCCCATACAGCCAATCTTCCTCCTGTCAACGAAGGGAAGCTGATAGAGAAGGTCTATACCCCTCATCACATCCGCTATTCTTTCGGCGGTGAAGGTGTGCCCAAGCATCAAGGCGTGCATAACCGCATCGTGGCAGGTATGAGGAGCGAGCATCTTTTGAAGCTTTTCCCTTCTCTCTCCAAAAGCCCTCTGCTCAATTGCGAGGGCAACATAGCCGTTTTTCACTGCTTGAATGGCGAAATCTCTGTCCTGAGCTATGTTTTCCTCGTCTTCTTTATTGTATGCTCTTCCTATAGAGATATGGGCGCCTGGAGAATGCCCTTGGAGGCAAACCATAGCAGGATATTTTTTCTTTTTTTCCTTTGGGACGAGTAGATAAGCGAGGACAAGGACATCCGGCGTGTTGTAGAAGGAAATCTTCTTCAGCGAATACTCCGGTGTATCTTCTTCCTCTAAAATCTTATATTCCACCGGTCCTTCGTCCTTATAAATTGGTCCGAGCAGTTGCTTCAGCTTTCTCCTCAATTTTGTCTGCCAAGTCTTGAACTCTACATTAGGGGAGAAGGCGAGGGATTTCCTCGCTTTCTCCATCAAGCGGAGATGAAAATATGAGGGGGAAAGTTTCTTCAGTTCTTCTTCCGTCATTTTAACATCCTCTCCTTTCTATTCCACATTATAAACAACATCAAAAATTCGGTAAATAATGTTTATATGTCTAAGGGGTTGAAATAAAGCATTTATTCGGTATAATTTTTTATGATGAAGAATTCCAAATAGCGAGGTGTTTAGGCTGATGAAGAAGGATATCCATCCCAAATATGTAGAATCCGTCGTCACCTGTGCTTGTGGCTATACCTTTAAGACCATATCCACGAAGCCCCAAATAAGAGTGGATATGTGCTGGCGCTGCCATCCCCTATTTTCTCAGCTATTGAAAGAACAACAGCAAAAGAGCGGGAAGTGAACAATAAGAATTGAGCAATTTCCTCTTAGGTGGCTCAGCGGTGTTGGAGGGTGTTATGATTTTCTCCCCTTATTGTTATGCTGTTGCCTGTAGGAAAGGGGAGGAGGTGGTTGTTTATAAGGAATCGTTCCCAAGCCTGTCTCCCTTGCCCCAAATCAATTTCCTCTCACGACTGCCCTTTCTGCGAGGAATATTGGCTTTCTTTATCTCGCTTGCTATGTCTTTGCGGGCTTACTCTATTTCAAAGAAGTTATCCTCCTCAGAGGATGTTCAAAATGTCTCAATTGATAAAGGCTCTCTTCTAAAACTTTTTCTCAACTTGGTTCTGGTTTTTGCGTTCCTCCTTCTTTTGCCCGACCTTATTTCTCGTTTCTTTCGTTCTTCATTCCTTTTAGCAAGTCTATTTGAAACAGCCGTTCGTATTTTGTTTCTTATATTATATATTCTCCTATTCTCCCTCTTTCACTCGGGTAAACGCCTCCTCCAATATCATGGAGCAGAGCACAAAGTGATAAATGGCTTTGAGGATGGGGCGGAGCTAACACCTGAAGGACTACAATCCTATCCAACGATTCATATGCGCTGCGGAACCACCTTGTTTGCCCTTGTTCTTTTGCTCCTGTTCTTCCTTTATCTTCCTTTGCAGGGACTTGCTTTCCCCCTTAGCCTTTTCTGTAAGACCCTTTTCTTCCCCTTCGCCCTTCCCATTGCCTTTGAGTTGATTTATCTTGCTTTACGAGACGAGCGTTTTTACTTCCTCCTCGTACCTGGGCTGCTTCTTCAGAGAATAACTACAAAACAACCCGACAAAGAACAGATTGAAGTAGCGATAGCGGCGCTGAAGGAGGTGGTAGGAATTGCTTGAGGGAAAAGTGATTCAAAAGTTGGAGGAAATGAAGAAGGAATATGAAGGGATAATGGAGGAGATGGCTAAGCCATCCGTTATCTCTGATACCGAGAAAATGCGCCAGCTCTCAAAGCGTCTAACGCAATTGGAAGAGATATTATCCCTCTATGAGAAATACAACAAAAATATTGAAGAGGAAAAGGAGACGAAAAAACTCCTTGACGACCCGGAGATGCGTCCTCTCGCTGAGGAGGAGATAGAGAAATTGCGGGAGGAGAGGGAGAAATTGGAGGAGGAAATCCTCTCCCAGCTTTTCCCTCCCGACCCTTATGCTGACAGAACGGCGATAATTGAGATTAGAGCTGCAACTGGAGGGGAGGAAGCGGCTCTTTTCGCTGCTGACCTTGTGCGGATGTATCTTCGCTATGCGGAAAGGCATGGCTATAAGGCGGAGATAATCCACGCTAATATGACGGGTTTAGGAGGGTATAAGGAAGCGATAATAACAGTTGAGGGAAAGGGAGCATATAGCCGATTGAAGTATGAAAGCGGTGTTCACAGGGTGCAGAGAATACCGGAGACGGAGAGTGGGGGGAGGATTCACACTTCAACAGCAACCGTTGCTGTTTTGCCTGAAGCAGAAGAGGTAGAGGTGGAGATTAAAGAGGAGGATTTGGAGATAGAGACATTCCGTTCCTCGGGACCGGGAGGTCAGCATATGCAGAAGAACGAGACCGCGGTGAGGATTCGCCATATTCCAACCGGGATAGTTGTCGTTTGTCAGGACGAGCGCTCCCAATCGCAGAACAAGGAGAGGGCATTGCGGACATTAAGAGCTCATCTTTTGGAAATGAAGAGGCGTCAGCAGGAGGAGGAGCTCGCAGCGCAAAGGAGGGCACAGATAGGAACGGGAGCGAGAAGCGAGAAGATAAGAACCTACAATTTCATTCAAAATAGGGTTACCGACCACAGAATTGGCTTGACCATTTATCGGCTTGACGATATTTTAGATGGTGATCTGGATGAGATAATAGATGCCTTAGCCCTACAGGAAAAAATGCTCTCAGGAGAGAAGCAATGAGGCCGCTAACATTTAGGGCAGCTCTCCTATGGGGCCTGCGCCTTCTAAGGGAGGCGAAGGTCCCTGACCCCCATGTCTCCGCGCGAATCCTCCTTCAATCCGCAGCTTCCATCTCTCATCAGGAGCTAATCACACTTCTCCCTAAGCCAATTCTACCTCCTATTTTCTCTTATTATCGCTTCCTGCTAAAAAGAAGGCAAAGGCATGAACCACTTCCATATATAACCGGTTTTTACCCCTTTATGGACTTCCATTTATTGATTAGACGAGGCGTTTTCATCCCTCGTCCGGAAACGGAGATTTTAGTGGAGGTAGCCGAAAAGAAGCTCAAGGATAAAGAGGGCGTAGTCATAGATGTAGGGACGGGAAGCGGAGCCATCGCTATAGGCTTGGCTCGTCTCTGCCCCAAGCTATCCATAATCGGGATAGATATAAGTAGGGAAGCGATTTCTTTGGCAAGGATAAATGCGAGGATTAACAAGGTGAGCGATAGGGTTATCTTTAAGCGAGGTGATATAAGAGACATACAGCTCCCCAAGGCAACTTGCATCGTTTCAAATCCACCTTACATCCCAACCTCTCAACTTCCTTCCCTTCCTTTAGAGATTCGCCTATATGAGCCTATCAAGGCATTGGATGGCGGCGAGGATGGACTGGAAGTGATAAGGGAAATCGTGAGGCGAGCGAGGGATATACTCCTTCCGGGTGGTTTTCTGCTTTTGGAGATTGGGGAAGGGCAAAGTGAAAAAGTAAGGGAGTTGCTCTCAAAAAATGGTTTTAAGGATATTGAAGTGTTCAGGGATTTGGGAAAGGTTGAGAGGGTTATATCAGGGGTGAAATGTGAGGAATAGCATCTGGGTTTTGATTTTTGTTGTTATTTTCGGCTATCTCTATTATTCGTTTCGTTCCTTTCCCGTCAGGGATTGGAGGGAGTTTATTTTAGGTCGCTATTATCTATTCAATGGAAAAAGGGAAAAAGCGGAAAAAGAGTTCGCTGCCGCCCTAAGGAAACATCCCGAGCGAAGCGAGATGGTGACACAGATTGCCCTATTTTATCTCACTATGGGGAAATTGGATAAGGCGGAGGAGGTGCTCAAGAAGGCTATTCAACGCAAGCCGAGCTTTGATTTGTATTATCTTCTTGGAAATTGCCAGCTGGAGGCAGGGAAAGTAGACGAGGCAGAGAAGTCCTTCGCCAAAGCTGTGGAGCTTGAGCCATCTAATCCCTACGCCCTAAACAATCTCGCCTATATTTGGGTAGAGGAGGGAAAGAGGTTGGAGGAGGCGGTGGAGCTATTGAAAAGAGCGATAAAAAAGAGCAGGAGCCCGGAGATACTTGATAGCTTGGGCTGGGCTTATGTCAAGCTGGGAGAGGTGGAAAAGGGCTTGAAGCTATTGAAGGCAGCGGCGGAACGGAGGCCCGCTAACTGGGAGATAAGATATCATTTAAGCGTAGCTTATGAGAAGCTTGGAAATCGTCCTGCTGCGAAAGTGGAAGAGGCAAAAGCGAAAATACTTTTCAAGAGAGAAAAAGAATTGGGTGCAGGGCTTCAATAGGAGAAAAAAATGCTCCAGAGTTATCTGACAACAAAAGGAGATAGGCTAGGTAGGTAATATCAAAATTTTGAGCCATTGATGTGGGTCTAATTCTAACAAAATATGCACATAAACCTATGGTAACTTATTAGATTGGATAAGGATATCGCGGATAGGTTTGTTTGAGAAGCGAAGGAAAGGGGAATTAGAAGGCTTATTCCTATGCGAGTCGCCGGCATTTCTCATCTCGGTTCAGTTGTGTAAAGCTGTCCCTCCATTGATGTTATAAGAGGATTACTATTTTAAAAAGCCACTTAAATATTCACGCATTTTATAAAATGTTTAAAATGTTTTAATATAATTGCTAGGAAAGGAGAGGTTAAGAATATGAATAAATGGGTTGTGATTTTTAACCTATTTAGCCTTTTATCATTAGCCTTCTGCTTAACCGCCTCCGTGCGCTCTTTAAAGGGAACACCTACTCTCTTCGTTGACGAGATTCCCCACACTCCTTTAATCTACCATGCTGTCAGGGAGAATGAGAGGACATTTCATACAATTGGGATAGCGAAAAAGCAGGGTTTTGACCTCATCGGTTATGCTGACATTTATGCCTGGATAACTTGCCCTGGGGAGGAGTTTGACTATCACTGGGTGGATGAGAAAATAGATAAAATCCTCGCCCTTAATCCCAATGCTCTTCTCATACTTCGAGTAGGGGTGGCTACTCCTGATTGGTGGAAAAACGAACACCCTGAGGCGATAATGGTATTCAAAAAATTGGAGAACGGAAAATGGGTGGATGTGAAGGAGGTAGTGACGATAGGAGGAAAGGAAGGGATAAGCGTTGCTTCTCCCGAATGGAAAAAGGATGCAGTTGAAGCTTTGAAGAAGCTCGTTAAGCATCTTGAGACGAAGTACGGCGACCACATTATAGGATATATGCCAGTGGCTCAGAACACTGGTGAATGGTTCTATTACGATGCCGGTGGAGCCAAGTTGAACTGTTGTGAGCCCGTCTTTGAGGAAGCCTTTCGTCAATGGCTTAAGGAGAAATACAAGAGCGAGGAGAACCTTAGAAAGGCTTGGAATGAGCCCTCCCTAACATTTGATAGCGTATCCCTACCATCTCCCGAGGAGAGGATGAACGCCACCTATGGCTTCTTCCGAGACCCGGGGAAGGAAAGGAAGTTGATAGACTTCCACGAATTTCAAAACATAGCTATGGCTTCCGCTTTGGAGGATTT